>JARULB010000003.1:0-300000 GCA_029688905.1 Balneolales bacterium ANBcel1 | reverse complement strand
TGTCCGGCACGCCTCCGCGCTGCGGGCTCCACTGCGGCAATAGACGATTATCGGTTTCTCCTTGTATGGTTCGAGCTCTTCCATTCGGCTGGAAAGCTGCCCGAGCGGGATCAGGTCCCCGCCAATATCCACCAGGTCTTTTTCGTACTTTTGTCGTACATCCACCAGATGGACTGGTTGGTTTTCGTCCTGGATTTTTTTTAGCTCCTGAACAGTAACTTCTTCTACAGTCATAAGTTGGAAACAGGTTATTCGTAGTTGTACCGGTCAAGCCGGAATTGCTCTCCAAGATACAGTTTTCGTGCCTCTTTATCCTCGGCCAGAAAGTCGGACGAGCCCTCTTTCAGTATTCGCCCTTCAAACATCAGATACGCACGGTCGGTGATAGCCAACGTTTCATGAACATTATGATCGGTGATCAGAATTCCGATATTCTTGGTCTTGAGACGTGAAATAATTTGCTGTATGTCTTCCACAGCGATGGGATCCACCCCGGCAAACGGTTCATCCAGTAGGATAAAATCGGGATTGGTTACCATTGCGCGGGCAATTTCGGTGCGCCGCCGTTCACCGCCGGAGAGATTGAACCCCTTGTTGTTGACGACCGCCTGAAGATTGAATTCCTCAATCAATTCATCGGCACGTTCCCGCCGTTCGGCTTTGCTGAGATGGTAAAACTCAAGAATGGACTCCAGGTTCTCACGGACGGTCAGATTCCGGAAAACACTGGCTTCCTGCGAAAGGTAGCCGATGCCCAGCCTTGCTCGTTTGTACATGGGCAGGGAGGTGATGCGTGTGTCGTTCAGAAAAATATTCCCTTTTTCAGGTTTTACGAGGCCTACCACCATGTAAAAAGAGGTGGTTTTACCGGCTCCGTTGGGACCAAGCAAGCCAACGATCTCTGACTGATTCACCGAAATGGAGACATGATCTACCACCGTTCGCTTTTTGTAGCGTTTTACCAGGTTACTGCAGTGCAGCTTTTGGAGTGTCTTCTGTTCCATTCCCGATGGATTGCTATGGATGATAAGCGGAATTATTCGGTCTGATGCCGCGGTAACGCCGGGGGCAGTCAGCCTGCGGGGATATCAGGGGGTTGGTTGAAATCTGTCGATCGTTGAAATAAGGGCAACAGCAAGCGCTACAGCATGATCGATATCCTGTTTTGACGCCGCCTCTACCGTACTGTGGATATAGCGGGCAGGCACGGAGATACAGCTAACCCTGGCCCCGCCTCCGGTAAGATATTGCATGGCCGGGGTGTCTGTTCCGCCGGAAGTAAGAATTTCCCGTTGCAGTGGGATGTCATGGTCCTGTGCCGTCCTTTCAATAAAGCGGACAAGCTCCGGGGTGGAAATTACGCTGCCGTCCATGATTTTGACCGCCGGCCCCTTCCCCGATTCGGTGATCTTTTTCTGTGCCGCCACACCGGGAATGTCATTCGCGATGGTGATGTCCATGGCGATACCGATATCGGGTTTCAGGGATTCTGCCGCCACCCGAACTCCACGCAGGCCCACCTCTTCCTGTACCGTGAACACGGCATGCAGTGTATACTCAGCGGGTATGGTGCACGCTTTTAACGCTTCCATCAGCGCATAGACGGAGATGCGGTTATCGAGTGACTTTCCGGTGACAAGTTCGCCCATTTCAATACAGGATCGGTCGCGGACAATCGGCGTTCCTATCGGGACAAGCTCCCTGACCTTATCCAATGGCAAACCCACATCAATAAAGAGATCATCCAATACGGGTGCTTTCTTTTTTTCCTCCGGAGTCAAAACATGAGAAGGTTTCCCGCCGATCACACCGGGCAGATGTTTCTTTCCCAGAACGGTTACGCGCTGTGCGAAGAGTGTCTTGACATCAAAGCCGCCGAGGGTGTGAAACCTGATGAATCCCTGCTCGTCCACATAGGTGCTGATCAGACCTATTTCATCCATGTGTGCAGCGAACATGAGTTGTTTGTCACCGCTGCCCCTGGTGGCGATAAGGTTGCCCATGGAATCGGTGGAGATCCGGTCGGCCGCATCCTGAAGATGCCCGGCAATGACCGAGCGGATAGGATCCTCAAATCCCGAAACTCCCGGTGTATTGACAATAGTTTTGAACAGCGCAACATTCATGGGTTACACCAGGGCGGACAGGTATGAAATCGCGGAATCGAAGATATAGCGCCCGTCATCCGACCCGATATGTGATTCCACGGCGCGTTCGGGGTGCGGCATCATACCGACCACATTTCTCTTTTCGTTGCATATTCCGGCAATATGTGCTATCGATCCGTTGGGGTTTGCTATTCGGGTCCTTTCGCCGGATGCATCGCAGTAACGGAAAACGATCTGGTTTTGATCCTCAAGCCGTTTGAGGACCTCATCCTCAGCGAAATAGTTTCCGTCGCCATGGGCGATGGGGATGTGCAGCAACCTGTTTTCCGGGATGTTTCCGGTGAAGGGGGTGTCCCGGTTTTCACAGCTCAGGTACACATATTTGCAGGAAAAGCGAAGGTGTTCGTTTGCCATCAGGGTGCCGGGCAGCAGCCGGGCTTCAAGCAGTATCTGAAAACCATTACAGATCCCGAGTACGGGTCCGCCTTTATTCGCAAAACCGGAAACCGCCTCCATCACGGGTGAAAACCTGGCGATGGCTCCGCTTCGAAGGTAGTCGCCGTAGGAAAAACCTCCCGGGACGATCACGGCATCGACATCACCCAGCGAGGTTTCCTTGTGCCAGATAAATTTTGTTTCAATACCATGAACATGTTTCAGGGCGTGATAGGCGTCATGATCACAGTTGGATCCGGGAAATACAAGAACTCCAAATTTCATTAGGGCATGGATTTACTGAGGGTGGCGGAAGGAAACGGCTTCAGGCATTATCGGGCAGCCGAATTTCATAATTCTCCATCACGGTATTGGCAAGCAATTTCTCACATGCCTGACCGGCGATTTCACGAGCTTTCTCGGGATCGTCCGTGTCTACATCAAGCTGCACGAATTTTCCGATCCGCACGCCGGCGATATCTTTGAATCCAAGGTTTTCCAGAGCGTGGTGGGAGGCTTTTCCCTTGGGGTCCAGGATCGATTCCCGGAGAGTGATGACAATCTCTACCTGCATGGTGCCATTGTTTAGGGGTGGTGAGTCGAAATCTTAAAGGTAAAGCCTTTATGTGTGATCTGCCAATTGTTTCATGGCCTGGATCACCTCTTCCCGGATGCTTTTTCCGGTTCTATCGGACTGGTTAAGCCACTGCACGCCTTTCCATCGCCGAAACCAGGTAAGTTGACGCCGGGCATACTGCCGCGTATGGGCCTTGATCTGCTCTCTGGCTTCCACCGGTGTAATTCGCTGATGCACCAGACACTCGATGCACTCTCTGTACCCGACGGTACGTAGTGACGGGAGGGATGGGTCGTAGCCCATTTCAAGCAGTGATCTGACCTCATCCATCAAACCAGCCTCAAACATTTGATCGACGCGGGTGTTGATGCGTTCGTGCAGCTCCGCCCTGTCCCGGTCAAGGCAGAAAACCAGCATGTTGTCCGGGACGGCCAGGTCCCGATTCTGATGAAGCCGGCTGAAAGGAATACCAGTCTGCATCCAGACATCCAGTGCCCGGAACATTCGGTGGGGATTGAGTCCGTCGAGACGTTGTGCGTAATCGGGGTCCACTTCCTGCAGTTTTCTGTGGATCTCTTTCAGGCCATTTTTCTCGGCCAGATACTCCAATTCCCGGATATTGGCGTCACTTTTTGGCGGGAGCGGGTCGAGCGGACGTATCAGGCTCTCAATGTAGAGAGTGCTTCCGCCGGCGACCAGCATGGACCGTTTCTGATTGTCCAGATCAGATTTCCAGCTAATGGCTTTTTCCGCGAAATCCGCCGCTGTGCCGGTTTCTTCCGGATCCAGAACGGAAATATAGTAATGGGGGATCTCTTCAAGCACAGCAGGAGGCGGCTTGGCTGTGCCGATGTTGAGGTATCTGTAACATTGGCGTGAGTCGGCGGAAACGACGGGAGTGTCCAGGTAGCGGGCAATCGAGAGGGCAAGGTCGGTTTTCCCGGTGGCGGTAGGGCCGGTCAGTATTACCGTCAATGGAGTCGTCACAGGGAATCTGTATTTGGGAAAACCGGTTAATTAAAGTGACAAAAAGCCAATCGCTATAACATTACCTGCAGAGAAATTCGGTGTGTAAAACCCAGGTCGGAAGTCATGCCGGCAAAGCTGCTGAATCCGTAGTCAAACATAAACGCGCCTACTCTAAAGCCGGCTCCCAGTGTGGGTGCGATATAAAGGTTGTTGCGGTCATCAAAATGGATATCGGTAACACCTGCCCGAAGAAAAATCAGATCCTTGTAGCCCAGTTCCGCGCCGGCGTGGGGTTCGAAGCTGACATCCCCGACATTGAGATAGTAGGTCCGGCGCCCCTCAAACAGGATATCGGTATCGATGGCGGTCAGCAGTGTGATGTCTCCGAAATCAAATAGGCGGCTTCCGCCGATTTTCACGGACGGTTTTACATATTCGTTGGTGCCTTCGGGAAGTGTTTCGGGCTTACCGGTCTGCGGGTTGATAAAGGATTCGAGCCCCTCGAGCTCGCTCTGGTTGACATTCCAGAACTTCATGAGAGTGGTGATATTCTGGAGGTTGACGCCAAAACGGTACCGGTCGCCCCGCAACTGAATACCTGCATCCAGACTGTATCCCCAGGCATTGGCGAAGGGCCCGAGCCGTGAATGAAGCGCCTTGGCGGTAACGCCCCAGTGCCACCGGTCTGAAAAGCTATTGGCGTAGGATAGGAACAGGCTTATATCGGAGGCACTGAACTCTGTCATGTAGCTTTCGGGATCGGATCGTGGCCGGTTTTGTTCCGGATCCCATGCATGGAGTGTGTTTTTGATGCCATCCACCCCCTGACGAAAGAAGCTGAGCGCTACAACACCGCCGGATCCCTGAACCGGTACCGCTACCGCACCATAGTCGTAGCCGACCACACCGGCGAAGCGCTCCGAGTGCATGTAGGCGAACTGCCAGTTGTCGACACCGGTGAGCCCTGCGGGGTTCCAGTAGCCGGACAACACATCGTTGGTCACCGAAGTGAAGGCGCCGCCCATACCGAGGGGCCTGGCGCCGCTTCCGACAGAGAGGAAGTCGCCGCCGTACTTTGCTTCTTCAAAACCCTGCGAAAGCGATGGGGAGGAAAGCAGTATCAGCAGAATTGCCGCACTTGCGGGCCGAAAGACCATAAAAACAAAAGGGTTGAAATAGGCAGGGTAACGATTACGGTAAATGAGAAAATAACGAATTGTTGTCAAAAAAAATTTTGAAGGAATGAAAAGTTGGTGATTGAATGAACCATCACTATTTCTTAGAATAAAATCCGGATTTTTGTACTTTACCATTTGCACAAATAGAGTATTTATCAACCATTTTCAACGATCAGGTAATTCTATGAAATTCAATGTCACAAGCGGCGACCTGGTAAGCAGTCTTTCGGCGGTGATCGGTGCGGTACCCAACAAGGCCACTCTTCCCATTTTGGAAACGGTACTTTTTGAGACGGAGGAGAATCGTGTCAAACTGAGTGCTTCGGATTTGGAGGTCAGTATTATTGAGCATGTTGAGGCGGATGTGTCCCGGGAGGGCGCGGTCGCCATTCCTGCCCGCCGCCTTTTGGAAACACTGAGGCAGCTGCCGGATATACCGGTTACGTTTGAGGTTGATGATAAAGCCCAGGTCCGGTTCCGCACCGACAAGGGGACCTACAAACTGGCGGGAGAGAAATCCGAGGACTTTCCGGACATGCCGGCTCTGGAGAATGGCCGTGAAATGAAAATTGATACCAAGGGGCTCAAGGACGCCATCAAAAAAACCAGCTTTGCCGTTTCAAGCGATGACCTTAGGCCGGCCATGATGGGAGTGTTTTTTGATATCGGAGAGGACGAGAGCCGAATCGTGGCAACCGACGGACACCGCCTGGTGCGCCTGGTGCGTACCGACATATCGGCTTCGAGCGCCCTTTCGTTTATCGTTCCGGAAAAGGCCCTGACTCTGGTGGCCAAGGCGCTTGACGGATCCAAATGTGAAATGGTTGTCACCGAAGAGCATGTGAGCTTCCAGTCCGGCAATACCATGGTCATTACCCGGCTGATCAACGAACAGTATCCGAAATACGAGTCCGTCATCCCCCGCGAGAACGACAAAACACTCAAAATCAACCGCGAGCAGATGCTGGCAACAGTCAAGCGGGTAGCGGTGTTCTCCAGTTCGACGACCAGGCAAATCCGGCTGCAGATGAAACCGGACGAAATCGTGATTTCTGCGGAGGATCTGGATATGAGCAGTGAGGCGAAAGAGAATATTGCCTCCGAGTATACCGACGAGCCGATGGAGATCGGGTTTAACGCCCGCTATCTCATGGACGTGCTCAATAATATCGATGATCCTGAAGTGGTGTTCGAGTTTTCCACCCCCAACCGGGCCGGCATCGTCCGTCCATCTGTTCAGGACGACGATGAGGACATGCTGATGCTGGTTATGCCCGTAATGCTCAACAGTTACAGTTAATACCGGATATGCCGGACCCTTGCCGGATTATTACACTGACGACCGATTTCGGATGTCAGGATTATTATGTCGGCGCCATGAAGGCTGTGATTATGGGAATCTGTCCGGGGGCCACTCTGGTCGATATATCCCATGATTTGCCACCACAGGACATCATGGCCGGCGCATGGGTGCTGAAGAACGCAGCCTTTCTCTTCCCTCCGGGAACCGTACATCTGGCAGTCGTGGACCCCGGCGTGGGAGGTGAACGCCGCCCGGTGCTTTTGAAGGTCCGTGATCAATTTTTCGTCGGTCCCGAAAACGGCCTTTTTTCGCTGGTTATTGAGGGCGAAGAGCATCAGGTGGTGGAGCTTACCAACCCGGAGTATTGGCGTTCTGAAGTTTCGCCCACATTTCATGGCCGGGATATTTTCGCTCCGGTGGCAGCTCACAAGGCCAACGGTGTGCCGATGGGATCCTTTGGCAACAAGTTTACCGAACTGACCCAGTACCGCTGGGCGAAACCTATTTCGGATGATGAGGGGATTCAGGGCTGGATCATGCATATCGACCGCTACGGAAATCTGGTTTCTAATATCCCCGAACCGATGCTCCGGGAGTATGAGCACGGCCACGCATTCAAAATATATGTCGGAAACACCATCCTGAAGCGGGTTTCAAAAACGTTTTCCGAAGTGCCTGACGGCGAACCACTGGCCCTGGTCGGCAGCTCCGGTATGTTGGAAATCGCCATAAACAAGGGAAATGCCGAGCAGATGCTGGGAATCGAAAAGGGCGCCCCGGTTTCTTTGGTAGTTCAAAAAGGCGTATCTTGACAGATCGAACGAGGTATAACATTCTGCAATCAAAAAAACACATTATCAGGGATGCCCGCCCGTGCAGGTCAGGTTACTGATCCTGACAACTATTAGCGATAATCGTACCGCCGGACTGTCGGTGCTTTATTATTCATTGTACGGGGAATCATGCTCAGTTAATCAACTATGGCAGTTATTGATATCGATGATAATCGCTGGCCGATTGTCATCATTACATTTTCCGGAAAGGAGTCACGGGAGGATATGGAACGGTTCCTTCAGCGGCTCGAAATGTTTCAGTCGCGGGACGACGAATACTGTTTCGTGATTGATTTGAGGGAGATGAATCATCTTTCGGGAGAGGTTCGGGAGATGCTGATCCGTTGGCTGGGAAATTCTGGCAGCCACGATCTTGCCGGTACCGCCATGGTGGTTTCCTCCCCTGTCATGCGGCTTTACCTCACCATGCTAATGTGGTGGCAAAAGTCACGTATCGGTTCGGGGGTGAAGCACAAGACGGTGTTCTCTCTCAACGAGGCGTATGAATGGTCCCGTAACCGGCTGGATATGCCACGATCGGGCTACCAGAAATAGGTGCCGCCCACCGTTCGGGATGGCAATGACCGTCTTGATCTTGCGGAGTTACATTTTTTCGGGGGCCGAGATGCCTAGTATTCCGAGGCCGTTTGCCAGTACGTTGGCGGTAACGGTGAGCAACTCAGTCCGCGCAAAAGCCAGCTCCTCGTCCTCTCCGAGAATTCTGCAATCGTGATAGAATTTATGGAAAGCCGTTGCCAGGTCGTTGAGGTAGCCGATCAGTTTGTGAGGCTCCCGCAGTGAGGCCGTAACCACAATCACTTCCGGAAACTCCAGTAAACGTTTTGTGAGAGTGGCTTCCGCTTCGTGAGTCAGCAGGCTGAAATCCGGTGTTTTACTGTCGAAAGAATAGGTGTCCCTGACCTTGTTCATGATGCTTTGAATCCGGGCATGGGCGTATTGCAGATAGTACACCGGGTTTTTCTCCCCGGCTTGCCGGGCCTCATCGATGTCGAACTCGAGATGGGTTCCCGGCGCTCTCATCAGGAAAAAAAACCGGGTGACATCCGCTCCCACTTCATCCATCAGTTCGTCGAGTGTCACAAAGTTGGCTTTGCGTGTGCTCATCTTGAAAGGCTTGCCGTCCTTGACAATCGTAACGAATTGATAGACTACTACATCGATCCGGCTGCTGTCGTGGCCGCATGCCTGAACCGCCGAAATTACGTCGGGATAGGTGGCTATATGATCGGCACCGAATATGTCGATGGCCAGGTCGAAACCACGTTCGAGTTTGTTGATGTGGTAGGCGATGTCGGGCAGGCGGTAGGTCGGCTCGCCGCTGCTCTTGATGAGAACCGTATCCTTGTCTTTTCCAAAGGAGGTGGTTTTAAACCAGGTGGCACCGTCCTGTTCGTATATAAGCCCTTTTTCCCGAAGCTGTGACACTACCCGTTCGATCGATCCGTCTTCATACAGCGTGTTTTCGTTGAAAAAGGAGTCCATGGTGATATTCATCCGCTCGAGGGTCTTCTGGATATCCATGAAGATTTCTTCCTCGGCGGCCTTGCCAAACACAGACAGGTGCTTCGGATCGGTGAGCGAGTCGCCATGTGTTTTTCGCACGTTTTTGGCTATTTCCGTGATGTAGGTCCCTTCATAACCCCCTTCCGGAAACGGAGCGTCTTTTCCAAGCTCTTGCAGGTAGCGGGCGTGCACACTTTCGGCCAGCACACGCATTTGGCGGCCGGCGTTGTTGAAGTAATACTCGCGCTGGACATCCGCTCCGGTCCATTCCAGTACGCGCGCAATAGTGTCCCCAAGCACGGCATTCCGGCCGTGGCCGACAGTGAGGGGGCCGGTAGGATTGGCGCTTACAAATTCCACCTGAATCTTTTTTCCTGCCTGATGGTCACTTTGTCCGAAGGTTTTGCCAGCACGATGCGCATCGGTCAGCCTCTCTGAGAGCCAGTCGGAAGAAAACCGGAAATTGATAAAACCGGGTCCGGCTATTTCCACACTCTCAATGTAGCCTGATGCGGCATCGATATGGCCGGCCAGCTGTCGGGCTATCTCACGCGGGTTGTTTTTCAGTGTTTTTGCAAGCGCAAGAGCAACATTCGTGGAGGCATCCCCGTGTTCGGGAACCCTCGGTTTTTCAATGGTGATTTCAGGGTTATCCAGTTCCGGCGCAATCTTTTTAAGCGCGTTTCTTATCAGTTCCTCGAGATACTCGTACATAGTCCTGTTGTGTTATAATTGAGGAGCCCAATATACGAGCTTTCAGAGAGCTACGCCCGTATTTCTAATGGCGGCATAAGCGATTATCAACCCATCATCGTGTAACCATCAACCTTCAGCCATTGACTCTCAGCCCGCAGCCATTATGCTTCAGCCATCGATCCTCAACTATCGATCCTCAGCCCATCAACCCTTCCGTGCGAAGACTCAGATAGTCTCGGCCGGCGATAATCACATGGTCATCCAGGGTTATGTCCAGCATCTCCCCGGCCTGCATCAGCTTTTTCGTTATGGCGATATCGGCCCGGGAAGCTTTCCGGTTTGCCGAGGGATGATTGTGGACTATGATGATACTGTTTGCCTCATTCATGATGGCCTGCCTCATAACCTCGGCCGGATCGACAATGGTAGCCGTTTTCCCACCTTTGCTGATTACCTGATGCCCGGTAACCGCTTTGGCGGCGTTCAGAAATACCACAAGAAACTGTTCGGTCTGAAGATCCCGAAGCCGTGGACCAAAAAATGCAGCCACATCCTCCGGCGTCCGGAAAAAGACGGGCTTCCCGTTCTGGCCGGATTGCAGGCGCCGGGATAGTTCGAAAGCGGCTTCGAGGGTAATTGCCTTTACATCCGCAATGCCGTCGATCACACGTAACTCCCGCCAGCTTCTTCTCACCAGCTTGTGCAAGCCCCCGAACCGGCTCAGTATCTGCCGGCTGGTGTCCACGACATTCTGTTTTCTGCTGCCGGAGCGCAGCAAAATGGCCACCAGTTCGGCATCCGTCAGATTATCGGCCCCCAGGCGGATGAGTCGCTCCCGGGGCTGTTCGTCTTCCGCAAGATCCCTGACCATGCGGGTGCGCTTGTATAAATCGGTCGACATATGGTGTAAACGATGATAGCGGGAATAAAGCTATTGGCAAGGGAAAAGGCTCTCGGGGTGTTATATAGCGGCAGATTTCAGGTAATTTGGTGATAACTCAAAGACGGCTGTCATGTATAGTAAGACCATCCTGATGCCCGGCGGGCAGATACACCGTAATATGCTGCAATAATGAACGGGACAAGAAACTCAAAACCGGATCGTGCAGTGACAACGGTGGGAAGCACCAGAAAAAACGAAAACGCACTATCTGATGCTCCGGAATCGGCAAGGGATTCGAACACCGTGAAGCTGGCGGCTGATTCCCCGGAGTTGTCGTACATTAGAGTTGGCCGCAGGGCAATCCTTACAGGATTATTTTCTCCATTTTGTAATGGAGTCCGATGTCCTGGATGATAAACCCCTGTGATATAACACGATAGCCCGACTTTTTGTAAAAGGGTACGGCGGCGACCCGGGCATTGCACCAGATATGCAGCGGGTTCTGTTTCGAGCGCAGGTGTGTTTCGGCAAAGGTGAGCAGCGAGGAGCCTATGCCCATGCGCTGGAATGGGCTATCGGTAGCCATCCCCCGCAGTTGCCAGGCGGGGTGCGGTGTGTTTCGAGGGATCAGGGTGAGGCAGCCGGCGATCGTACCATCGATATAAGCGGCGAAATGAAGGGTGTCCGGAAAGGTGTCTTCGGGAAATGCGGCCGAGTCGGCAGGCTTGCCCGATCTGAGTTCCCGTGCCCGAAGCGGGAGGATATCTTCAGCGGAGACGATACGGCAGACGGGTTGGGAAGGCATCGACAGGTCGGTTTACGGGTATCAGCCAGGTGAGAGGCGGTTCTGCTCGGAAAACATGGCAGAAGGTCATCCCCCCCCACCCATAAGCGGTTCATCCAGGGCACGGATACTGGCATTGGGCATTCCGCCGGGGAAAAAGTCCTTGGAGAGCTCAATGGCTTTGATGACGATATTGAGGTGACGCTCCTTCGAGTTCTGGTAGAAAGATTGTGCCGACTCCCCCAGTTTGGGTTTGCCGTGCAGGGGTTTATCACTTACGCACAGCAGCGTGGCATTGGGAATCCGGTAGCGGAACCCGTTGGTAGCCACGGTGGCCGACTCCATGTCGATGGCGATGCTCCGGCTGACATGTATTTCGTTCACGACCCTCTGTTTCATGAACTCCCAGTTCCGGTTGTCGATGGTGTACACCGTACCGGTGCGGTAGGTCATTTTTTCATCGTCAAGGACGGTCTGGAGATGGTGGTTCAACAGGTAATTGGGGGTGATGGGGACATTTTTCGGCATACTACTGTCGAGCACCCCGTCGGCGCGCATATATCCGGAAGCGAGTACGAAGTCGCCGATCTCCTGATGGTTGCGGAGTCCGCCGCAATGGCCGACCATGATCATGGCATCCGGGCGCAGTACGGCAATGTGATCGGTGATGGTTTTCGCGTTGGAGGGGCCGACCCCGATGTTGATGAGCGTCAGGCCCAGATTGCTTTCCAGCTTGTGGTGATAGGCCGGCATCTGGACTTTTCTTCCAGGTTTCGTGCAGTCCGGGAAGCGTGACTTGAATACCTCCACATGCATGTCGTAGTTGGTGAACATGATGTACCGCTGGAAGTCGCTTGCCGGTGTTCCGGTATAGTGCTCCAGGCGGTCGAGCGAGAGGTCGATCCGTTCTGCGGGAAACAGGAACAGCTTCTTCTGGGTGAAGTCCCAGTGATCTTCATCAAGTGCATCCAGCAATGCGGGGTCGTTCAGGGAGACGGCCTTTCTTGATGAAGAGATGGTGATCTCGGCACCGGTGCTCAACATCTTTGCGAGTTCACGCTGAAGGTACCAGCGGTAAACGTGCGGTTTTGCAAACTCGCCGGCGATCACAGGGTTGTGTTTCGACCATGACCGAGACACTGTCATTTTCGGATAGTGCCCATCCTGGTAGATTTGATCCATGAGGTCACAGGCTTTTCTGATCTCCTGCTCGGTTTGAGTCCGGTTCTGGCCGGATGGGCTGAGGGTATATGTCGATGCATCGGACATAGGCGGTTGTTCTGATCCGTAGAAAAAATCGGTGGAAGGAATGGATGTAAAGTACACAACTGAGAGGGAAACCGCACACGAAAACCTGTTGCAATGATAAATAATGAGTATTCGGCACAATCATTGCTGTAGTTCCGGCGGCAACGCAGCTCTTGTCAGGCTGGTTTTGTTAGTATTTTTTAATTATTGTAATCAGGAGCGGAGTTGCCGGCTGATTGATCATTGGAGAAACAGAAATTTAGATTGTAAGGATTATGAGCAGTTCAAGTCTTAATGATGACAGCAGTATGTTTGAGGATGTAGCTGCCCGTCTGAAGTTGATGGCGGAGCCGATGAGGCTGCGGCTTTTGTTTGCACTCAGATCGAAGGAGCAGTCTGTAAACGGTCTGGTAGAGGCAACCGGAGCATGTCAGGCCAATGTGTCCAAGCATCTGTCGTTGTTACGGAAAAACGGGATAATAACATTTCGGAAGGAGGGCCGGTACGTGTATTATTCTGTGACGGATGCGGGCATATTCGATATCTATGAATGCGCAAAGAAAACATTGCAGCGCTGAGTAGAAAAAGCCGGACAGGAACGATTCAATGGTTTTAGATGATTGGATATGATCGGAGTAACCGTTTGAAACAGTCACGCCAAACCATAAAACGAGATGATTAAAAAAGGAGAGAAGCTGGATACCTCTTTCACCATTGAAATTCTGGATGGAGAGCAGCAGAAAAGTGTCGCTTTTTCCGATTTGCTGGACAGGCCGGTGGTCGTATCGGTCTACATGAAAAACAACACCAGCGGTTGTGATCGGCAGAACAGCAGTCTTGCGGAAAAGGCAGCGAGTATCGCCCAGAAGGGGTACCGGTTGATTGCTATCAGTAAAGACACCTGCCGATCCCACAAAAACTACGCTGAAAAACTGGGAATTAACTATCTTCTTGCCTCCGATCCCGAGCACCGGTTTGCCCGGGCAACCGATTCTCTTGTCGAGAAGAAAATGTATGGCAAGACGTTTACAGGTCCGTCCCGCTCGGCGTATTTTATAGATACAGACGGAACCGTTCAGGCCGTGATCGAAAAGATCGATACGGCAGACCATGCCGCCGAAGTGCTGCGGACAATCGATGAAATTCAGTCCTGAGCAGAGCAGGCTGTTATCGGGTGACCACAAGCGGTGCGCCGGCATGCGGGGATGCGGCTCTCTTCCGAGTCCATCATGGAGAAGTTGGCTGATTTATTTGTCTGCAGATTTCTGTATTCTGGAAAGCTGTTTCTAATTCTTAAATAATCGCGCATGAAATCGCTTATCATTGTCGAGTCACCTACCAAAGCAAAAACCATCAAGAAGTTTTTGCCGAAATCCATTACCGTGGATTCCTGCAACGGCCACATCCGCGATCTGCCGGCATCGGCCAGGGAGATACCTGCAAAGCTGAAAAAAAACAAGTGGGCGACACTCGGGATTGACGTTGACAACGACTATGAGCCGTTGTATGTCATTTCACCCCAGAAAAAGAAAACCGTCACCCGGCTCAAGAAGCTGATCAAGGAGGCTGATGAGCTGATTCTGGCTACGGACGAAGACCGTGAAGGTGAAGGAATATCATGGCACATAATGGATGAGCTCAACCCCCGAATTCCCGTCAAGCGCATGGTTTTCCACGAAATAACACAGGAGGCCATCGAGCAGGCGCTGAAGGACTTTCGGGAGATCAACATGAACCTGGTTCATGCCCAGGAGGCCCGGAGAATTATCGACCGTTTGGCCGGATATACCATTTCGCCCCTGCTGTGGAAGAAAATTGGTCCGGGTTTGTCGGCCGGACGCGTGCAGTCGGTCGCCGTGCAGCTTCTGGTGAACCGGGAACGGGAGCGGATGCGATTTCGCAGCGGGAGCTACTGGGACCTCAAGGCCGTTTTGAAAACTTCGGATGAGGCCGGCGCCCGGAAGTTTGAAGCGGAAATGACCCATCTGAATGACAAGCGCCTGGCCGGGGGCAAGGATTTTAGTGAAGCTACGGGAAAACTGAAAAACCCCGGCAAAGTGACACTGCTTGGCAAGGAGGAGGCCGAAGGACTTCGGGAAGAGCTGCTTGCCGGCAGATGGCATGTTCAGTCCATTGAGAAACGTCCGCAAAAAAAATCGCCGGCTCCTCCGTTTATCACATCTACCCTGCAGCAGGAAGCGAACAGAAAGTTTGGGTACTCCGCTCGCGATACCATGCGCATAGCGCAAAAGCTGTATGAGGAGGGGTACATCACCTACATGCGTACCGATTCGACCAATCTTTCTAATCAGGCGGTGGAAGCGGCCAGGTCGGCTGTTGAGCGCATGTACGGCAAGGAGTATCTGAGTGATGGCGTTCGTAAATACGCCGGCAAGTCAAAAGGAGCCCAGGAGGCCCACGAGGCGATACGTCCGGCGGGAAGCTCATTTCGCACACCATCGGATACGGTTTTGAGCGGCCGGGAAGCAAAACTGTATGACCTGATCTGGAAGCGTACCATGGCTACGCAAATGGCCGAAGCCCGGATGGAATTCACCAATGTGCAAATTCTGGCCGAATCGGATCAGTCAAAGGCAATATTCAAGGCCGGTGGCAAGAAAATCCTCTTCCCCGGTTTTTTTCGCGCCTATGTTGAAGGGAGTGATGATCCGGATGTGACATTGGAGGACCGCGAGTCCGTACTGCCGGAATTGCAGCAGGATCAGGAGGTTGTCTGCAGGGAGGTGAAACCGCTTGAGCATGAGACCAAGCCCCCCGCCCGTTTTACGGAAGCCAGCCTGGTGAAGCAGCTCGAGAAGGATGGTGTAGGGCGGCCCAGTACGTATGCCACCATTATTGGCACCATTATGGAACGGGATTATGTGAGAAAAGAGGGAAATGCTCTAGTGCCGACGTTTACCGCATTTGCTGTAACCGAACTGCTGGAGAAGTATTTTTCCGATCTGGTGGATGAGCAGTTTACCTCCGAAATGGAGCAGCGACTCGATGACATCGCCACAGGCAAGGAGAACCGGCTTCAATATTTGAAATCTTATTATGAAGGGGAGAAAGGGTTGAAGACGATGGTCGAGAATCAGGAGTCCAAGATAGATCCGCAGGAGGCTCGTCATATTGATTTGCCGGTGGATGGACTGAATGGCATGAAGGTGTTCCTTGGTCGTTTCGGCCCCTACGTCCAGAAGAAAAGCGAGGACGGGGAAGAGGTGATGAGCTCTATACCGGAAAGCCTCGCTCCCAGCGATATAACGGTTGAGAAGTTGCAGGAGCTGGTTTCACAGAGTAAAAAAGGGCCGGAATCTCTTGGAAAGCATCCGGAAACCGGAGAAGAGATTTTTGTGCTTTCCGGTCGTTTCGGGCCGTATGTCCAGCTTGGTGAAACTCCGGAGGGCGGTGATAAAAAGAAAAAAGGGGCCGCCCCCAAACCCAAGCGGGTATCACTGCTGAAAGGAATGAAACCGGAAGAGGTAGATTTTGATACGGCGGTCAGGTTGCTGTCCCTGCCCCGGTCATTGGGCGAACATCCGGAAACCGGGAAGGAGGTCAAGGCGGGAATTGGACGGTTTGGTCCCTATGTGGTGCACGACGGGGTATTTCAGTCGTTGACGGCCACCGACAATGTTCTTGACGTCGAACTTGGCAGGGCCGTGGAGCTGCTCAAGCAGAAATCGATGAAAAAGGGCAGAGCCACCTCTTCGGTCATCAAGGATATGGGGGAGCATCCCGAACATGGTGAAAAAATCCAGATTATGACCGGACGCTATGGTCCGTATATTAAATACGGAAAAAAGAACATCAGTATCCCAAAAGGAAAAGACCCCGAGTCGATGGATATGGGAGCCGTTCTGGATCTCATCAAACAAAAAGTCGGGTAGTGAGGTAGCCATGCAAAAAAAGTCAGATGACTTTTTTATGTATCCGCCCAATCTGCAGATGCTGGACCTGGCATCTCTGGTGGGCATGTACCGCTCGCGTGGCGAACCCCAAAAAGCATCCTCCGGAGAGTATTTTGCCTGTGCGCTGTCCAGAAAACTGGTCAAAGAGGCCAAGTTCTGGTTCGGCTTGCACTACAGCCAGAGTGCCTGGGACAAGCTGCTGACCAAAGACTCCGCCGGTTATCCTCTTACCGAGGTGGAATTCAATATTCTGGGTATGGCGGTCTATCCGCCGGACGACAACAACCACCGGAGTCACATCGAGTCACAAACCGGCTTTATTCCCCAGCTCTCCTTCCTGATCGTCAATGACCTTCGCCAGTTCGGCTTTCTGCAGGAGTATGACAGCGGCATGCTGGCCATCACAAACAACGGACAAAAAGCGCTGCAGGGTTTTGCCCGCAGGATGTTTGACCGTAAGTTTGCTCCGGAAATGCTCCCGATATACCGCGGACAGCATGCCCGCCCACGGATAGAACAGGCCGAAAAGAGAGACACGACCCAGACCCGCCTTTTCTGATTCCAGCCGCTGTTCATATATACTTTATGATTTATCAATAGTATATGTGGTAGTATCACATTAATTTATTGTGAAATATGAGGGGAAGCCTGCCTTGCTGGCAGGGGAATCGTAAACTATTAAAACGTGAAGCTTATGAGTACGGTCAGATGTTTACTGCTTGTGTCTGGTTTTGCACTGTTGATGATGATGCCCGGAAAGGCATTTGGACAGGAGAGCGACAACGGCATTGTACGGACGGTGAGTGATGATATTTCGTTGAGAATCAGCGGAACCCTGCAGCCGAGGGTAACCTACACTTCAGATGATGTGGACAGGGTCGGGTTCGGAGTCCGTCGCATGAGACTGCGGCTGCTTGTGGATATTTCGGATCGCCTCGGCCTGTTCATGCAAATGGAAGGGTCGGGTGCCTCTGCAAGATGGCTGGACCTGAGGGGTGAGTATTATTTGAATGACAACCTCACCCTCCGCACCGGACGATTTGTGGGCACCCAGCCCCGGGCGTATGCAAGGACCGGTCATGCCGCCATCGACGCGATCGACAGGCCCGCCATTTCAGATATGTGGGCCCGTATGACGATCGGAGCAGATGGCCGCGACTATGGAGTGGAAGCACTTTGGAGCAATCCCCAATGGGAAGTGCGGGCGTTTCTGCACAACGGCCATAACGCCCTCAATTTCGGCAGGGGCATCAGTCACAACCCGGTGGACGGCGGTATTGAAACCGATGGCTTTGCATTCAGCGGCTCGGCGACCCACTGGCCGTCCGGACGCGATGCCCTGGAGCTCGGAGTGTTTGCAAGCGCCAACACCTCCAAGAACGACCTCACGGCTATCGGCGGTGTCGGACGTAACTACTTCTCTTATTCCGCAAACGCCTACTGGGGACCGCAGCCCGGGGACCAGCCCGTCCGTCTGAAAACAGATATTATCGGGATCAGCTACCAGGATGTCGAGCCTTTTGGAGCACAGAATTACATCGGCGCGTCACTGTTCGGCGGTATTCTGGTGAAGCCCCACATCGAATTGTATGCCATGGGCGAATACTGGTATAATGACGGTGGCGATATGGACTCCACAGCCCAGGTATTTGCAACCCTGGGAGGCTCCTACAGTCTGAGCGCCTTGCAGGGCGGCCGGTTTACTCACAACCGGATCATGCTGGCCTACAGCCTCAGGACATTGGAAAGCGATTCCGTCGACTTTGACGACCTGACTCATGTGGTAATGATGCAGTTCCAGTTTTATTTCTGATTGGTGAAGCCGGATTCCACCGATTCGACATTCAGCAGTTCTGACGCTCGCCGGCAGTAACCTCCGGTCTCTCCGTCGGAAAAGGCTCGATGGCTGTGAATGAACTCCGGTTAAAACAGAAGACGTGCATCAAAGGCGGTCCCTTTTCCTGGGTCCGCCTTTTTATTCTCGGTAAGCCGGGGAGTCGACAAGTCGGTAAGTCAGCGAGTCGGGGAGTCGATAAGTCCGGCAGTCCGGGGGTCGGTGTCTCCGGCAGTCAAAGACCGGGAGTTTAAAAAGTGCGGCGTCCCGCAAAAGCACGCGTCAGCGTGGCGTCGTCAATAAACTCCAGATCGGTTCCCATCGGAATCCCGTGCGCGATACGTGTGACATTCACACCCATGGGATGAGCCAACTTATTGATGTAATAGCCGGTGGCCTCGCCTTCCGCATCCGGATTCAGAGCGAGTATTAACTCCTGAATCCCTTCACCGTCTCGTATTCTCCCTACCAGTTCATTGATTCGCAATTCATTTGGACCAATATTCTGCAGAGGTGATATCACTCCGCCCAAGACATGATAACGGCCGCCGAATTCCTTGGTCCGTTCGATCACATAGACGTCTTTCGGCTCCTCGACCACACATACAACACCGGTATTTCGTTTTTCCGAGGTGCAAATCGGACACGGATCCTGATCCGTGATGTTAAAACAGACGGAACAGTATTGTATGTTCTTTTTCAGTTCGGAGATGGCGCGGGAAAGCCGGTATACCTGCTCGTCGTTCTGCTTGAGAAGATGCATGGCAATACGTTGGGCGGATTTTCTACCCATCCCCGGCAAGCGGGCAAGCTGCTCGACAGCCTGTTCAAGCGTTTCTGATATAAGTTGCATTAGGTCCTTGCCTGATAATATATTACGCCTTACTTGAAGCCCAGGCTCCCAAGGTCAAGCCCACCGGGCATCATGCCCCGTGTAATTTCACCCATTTTTTCCTGGGCGGCTTCGTCCGCTTTTTTGAGGGCCTGGTTGACCCCGGCTATGACCAGGTCTTCCAGCATCTCCGTATCATTCGGATCAATGACATCCCTGTCAAGAGTGATGGAAGTGATCTGGCGATTGCCGTTGGCCTTCACCCGCACCATCCCGCCACCGGCTTCCGCCTCTACTTCAATGAGATGAAGCTGTTCTCTGGTCTCTTCCATTTTTTTCTGAAACTCGTTCAGTTTGCCAAACATGTCGGCCATATTCATAGGGGTCCTCCATTTTTAAAAATCAGTTAGTCTGCCTGGTTCCGTTGCGGGCCAGGCCGGCAGTGTGTCCGAAGCCGAAACAAGAAGCCATCACGTTTCAATACTCAAGTTCCGCGCCGAACAAATCCACAATTTTCTTCAGTTTCGGGTCCTTTTTCTGGAGTTTGGAAAAATGCTCGTACGGGTCATGGATGGTATCGGTTCGTTGTTTCGCTTCCACGAGCCGTGATGTAAAACGCACGGAAAAGCCGAAATGTTCTCTCAGAGTATCACAAAGCCTGCGTTGTTTGTCCCGGATGATGTCGGAGGTAAAGCTGTCGTGGCACTCGAGGGTGATCACACCGCTTTCCAGCGAAACGGGCCGGGCTTTCTGCAGCGTGAAAGAGACCATGTTTCCGGCAGTAAGCTGAACTTTTTCAAGGTATTGCGGCCAGATCTGCTCGATTTCCGACAAATCTGATGGCTCCTTTGCTTGTGTTT
The DNA here is from genome assembly GCA_029688905.1 of Balneolales bacterium ANBcel1. Classification (NCBI taxonomy): domain Bacteria; kingdom Pseudomonadati; phylum Balneolota; class Balneolia; order Balneolales; species Balneolales bacterium ANBcel1. The sequence continues at coordinate 280,022 of JARULB010000003.1, read as the reverse complement.
CCCCGGACTTTGTGCCGGATCCGGGACTGTCGGATGGCATCGCCCTGGGCCTGGGTTTTGGCGACAGGGCCAGGTTTCCCCTTACGGGATGATCCTCACCGACCGGAGACTGTTTTGCCGGAAGGGAGACCGCTGTCAGGTGGCTTTCAGCCGGCCTGATGGAGGGGCCAAACACATCAGAAGTGTCGGAGACCGTGGCGGGTGAAGACCCGTAATGTGCCGGTGCATACTCTTTGTCAGGTGACGGTCTGCCGCCGCCGGCCGGTTGTCCGGAATTGCCTGTCGGCTGACTGCCCGAAGCCTCGTAATTCGCCTGGTGCCTTTCTGCCGTTGGTTTATTTTCTGTGGATGGTGGAGGAGGCTGTCCGGGTTCGGAAGCACTGGAAGACCGATTCCGCCCCGGGGATCCGCCACCGGGCGCGGGGCTTGAAGCACTGCTCCGGGCACTGCCGTGGGAATTGCTCCCCGGCTGACTGCCAGCGGTTTCTTTCGGGCCGCCGGATGGGTCCTCGGTCCCCAGCCCCTGCTCAAGCATCTCCAGTTTCTGAAGCAGTTGCGCCAGGCCGTCGCTGCGGGTCATATGAAACAGTTTGAGCAGCGTGATTTCCAGGTGAATCCTGGGCTGCTGCGCATTGCGGATGGAAAACTGGGCATCGTGCAAAATGTGCATCATGCGCATCAGGTCATCCTCGGAGAAGCCCGCCGCCATCTCCTGATAGCGTTGCCTGGTCTCCTCGGTCGATTCGATGAGATAAAAATTCTGCGAGTCTTTTGCCAGGTAGAGGTTCCGGAAATGTTCGGTAAGCGCGCCGAGGAATTCCTGGATGTCGTTGCCGATGTGCAGCAGATGATGAAGAAGTGCCATACCGGCACTGGCGTCCCTGCGGATAAGGGCGTCGGTCAGTTCAAACATCCGCTCCGAGCTGACGATATTCAATGCCCGGTGCAATTCGTCATAGGCAATTCGGGTGCCGCAAAAGGCGATCGCCTGATCCAGAATGCCCAGTGCATCCCGCAAAGCACCATCCGCCTTCTTGGCAATCACATGCAGCGACTCCCTGTCAATCTCGATATTTTCCCTGTCCGCAATCTTTTCAAGCTGGCCGACAATTTCATCCACCGTAATACGGCGGAAGTCGAATCGCTGGCAGCGCGACAGGATCGTGGGCAGAATACGATGCGGCTCGGTTGTGGCGAAAATAAATATCACATGGGCGGGCGGCTCCTCCAGTGTCTTCAGAAGCGCATTGAAGGCCGACTTGCTGAGCATGTGAATCTCGTCGATGATGTAAACCTTGTAACGGCCGCTTTGCGGTGGAATGCGAACCCGCTCCCGCAGGCTGCGGATATCCTCCACACTGTTGTTGGAAGCCGCATCAATCTCGATGATATTCAACGTGTTGTTCAGCTCCTCTCCGTCAACATCGGCGTCCACTTCGTTGATCGTTCGAGCTAGGACACGCGCCATCGTGGTTTTGCCGACACCGCGCGGACCGCAAAACAGGTAGGCGTGGCTTAACCTGCTGTTGGCGATCGCGTTCTTCAGAGTATTGCTGACATGCTCCTGGGAAACGATGTCTTCGAATGACTGAGGCCGGTATGCGCGGGTAAGAGCTCTGTAGTTGTTGGACATCACGGATGAAAAAAGGTGAGGGATCAGGCCGAGTGGCAAGTTCGTAATTTAACAAATTGGGCACTCCCTATCCATGATTCTGTGAGAACGATTCACGGACGTTGCAGGGACAGACAGGCTAATCAGTCACCTTGTTTCACATGCTCGATCTCATGCCTGGTTTTGGGAGCCGTGGTAAGATTCTCCATCCCGTCGTCCCGAACAATGACGTTGTCTTCAATGCGTATGCCACCGAAATCCAGCAACCCGGCCAGCTTCTCCCTGTTGAGGAAGGACGATGTTTTGCCGTCTTCAAAAGCGGGTTCCAGCAGTGCGGGAATGAAGTACAGGCCCGGTTCTATGGTGAGCACCATGCCGCTTTCAAAAGTTCGGCGGGCTCTCAGGAAACGGAGTCCGGGCCGGTCGATTTTTTCGGTGCCTTTCGGGTACCCGCCTACATCGTGGGTATCAAGGCCAAGAAAATGGCCCAGCCCGTGGGGGAAGAAAAGGGCGAAGATGTTGGTTTCCATGAGGTCGTCGACAGACCCACGGAGCAGTCCGCAGTCGCGGAGTCCGGAAGCGATGCAGCGCGCGGCGGCAAGGTGGAGATCCTCCATTTTGTTACCCGGCCGGATGAGGTTCAGCGCTGTGTTTTGGGCATCCAGGACGATATCGTAGAGGTCGGCCTGAAGCGGGGTGAACGACGCTCCCGCCGGCATGGTGCGTGTGACATCGGCGGCGTAACCGGCATACTCCGCACCGGCATCCACCAGAAAAAGCTCATTGGCTTCAACTGTTCTGCGGTAACCGGTATAATGCAGGATGGCGGAACCGGGTCCGCTCGCAAAAATACCGGAGTATGGTGCATGAACCATACCGTGCCGGTGGGTGTGGTAATCGAAAAGGGCCTTCATTTCATATTCCCGAACACCCGGTCCGACCGCCTTCATCACTTCCAGATGTGCCTGATTGGCAGCGGAAGCAGCTTTTTTCAGACAATCCATCTCACCATCAGTTTTGATGACCCGGCAGTAGGCCAGGGCGTCCTGCAGTTCGCCTGATTCGGTCTGATATCCGGCTTTTGCGATCTCGTCACCGCTGTCGGGCAGAATATGAATCTGCTGAGGGGCCCGTTTCTTCAGCCAGTCGTGGACCTCGTCATTGTAGATGATGTGGTCGGGACCGTATCGCTCCCGGTACTCCTCGGGTGTGAGAATGTATCCCATCCATACGGCAAATTGAGAGGATCGGCGAGGGATCACCAGTGTGTATTCACCGCTGCCGCATTCAAAAAAAGCGGCCATGTCGGGTTCATCAATACCGGTGAGGTAGAGGAAGTTGGACTCCTGCCGGAACGGATACTCAAAGTCGGTGTGATAGCGCCCGGCAACCGATCCGCCTTTGAGATAAATCAAATGGCCGGATTGCTCGCGGAACAGATTCAGGAGTTTTTGTCGGTGATTCTGGTACATGGAAATCAGCAATTGTATTAATGATTATCGTTGAAAAAGGATTTCAGCACCTCAGACAACCCGATCAGCACCGGGTCGTGCTGTTCTTCATATGTCATGTGCGCCACATCCGTTGCGTCGTCCGGGGCACGAGCAGCAGATTCCGTCAAAGGCAGCCGGTCGGTGGAGATCTTATCCGTTTTGTCCTTATGCCGGGAATCAGAATCCTTCCGCCGGATCGATGGGGCTTTGGGACATTTCACGACGGGCCCCTGATCGACTGACCTGCCTGTGCCGGAAGGTTCTGTTCCGGGGGGATCATCCGTTTTGTAGCGTCCTGCCGGGTTCGGATCTGCTTCGGACTTACGATCGGTTATTCCGGATGAGAGAGGCAGGTTTCCCAGGATTTCTTCCACACCTGAGATCGGGGGAAGTGTTATGCTACCTTTGCCTGGGCGATAATGCTCTATGGTGGTGATGCTGCCGTCATTCGAGAGGAGCATCCGGAGACAGCCGGTGTTTCGGCCTCCAGAATTGGAGATGACGCTCAGGGCTGTTTGATCTTCCGAAATGGCCATCAGGGTGAAAGCGTAAAGGGTCTCGGTGTGACCGGGAACAGAGAGCAGTGCGTAATAGTGATGGAGGGGCATTCCGTCGTCGGGAAAGGAGACTCTTATGTAGCTTTTCGCGACACTCGATACATGGAAAAGATGGCAGAGCAGCCCCGACAGGAGGGATGCTGGTTGTTGCTCCATATTGTTGTGCAGGAAGCCGCGGTTCATCCAGTACTCCGAAGTTGAGTCGGTAAAGCCGCCGCGGGAAAGAAAAGAAGGGTACCGGCCGGGAGGCAGGTGTTCAAGGGAGTCGGTTACATGGAACAGGGCATCATGCAGGCCGTTGGTTAGCAGTATATAAGGCGCCTTCACAAATCGATTGTAAACAGCCGACTGGGTCGCAGCCTTTGGCCCCGGCACAACGTTTTCTGCCTTGCATTCGACCAGCATCAGGGGAGCAAAGGATGTGTCGTAGCAAAGGACATCGGTCCTGCCGCGCGAATACCGGGAAGGAACCGCTCTTTCCGTGGCAATCCGGTTTGGAGAAAAACCGGCCTCCAGAGTCAGGTAATCTATAACCTGAAGCCGGACACGCTCTTCCGGACGAATGCGGGCGGTTTTTTTTTCAAGCGGATTCCAGAGCAAGCGCATTCCGTCGCGGAATCGGAACTGCGGATAATGATGGGCCGCCAGGGGTGAAAAGGTATGTAAGGGTTCGCGCATCTCATCAAAATAGGGATTGGACGGCGCCATTCCAATGAACCGGGCCAACGAGGTCAAATCATTGCAAGCCGGCACCTTAAAAAAAAATAATCATGGAAAAATGTTGAAAAGTGTTAGTTTTCCGGCATTAAGGGGAGTGTTTATCTATTTATTTCCAGCAAGGGGGCATGTGCCTTCCATTGCCTCCCGTAATTATTATTTAATAGCGAAGAGGTGTACCCATGAAAAAAATTCTACTGTTGATACTTGTATTGTTGTTGGGCAGTCAGGCAGTAAATGCCCAGGAAACGATCGGTTTTACCGACCCTGACCAAACCCTTCACCTTGAAAATTATCGTCTCCCCGACTGGGGCTATGATTTGCTGTATCTTGACTTTGACGGTTCGTTCCGCGCAGTGAATGATTTTAATGATTGGAAGAACCGGAACACTGCCGGCAGGATTAACCCCGTCTATTTTTTCTACCGCGAAAGTGAAAAACTTGTACTGGATGCACGGGCGCAGCTGCCGATGCAGTTGTTCCGCAACCATCAGGAGGATCCCAATGAAAACGAAATTACAGACCGGCAATTCAGAACCGACCTTGCGCTGAATGGCACCGGCCGGTACTATTTTGAACACCTGCTTTTTGGAATCGGGCAGGCCTCCTTTGATCTTAATACCAACAGACGAGCTGTAGACCGGGATGTCGGGGTGGATCAGTTCCAGCGCAGAACCGATTCCAGGCTGCAGCTGAGCGGTGGTATCGGATATGGACGGGTTCGTGATGTAACCCCTGTCATTCGCGCGCTGCGATTTAACGAGCGGATGAACGCCGTCGGCGTCGGCGAGCTCAACGATGCACAAATACAGGGAATGGCAAACGTTTTCGCACGCAGAACCGGGTTCAACAGAAGATATGACCGCCCCGCCAGGCACTTCTGGAATGAAGTCGGGCAAATTGCCCCCGACCAGCTCGGCTCGCTCAGTTTTTATGAAGCGTACTTTCTGACGGAGACCCTTATGGAAACCACCGGCCAGCGCTTTCAGGGTTGGGACGGAAACGCTACGGTTTTTGTTGATCATCAGAGGTTTACCGATGAGCGGGAAGAGGATGGAAATACCTTGTGGGACCTTGATGGATCGGAAACCCGAATCGGGGTTAATCTTGGCGGCCGCATGTTCCACAACCTGAATCTGGAGCAGATGTTTTCAGCAAGGGCCAATATCGGTCTGGGAATGGCCACCTACTCGGATGAAGATGATAACGAAAGCCTGTTTCAGGTCGGTTTTGAAGTGGGGCACCTCTACAATCTCACGGACCGCATCCTGATTCAAAGCGCCATTTCCAATAACTACGAAAAACTGGGAAGCGGTGACGACAGCGTAAGTGACCGTGTATTCCGGATCAATTCGGCAGTCACCTATTTTATAGAAAACAATATCGCGGTGACCGGCAGCGTAGCCTATGTACACGACCGGAGGGATTTCGGCAATGTGTACGACACACGCTCCGATTTTCGTCTCGATATCTCCCTGAGATACTACTTTATGAGGTCGTTGTTCTAATATGGCCGGTTGATGGTTCCGCTTGCCGGCCAGGCGGTTCCTTCGTGTGATGACGTCCTGCGATTGTCGCAATTTCTTTCCATTTTTTTTCACAATTTAATGATAACTTTGGCACTGTCGATAACAGCTCAATTGCCAGGAAAGATTATTAGATTGCATACAGGACTTCGGAACATGGGGAACCGCCTCATTAGTGCCATATGACCTATAACTTATTTGATTTTCTGCAGCTGATCGGGTCGCTGGGTATTTTTATCTACGGGATGAAAATTTTCAGTGACGGGTTGCAGAAAGTGGCCGGAAATAAACTGCGCGGCATTCTGAAGGGAATGACCACCAACCGCGTTACCGGCATCGCCACCGGTTTTACCGCAACAACCATCACCCAGTCATCCACCACGACCACCGTGATGGTCGTGAGTTTTGTCAATGCCGGGCTGCTGACCTTCCTGGAGTCGACCGGTGTCATCATGGGGGCAAATATTGGAACCACCGTAACGGCGTGGATGGTATCGGTGTTCGGATTCAGGTTTCAGATCACCCCGATCGCCGTCAGCCTGATCGGAATCTTCTTCCCCTTTTTATTTGTCCGTAATACCAAGCTGAAACACGTCGCCGAGGCCATGATCGGATTCGGTATTCTGTTCATCGGCCTGGAGTTCATCAAGGATGCGGTGCCCGATATCCAGGAAAACCCCCAAATTCTATCATTCCTTGACCGGTTCACCGACTTCGGGTTTGGCACAACACTGATTTTTGTCATCGTCGGAACCATTCTGACCCTGGTTACCCAATCCTCCAGTGCCGCAACCACCATAACGCTGGTCATGCTGGCTCAGGGCTGGATCAACTTCCCCATTGCCGCGGCCATGATTCTGGGTGAGAACATCGGGACAACGATTACCGCCAATATTGCCGCTCTCATCGGAAACGTGCACGCCAAGCGTGCCGCCCGGTTCCACCTGTTTTTTAATGTGATCGGGGTGTTGTGGATGCTTGCGTTGCTGCCCTACTTCCTGAATTTTGTTGATTACATCATACTGAATTATACCCCGGCCCACCTGTCGATACTGGACGATTCGCCGGAGGCCAGGCTTAATGCAACCATGGGCCTCGCACTCTTCCATACGGTTTTCAATGTCGTCAATGTGCTGGTGCTGTTTGCGTTTGTGCCCTATCTGATCCGGCTCGTTACCTGGATACAGCCGTCGCGGGGCAGGGAGGATGAGCAGAAAACGCTTAAATATATCAGCGGCGGCCTGATGCCCACCGCCGAGCTTTCTATTGACGAGGCGTACAAAGAGGTCGAGCTGCTGGCAAAAGTTACCGAAAAGATAAGCTTCAGCACGTACGGCCTGTTTTTCAAAAGTGAGGACAAACATCAGAAGTTCCTGGACAAGATCAAGGAGCGGGAGGAGATCACCGACCGGATTGAGCTGGAAGTGGCGCAGTATCTGACCAACCTTTCGGAGTATAACTTGACCAAGACCTCCTCGCGGAGAGTGCGAAGTATGCTCCGCATGATCAACGACCTGGAACGTATCGCCGACCTCTACTACCAGATCTCCCGAACCTACGACAGGATGCTGTCGGAAGGCATTAAAATGCCGGATAGCGCCAACCAGGAGATTCAGGATATGATGCAGCTGCTTCAGGATGCCCTGCGACTCATGCGGGATAATCTTACGGGCGACTACGGCGATGTCGATATGAAAGAAGCCGAGCTGATGGAAGCCAAGATTGACGCGTTGCGCGACGAGCTTCGCCAATCCCATTATGTGCGCCTTGAGCATGGTGACTATGATGTCAAAGCGGGAATCTACTACCTGGATTTCATCAATCGCCTGGAAAAAATCGGAGATCACGTATTGAACGTGAACGAAGCGGCCGCCGGCCTGAAATAAAAAAAGGCACCCGGTTTACGCCGGACGCCGTAATTTTTTTTCTCAGTTTTTTCCCGGTTGTCTGAGAATCAGCTACTCCATGGAACAGAGCCGCACAGTACCCGACGGCTGCATTCCGCTGCCAGGGATTTTTAAACGGCAGCCATGCGGCCGCGAGTACCAAAACCCCGCTTAATAGCGGAACAGTGCCGCAACATCGGCCGAAACGGGCATATCCTGCCTGGGAAGCACATATACATTGCTGCCGGTTTCCAGTCCCTTGATGGAGAGCCAGTTCATCAGCTCTACATCGCCATCGCCGGGCTTGTTCCGGTACAGCACCTTATGAGTTTCCTCGTCGTACTTCCCCCACTTGATGGCATTTTTCGCGATGAAAATGGCACCGGCCTTACCCATTACAGCTGCAGGAATAATTTCGGAGGGGTCGTTCGAAACCCGATCCGACGCGCTGTTGCGGTACTTCTCGAGTGAGTCGTACAGGTTGTTCAGGAAATGCTCCCGGATGATTTCCCAGCCTTTGTCGCGCAACTGGGCATCGGAAAGGTCGTCCGGGTTGTGATCAATGATCTGATCCAGCTTACGAATATGCTGCTCTGTTTTCCGATACAACCCGACATTTTTCTGCAAGCCTGAAAGTATGAGGGGATCCCGGAGTTTTTTTATCACCGGAGCCACCGATTTGTGCACATCCTTCAGATACTCTTCCACAATCTCTTTGTGCTCCTCTCCGGTATTGCCGTGCCCGAAGTAAACGGCACTGTCTCCGTCATTGCTTCCGGTATGAAACTGAATCTGCTGTTCCGGCTTCTCTTCGAGCCAGTCATTTATGGCGGCGGGAATATCCTCCGGCGTGATGTCTTCCACCGCAGAGCGGGTGCATCGCAGAAGCCGGGTTCGTTCCAGACTGATGGCCAGAATGACAAAGCTGCCGGCAGTACTGACCATCGGCAGGAGCGGGGTCACCAGAAAATGATCCTGGATATAAACCATTTCATCGGCTTCATAGGGCAGTTTGAAAACCTCGAAATGGTCGGCTGTAATATAGATGGCCATTCCGTGTCCCATTTCCGACCAGTACAGCGACTCGCCAAGCAACGCCTTCGCAGGTTTCAGGAAGTCGTCGACATTGTGATCCTTCAGCCCTTTGGCGGTGAGAGCCTCACCAGCTTTTGCAAGCAGGTTTTTGAAACGTATGGGATTTTGCTGGCGATCGGATCCTACTTTGTGGGTCGGCAGGGTGATCGTGATTTTCGGTTCACCGTTTTTATCAATAAGCTGTTTAATTGTTTTTTCGGTAACCATAGTGCTCCTTTTTTGAAATAGTGGATGGTGTCTATGACCTGACTTCAGAAAACTGTGTTGATAATCAAGAGGTTACATCATAACCAGCGATCTTGTTGGGTGGATGGGTGACTGTCTCCGGTATCTCCCAAACAAAAAAAAACCGGGATGCATTCGGCAGTTCGGTGCCGGAGTTGTCGAAGTCCGATTCCGGATTTCGGTGTGCAATCAAAGTGCACTTTTAACCCGCCGTTCACTGATGCCGAAAAGTGCCAGGCAAAGGAGGATTCCAACCGGGACAAGGATGAGGGCAATGCGCAGGTCAAACGCTTCCGACAGCTGGCCGATCAGGAAGGGCATGGTGATGTTACCCGCCAGGGCCATCACCAGAATGATACTGAAGGCGGTACCCGAAAGATGCCGGTACAAGTCGCCGACATAGGCGAGTACAACCGGGAATGCTGCGGCAAGACCGGCTCCGGTCAGTATAATCCCGGCAAGGGCGATGGCCGGCGAGGAAGTCGAAAGCAGTACCAGGGATCCGGTGAATGCGCACAGGTAGCTGACATACATGATGGCCGTTGCCGGAAACCGGAGCAAGAGAAAGCTCAGTAACATCCGCATGAGTGTTACGCCGAACCAGAACAATGAAAGAGACAGAACCGCCCGGCTGGAAGAGACCTGCAGGATGTCGGTGAAATAGGCGGCCGACCATCCACCCATGGACATCTCCAGTCCGCCCTGAATCACCAGAATGAGTCCGAAGAGAAGCAGGGTTTTCTCCTTCAGTAGTCCCAGGCCTTCGGCTACGGGAAAACCGTGTTCATGTTTGGGTGGGGGAAACCGGAGTGAGAGTATCAGGCCAAGCGGTATAAGCACGGTCACGGCGATGGCGGAGATCAAACCCTCGAAGGGGAATCGGTCAAGCAGGGATCCGAAAATGAGAGGAACGCCAAACGCCCCGATGCCAAAAAAAACACTCAGCAGTGCCAGTCGTGCTCCCCGCTTGCCTTCGCTGATATCCGATACCAGCGCGTTGGTTCCCCCGTTGATGGCGGCCCCCGCAAACCCGCAAATAACCAGTGCGGTTCCAAGTACCGGATAGGTTGGGGAAAAGGCAATTCCGAAGAGCCCCATGGCAGCCAAAAGCAAACTTGAACTCAGGAGCCATTTGTAGCCAAAACGGTCGGCGACGGGACCAAAAACCAGGGATCCGCCAAGTAACCCCGAACTAAAAAATACAAAAAGGGTGCCCGCCTCGGCATTGCTGATTTGAAACCTTGCGATGACCGACGGCAAAACGGTGCCGAGGATCGTCATGACGATCCCGAAAACCAGCATAGCGCTGCATGAAACGATAAAAATCCATCGATGGACAGGTTCGGTCATCACCTGCTTGTTACGGGTAGTGTTGGCACGGTATGGGTCTGGGCACTACGGATCATGGTTCCTGGAAACCGCACACTTTGAATCTGATTGTTGATCGGAGCGGGAAGCGACAGGACCCGGTTCCTGACAGATAATTGAAAGTTGCGTATAGCTATGCAAAGAAAAGGCCCGGAAGCTTGCGAAACAAGCAAATTTTCGGGCCCACATCAATGCCGGTGTTAAATACAGGTAAAGAGATTGTAAACACAGCGTAATGTCGTGAAATATTGAAAACCAGCAGTAATCGTACGCGAAACCCTTCCCGGCGATATGATTCACGAGCAGCCGCATTGATTGCAATCCCTCTCCCGATGTGAAAATAGATGCGGCGTAGTAAATCGTAACAATTCCTTAACGCTGACATAATACAACCGTAACGAGGGGTTCCTAAACTTGCATACCTGCATTTTCAGCACAGGTTATAAGGATGAAACAAAGCGAATCTGCCTTTTTGCATGATGACCAAGCCTGATACAATCAATCGGAACAACTCCTGTAACGGAAAGAAAACATACCCTATGAAATTCTCACAATTCTATCTGACGGCATTGAGCCTTCTGTTTCTGACCTTCGCGTGTGGAAATGGAGGTGGTGAAACTCCCGGACAACTGCGGGGTGACCGAACCGGCGGAGCCGCATCCAGTGCCAGAATTGATATTCTCGGAGCCGGAGCCACTTTCCCGGCCCCGTTGATTACCGCTATGGCGGATGATTACCGTGACCTCACCAGTAACCGGATAACCGTCAACTACCAGTCCATCGGCTCCGGAGGCGGCATTCGCCAATTCATGGAACAAACCGTGATGTTCGGCATGTCGGAAGCGTTTCTCTCCGATGAGGTGATGCGCAACATTGAGGAAGCGACCGGTGGACGGGCTTTTAATATCCCGATCACCCTGGCCGATGTGGTGCCCACTTATAACCTCCCTCGTGTGACCGAGACACTGGTGTTTGACGGAAACCTCCTCGTGGAAATTTTCATGGGGAAGATCACTCGCTGGAATCATCCCGGAATTGCCGAATTGAACCCGAATACAGACCTGCCTTCCACACCCATTACCGTAGTGCACCGGTCGGACGGTTCCGGGACCACCAATGTCTGGACCAGCTTCCTTTCCCGCGTATCCGACGAGTGGCGTGAGCAGGTAGGATATGCCACCAGCGTGAACTGGCCAACAGGCATCGGGGGAAATGGGAATGAAGGAGTGGCCGGAGCCGTAATTAACACTCCCGGTGCAATCGGCTATAACAGCCTTTCATACGCTCTGCTGAACGACATGTCTTTTGGATCGGTCATCAACGCGTCGGGCAATGTGATCGAACCGAGTTTTGCGGCAACAACCGAGGCTGCCAATATTGAACTGCCGGAGGACACCAGGGTGCTGTTCACCAATACCCCGGCCGAATACGGCTATCCCATTGCCGGGTTTGCCTGGATGCTGGTCTATGAAAACCTTGACGCCAATAATGCCGTCAGCAATCGCCATGAGGCGGAAGAACTGGTGCGGTTTCTGGTTTGGAGCGTTACCGATGGCCAGAATTTGGCGGAGTCGCTTGGATATGCCGAAATACCCGAGGCAGCACTGGAACGTGCAATCAATATGATCCGCCAGATTAAATGGCGTGGTGAATTAATCGGAGAACAGATACTCGCAGAGAGACAACTGATCTGACAGCGTGAACCATCACCGTGGCGGAGGGCAAACGAAAGCCCCTCTGTCACGGTGTTTTTTCGTACGGCATTACCGATCGCATTTAACAAGTTCACCTATTATTACATGAAGACAAAGGATTCCGAAATTTCACAACAAACCAGGCAGTTGCTAAAAGAACCGCCCTCGATCATATACCGATGGCTTGGAGACCGTATTTTTTCCACTGTGGTAGTTGCTCTGGGTATTTCGATTATGCTGCTTGCCGGAGCCATGGCAGTTGTGCTGTATGGCGAGGGTAGACTCTCATTTCAGCAGTTCGGTTATTTTCAGTTTGTGACTGGTACCACCTGGGACCCCGCGGTCCGGCTGACTTTCGGGGCTCTTCCGTTTCTGTTTGGAACCATAGTAACAAGTGCCCTGGCGCTGGTGCTTTCCTTTTTCCCGGCCATAGCCGTGGCCATTTTTTCAGCGGAATACGCCCCGCGCTGGCTCTCCGGCATCATAGATAACCTGGTACAGCTGATTGCCGCCATCCCAAGTGTTGTGATTGGAATCTGGGGGATTTTTGTCCTGGCCCCGTGGCTGCGTGAAACGGTTTACATGCCGGTATTTGAATGGGCGGATATGAATCACCCGGCCCTGTTGCCCCTTCTCGGTAATCCCATGGGTTACGGAATGGCTACCGCCACAGTGGTGCTGGCCATAATGATCGTTCCCTATACAACGGCCCTCACCAAAGATGCCATCCGATCGGTGCCGGTCGAGCAACGCGAGGCATGCCGGGCTCTCGGTGCCACACGCTGGGAGGTGATCCGAATGGCGGTGATTCCCTATGCCCGCGGCGGAATCATGGCTGGCGCCATATTGTCGCTGGGCAGAGCAATCGGCGAAACCATGGCGGTTGCCATGCTCATCGGAAACAAGAACACACTCCCCTTTTCAATTCTGGGAGCCGGTGCTACCATGCCGTCGGTCATCGTAAACGAATTCCGTGAAGCCGTCGAATCGCTCCACCTCTCCAGCCTGATGGCGATTGGATTTACGCTGTTTATCATCGCCTTGGTAGTCAATCTGCTTGCGGCATACCTGACGCGGAAGTATTCCATAACAGGAGGGCAGGTCGTATGAGAACGATGTTGCAACGAAATATTCGTGACCGGATCATGGAAGTCCTGCTGGTGGTAAGCACCATACTGGTGTTGCTTCCGCTGGTCATCATTATCGTCCACGTAATCGTAAACGGTATCGGGGCACTGAACTGGGATTTCTTTACCCAGGAGCTCGGGTCGCCGTCGCGGGCGATGCAGGGACGGCCCACCGGACTCGTTCACACCATTCTCGGTACCATGGTTGTCGATTTCATGGCCTTGATGATCGCCGTTCCCATCGGGATGGGAGCCGGTATCATGCTTTCCGAATACCCGGATCACAAGCTGAATCCGCCTCTGCGCATTCTCAATGACACGCTGAACGGCATGCCGGCCATCCTGAAGGGACTGCTTGCCTTTGTACTGATTGTCAAGCCGATGGGTACGTTTTCCGGCCTGGCCGGAGGGGTGGCGCTCTCCTTTGTGATGCTTCCCATTGTGGCGCGTACCACGGAAAGCTCGCTGATGTCCATTCCATGGTCAATACGGGAAGCCGGGCTGGCCATCGGACTCCCGCGCTGGCGTGTGGTTTTGTCAACCGTTATGCCGGCTGCGAAAACCGGATTGGTAACCGGAATACTTATCGCCTTTGCCCGCGCCGCCGGGGAGGCCGCGCCTCTTCTGTTTACATCGTTCGGCAACAACTATCTGCCGAATCATTGGCTGGGGATGATACTGGGTCCGGCCGACACCCTGCCCCAGCGGCTCTACAGCCTGGCCATCAGTCCGTACTCGCACTGGCATACCATGGGCTGGGCGGCCGCCATAGTGCTTCTGGCATTTGTGATGTTCACTTTTATTACCGCACGATTGGCCACAAGACAAAAAAGCGGATAGTTCAAACCAGAAACAACACCTGGAAAAAGAAGAAGCGGTAAAACTCTGTATGCAAACATCAAATACATTATCTGCAACTGAAACAACGCCGTTTTGTCATCCGGTCACACCCGGACTGTTAAAGCAACGAAAAGCAGAGTGTGAACCATCGGATACTACTGCATTCAAATTACATAAGGAGCCGGACACCAAGCTCCAGGAGCCACCCCGATTGAGTGTGCGGAAGATATCAGACAGTAAACCCAATACAGAAAACATAACCCGGAAACCCGTGTCTCAAAACACCTCATTAAAAGAAAACCCAGACAGCTCAGCCGAAAGGAAGACTCGATTGGAGGCCAGAAATTTGACGGTCAAATACGGATCGGTCGTCGGAGTCATGGATGTATCACTTTCACTGAAGGATAAACAGGTCACCGCCCTGATCGGCCCCTCCGGTTGCGGGAAGACCACCTATTTGCGGGCTCTGAACCGGATGCACGACCTCACTCGCTCGGCGAAAGTGACCGGCGAGGTTCTCCTGGATGGGAAAAATATCTATGGGGATGATGTCAATCCCGTGCTCATCCGCCGTCGCATCGGTATGGTGTTCCAAAAACCGACTCCATTTCCGACAATGTCGATATATGATAATGTGGTGGCCGGACTCAAACTGGTTGGTATCAGGAACAGGAAGTTACTGGACGAAGTCTGCGAACGCGCACTCAGACAAGCCGCTTTGTTTGATGAAGTCAAAGACCGGCTGAAGAGTCCCGGTTCCAGCCTGTCGGGCGGCCAGCAGCAACGGCTTTCAATCGCCCGGGCACTCGCGGTAGATCCGGAAGTCTTGTTGATGGATGAACCTACCAGCTCACTTGACCCGCAATCCACAAGCAAGATTGAGGAGCTGATCCACACATTGAAAAAGCAGGTTACCATTGTCATAGTTACCCATAACATGCAGCAGGCGGCGCGGATTTCCGATCAGACCGGGTTTTTTTATGTCGGGGAGCTGGTGGAGGCCGGGGAAACCAATACCCTGTTCACCAATCCGAAGCAATCCCGAACAGAAGAATACATCACCGGCCGATTCGGATGATTCGACTTTAGGCTTTTATCACCATACGTAGTAATATAATGTTGATATTCGCTTTGTGTTGCTTCCAAACGCCGGTCATAAAAAAAGCATAGTGAATCTACAGCAAATGAGCCGGCCGGTACGCGGTAGTCTGGCCATATAATCATCCGCACCAACGAATCTGCACGATTTTAAATAATAATCTTTGAGGAGTCATAAATCATGCGAGTTGCATTTGAAAAGCACCTTTCCGGAATTGAAAAAGAGATGTATACCATGGCGGAAATGGTGACCACGGCGGTGGGACGTTCTGTGGATGCGCTGAAGGAGCGGGATGTCGAAAAGGCCGCGAAAGTAAAAGCCGGTGACAAGCAGATCAACGACAAACGCTGGGAAATTGAGGACAAATGCATCAACCTGATCGCAACCCAGCAACCGGTGGCCAAAGACCTGCGGGAAATCATCGCGGTTCTGAATATTATCACCGACCTTGAGCGAATGGGCGATTATGCCGCAGGCATCGCCAAAATTGTGATCCGCCTGAATGGAGAGCCCCCCGTAAAACCGTTGATCGATATACCCCGCATGGCGGCGATATCCATCGAAATGATCAACAAGGCGTTGGCGGCCTATTCGGAACGAGACGACAAGGAGGCGCGCGCAATATCAGCAAAGGATGACGAAGTGGATGAGCTGTATCATCAGGTGCACCGCGAGCTTATTTCCATCATGATTGAAAAGCCGGGTACCATAACCCGATGCACCTATCTGATTTGGACGGCACACAACCTGGAACGGATCGCCGACAGGGTGACCAATATTTGTGAACGGATTATCTATCTGGTGACCGGGGAAATGGTCGAAAATGTGGAAAAAAGCTGAAGCTATTGACAGGCAAAGGACGGCCTGGCTTGCGCCTATTCCGGAGAGGGAGTACGCTCGTGGTGGTGATCCGCGTTTTTTAAGGTAAACTGGAATACCGATCCTTCGCCCGGCGTGCTGTCGATCTGAAGCTGCTCGTGATGCGATTCGAGGATGTGTTTCACAATGGCCAGCCCAAGGCCGGTGCCGCCCTGTTCTCTCGACCGCGACTTGTCCACCCGAAAAAATCGCTCGGTTACCCGTTTGATGTCTTCCTTTTCGATGCCGATCCCCGTATCACGCACGGTTACAATAACTTTGGAGGGATTGAGGCTATAGATGTCTGTGTGGATGGTCACTTTTCCATCGGGTCGGTTGTATTTGATCGCGTTTTCAACAAGGTTGATCAAAACCTGCCGGAGCTGGTTGCGGTCGGCAATTGCGAATATATTGGACCGGCTTTTTTTGAATTCCAGGGTGATGCCGCTTTGATCCGCTTTATACTGTAGTGTTTCAAGCACTTCATTGATGACGGAATTCAGAGGGACCAGCTGCATGTTCGGCCGAAGCTCACCGGTTTCCAGCTTGGATATCTCCATGAGATCCTTGGTCAGGTTGGTTAACCTGGCGGTATTTTTCATCGCATTTTCCAAAAACTTGCGATTTACGGCGGGATCCTCCAGTGCGCCGTCCAGCAGGGTCTCCAGATATCCCTGAACGGTGAAGATGGGTGTTTTCAATTCGTGAGAGATGTCACCGATGAACTCTTTCCGATAGTTCTCGGTTTGGTCCATTTGCTCGAATTCCTTGTGGATCGCGTTTCTTGCCTGCTCGGCTTCATGGATAAGCAGGTCCAGCTCGTCTTTCTCCGGCTTGTTTTGCAATAGTTTGAATTTGCTTCGGGAGCTTTTGAAAATAATGGACTCCAGGCGGTCAAGCCTTTTCCGAAGTAGACGGGCGGCAAGGAGGTACGCAGCCGCCAACACGCCGACCATGACCAGCAGGCCGGAAGCAACCGAAACGGTAAGGGAAGATCCGGCAAGATAGACAGACAGGGCAGAAAAGACACCCGAAAGGGCTGCCGGAAGCAGCGCCAGCCGGTATCCCAGACGGAACAGGGTGCCGCTGGACTCAGGAGCTCTCATTTTTAAATCGATACCCGATGCCTTTTACGGTTTCAATGTAACTATTTCCCAGTTTTTCACGAATCTTTCGCACATGCACGTCAACAGTCCGGTCAACGACATACACATTTCCCCAGATGTTGTTGAGTAACGTTTCGCGGCTGAGCACCTTTCCCTTGTTTCCGGCCAGGTAGAACAGCAGCTCAAACTCCTTGCGGGGCAGGTGCAGCTCTTTGCCGCCTTTCAACACCACATACTTTTCCCGGTCTATCTGCAGGTCATGGACGTTAATCACCGACTGGATTTCCCCTGGCTTCCGCACTCTTCTCAGAACGGCCTTGATACGGGACATCAGCTTGGAGATGCTTATGGGTTTGGTGAGATAGTCGTCGGCTCCCTGATCCAGCCCTTTAACTTCCGTCTCTTCATCGCTTTTTGCCGTGAGAAAAATGACCGGGGTGCCTTTAAGCGAGGCATGGCTTTTCAAGTGGCTCAATACCTGGTGCCCGTCCATTTTAGGCATCATGATATCCAGCAATATCAGGTTCGGCTTGTGCTTTTCAGCAAGAAGAATTCCGTCGGCCCCATTGTCGGCCATAATCACATCATGGCCCTGTTTAATCAGATTGTATTCAACGAGCTCAAGGATATCGTGCTCATCATCCACAACAAGAATCAGCGTTTTCGACAAAGCCGGTGTGATTAAAAGGTTACGAAATAGTTGCCTGATTGATAATACGGACTCCCGGCATGGAATGAAATGCAATCCGGGTTAAGAAATTGTTACCCTGCAGCATATGGCCTGATGTCGGCCGGGACTGGATCCTGTGTCCGGTTGTCGCTTTTTTGAGCCAGATGTATATGGCATGATACTGGCCGGTCACCACCTGCGTTCCGGCGGAATAATCAGCAGGTGAGGCGTAAAGTTTTTACCTTGCCGAAAAGTCAACTCTTTTCAACCATGTAATGCAGAGGATTTTCCATGCCGTCTTTTGATGTCGTAAATGAACTCAACCCCCAGGAGGTGGATAACGCGGTGAACAACACCCTCAAGGAGATCAGCACGCGGTACGATTTCAGGGGGTTGCACACCGAGGTCCGTTTTTCAAAAAATGAGAAGCGCATTGATCTGCTGGCTGCGGAAAACATGAAGCTGAAGGCGGTGAAAGAGATGCTTGTCCGGAATTTCATAAAAAGGGGGCTGGACCCGAAAGTGCTGGAATTCGGACAGGAAGAAGGTACCACATCGGGAGCGGTGAAGCAGAACGCGGTGATTCGCGAGGGGATAGACCGGGAAACCGCGAAAAAAATCGTCAAGGAGATCAAGGGCGCAAAACTGAAAGTGCAGCCCTCGATTATGGATGAGCAGGTGCGGGTTACCGGCAAGAAAATCGATGAGCTTCAGGAAGTGATCCGGCTGCTCAAGGAGAAGTCGTTCGGGGTACCCCTGCAGTTTGTCAACATGAAACAATAGCGCCCGGGTCCGGCCGCAAACCGGCCGCTATTTCCGAAGTGCAACGAGAGGTGGACGGGCCGGGCGTCAGCGGATTTCCGTCGGACCGTACCCCTGCCCCCCTTCATACCATTTGATCTCCAGCTCGAGCTTCTGTTGCATCCCCCGCCGGCCTTTTTCCTTGTTCTTTACCTCCACTTCAAGGATTACCTCTTCCGGAAGGTTCAGAAACACCTCCTCGGTGTTCTGCATGATCTGGACTTTTCCTCCCGCGACTTTCTCAGCCAATTGATGCAGGAAATCCGCTGCTTCCTGGCGCGTCTTGAGTTCCTTGCTCTTAAATATTTGCATTCCACCTGACATGGTTATCTCCCTGTTACAAAGTTGATGTTGGATGCGTTCGGATCACGCTAGATCCTGAAATGGCGGCTAACACTCATGCCGCACACGGTTCAATATCACCAAATATGGGGCATTCGGGCAACAGAAATTTTTCGGATGTTCCGGCAGCGATGCAGAAGCCCCCGGCCCGGCCTACACCCGTGTTTTTTGATAACGTGCAAAAATAATATCTTGAAAAATGGAATGGAGTATCAACCGGAACCCGAATCCCGAAAAAATCATGCAAGCAATTCATCGTGCCTCAGGCATGTTTCTGGCTGTTGCAATGCTCGGCCTTGTTGTATGCGCAGCGGCGTCAGCGCAGGAACGCCCCCGAAACGATATCAGAATCAGTCCGAATGCCCTGGTCTCCCAAACCATCGGCACTACGGAAGTAACCATCACCTATGGCCGCCCGGCGGTACGTGAGCGCGAAATATTCGGCGGACTCGTACCGTTTGACCGCGTTTGGCGGACCGGTGCCGACGAGGCAACCACCATTACGTTTTCGGAGGATGTCCTGGTAGAGGGTGAATCGCTGGATGCCGGCACCTACAGCCTGTTCACTATTCCCCGGGGCGCCGGTGAATGGACCCTCATCTTCAATGCGATTGCGGAGCAGTGGGGCGCCTATCGATACGATTCCGCTGAAGATGTTCTTCGGGTGGATGTTGCTCCCCAGGAGGCGGTTCACATGGAGCAAATGATGTTTTATTTCGAGGATGTGGAGGGCAGTGCCGGAAAGGCCATCCTGCACTGGAAGGATGTCAAGATCCCGTTTCAGATTGAAGAGCGATAGTTTGGCCGGGGCTGACTGCGTAATCCGTGATGTGAAAAGGACAACCATGTCCGGAAAGATCGGCCCCTTCGGAATTAAACGATCGGCAGATCTCCGGCGAATGAACCCGGTCGGAGACGGATTGTGCCGGACTCACGTGCAGATTCATTCGGCCCGGGTGGCTGTCCCGGTGTTCGAAACCGGCCGGATCAGCAGGCGGTGATATCGGGAGTGATGGTTTTTACCTCTATTTCGTCGAGCCGGTCGCGGAGTCTCCGGAGCATTTCCGGACCCTCGTAGATCCCGACAATGGCTCCGCCCGATCCCGCGAATTTGGCGCTGGCACCGCACTCTCTGGCTGCGAACACCATTCGGCGCTGCCATTCCGGCAGGCGCGATATGCGGTCACGCAGATCGAAGTTCTCATTGACAAGTTCGGAGAGCCGCTGGAAATCACCATCCAAAAGCACCTGCCGCCCCTCCCTGGTAATTTCTGCAAACCGGGTCATGGCGTTTACCACATCGGGTTCGCCGCGGCGGTAGCGTCCACCGATATCGTTGTGAAAAATCTCGGTGGGTTCGCTGAGGCCGCTGTGATAGGCGACATACACGGGTGGCAGCAGGCCTGGATCAAGAGGCTCGTAATGGTAGTGTTTGTATCCGCAGGACGACTGTTCCGCCTCCCTGGAGAAGTCCATGTACACCAGCCCCTCGTACACCTGGATAACCCGGTCCTGAAGGCCGGCCGCGATGCCGAGCTCGTCCCGTTCCACCGACAACACAAACGACGGCTGTACTTCTTTCGGCATGGTGACATCATAAAAGGCCATCAATGCCCGCAGGGTGGCAACGATGATGGAGCTGGAGCCCGCGAGACCGACCTGGCGGGGAATGGTGGAGTTGTACCGGATGGAAAAATTCCGGGAGTGCAGGGGAATGTCCCGCTGCACACAATATTCGACAAATCTTTTAATCGTCGCCTTGATGAGGCGTATCCCCCCGTAATAGCCGTGCAGCTTGACATCGTTGGCGAGTTCGTGAACCGACCGGAAACGGGCCCCGTCCTGTTCGGCCAGAACGATTTCGACGTCATCCCATTCGTAAAGCACGACTTCGGCAAAAAAAACGGGGACGGTCAGGGAGATGGTCTTTCCGTGATAGCCATCGGACGGGTTTCCGAGAAAGCCGGCGCGGGCACAGGCTTTTCTACGAATGATCAGCATGGGTCAGTGTTTTGAGGTATTCGCGAAGTTCGGCTCCGTACTTTTCGTCGGAAAGGGCAAATTCCGTGAATGCCCTGAAGTAGGAACCGAAGTTGCCGATGTCGTAACGGGTTTCGTTTTTGCCCAGACGCACGCCGTATACCCTGGCGCCTTCACGGATTTGAAGCCGTATGGCGTCGGTGAGCTGTATTTCGCCGCCGACACCGGGCTGCGTCCGTTTCAAGGCGTCAAAGATACCGGGTTTGAGGATGTAGCGGGCGGCAATGGCAAGGTTGCTGGGAGCTTCGTCAACCGGCGGTTTTTCAATCAGGTCTTCAATCTCGAAGAAATCACCCGGACCGAGGCTCGTTGGGGTTCCCGAAGCTTCGGCAGCGCCGGAACGGGCGTTCAAGTCCGTTTTGCCGCTTTGTGAAGCGGGGAGGCCGGCATTCGGATTGTCGGATTTAGCGTCACCCGCCGGATTTGCGGGAGGTTTCGGCTTGGCGACTCCATACTGGAACACTTCCTCTCTCGGAACCTCTTCGAAGGCGATGACGGCATCGGCCTGATGAGTGTGGAAGCACTCGGTCATGCGCTCGACAATCCTGCTCTGGTCATGCATCCCGATAATGGAGTCGCCCAGGGCGACAATAAAAGGCTCGTTGGTGATGAAAGGCTCGGCGCAGAGTATGGCGTGACCCAATCCGAGCAGCTGGCGCTGCCGGGTGAAGAAATACTGGATGGAAGCTCTTTCAAATGCCAGCTCGGAGAGCAGCTCTTCCTTGCCTTCGTTTCTGAGCGTCTGGGTGAGCTCGTGGTTGAGGTCGAAGTGATTTTCGATGGAAGCTTTGCCCGGACCGGTAATGAACAGCAGCCTCTCGACCCCGACCTGGGCCAGTTCTTCCACAACATACTGAACAACGGGTTTTCTGCCTACGGGCAGCATTTCCTTGGGTTGTGATTTGGTAGCGGGCAGGAGGCGGGTACCCAGTCCGGCCACGGGCACAACGGCAATATTAATATCTCTCACGCGATTTCATGGATTTGGGGTTGGAAATAATGGAATTTGCACATCGTTCGGCAGGACAAGCTCACCTGCCGGAAGGTGTACCGAAAATCAGGCGGCTACGCCCCTGCCGTCTGCAGGGGCACGCACCGAAAAAGGAAGTATTAGAATACCATGGAGTAAAGTACACCGGCGACACCAATGAGTGCAAGGAGATAGACGATTTTCTCCGGCATGATACCGTCGTTTTCAGCGGTTTTTCCGAAAATCCCGAAGACCAGCGGATGCACCAGGAACGGCATGGCGAAAACGAACGCGATCATTCCAGCCGCCTCGGCACCGAACATGCCGCCCTGGATGGCGGCAAAGAGGCCGAAGTGCGAGATGGCAGAGGCATTGGCCATCACGGCATCAGCCAGGCCCATACCCGAAATGCTGAGCATCAGCAAGCCGCCGAATACGGCCACCAGCTGCCAGCCGAGCGAGAAGATCATCAAACCGCGAATCTCCTGTTTCTCCTGACCCATTGCGCCCCGCAGGGTTTTCAAGGCCCAGATGGTTAGCGCGGCGCCGGCGGCCACAACGATCAGAGTGTAGGAGATGATCAGGTGTCCGGTTGTTGCGCTTGCCGCCAGAATCGAGAAGACAAAAATGTGGCCGATGAACGGGATGTTGATCATGATGGGCGCGCGAACCGCAGCCTGCGGACCCAGGTCGCCGGCCGTGCAGGCTCCGGTGAGGCCGGAGTGCGACAGCGATCCCGCCATACCGGGAGCAAGATTGCGGATGTGGTTGGCGGCACCGAAGAAGATGAGAATGGCCAGGCCACCGAACATCCACAGCAACTGGCCGAAAAAGCCGAACGAGAGCACGGATGTCATGCCCGTAAGCTGAAAGGCTTCGGCAATGCGGGAACCTCCGACCATAAAGTTGGCCGCCAGAACGATCGGGATACCCGCGAAGAGAAGCGACCGGATGGTAGGCCCGAATTTCCAGTCAACCATCACCATGCCGAGCATCACGGAGAGAATCATGGCGAAGAAGATCTCCGGAAGCGCGATAGTCGGACGAATCCACACCGAGATGTGGTAGGCGACCACCATCATCAGCAGGATCATACCCGTTTCAATGAGGCCTTTGCGGATGTACATTGCCTTGTTGGTGATTTTGGCCCGATGGTCGATCAGGATGATGGAAGCCACCAGGCCGATATACCCGAGAAGGGGATAGAAATGGTCGAGGGGCTCGCCGGTGGAATACCCGGTGATCAGGCGTTTGAGCGCCTCAATGCCGGTGAGGATAAAGAAGCCGCGCACCAGAAACATAAATTGCGTGGCATAGGTGCCGAGAAAAAGTTCCTTGGACGAAGGTACCACAATATCAGTCGGATCGATCTCGCGGTTGGAAAAAATTTTACGGATCTCTTGTCCGCCTACAAAAAATGAGGCCATCAAGGCGGTGATGGTCACCCTGCTGGTTAGCTCAACGATCGGAAATTCGGGCAGGCCGGGTGTGGCAAGTCCGGTGTTCACAAGCACGTACCCCATGATCAATCCAAATACCACAATAATCAGGATGGGCGAGTAGCGCGTGCCGGCCACAAAGGTGCGGGAAACCAGCACCATGGAAATGACCATCAGCAGCGTGAGCCAGTATTGGTTGAGAATGTGAACGCTCGCTATTTGATCTGCAATAATATCCATGTGAAACTGAGTTTGGGGTCAGTCGGGCTGAAATCGGGAAACAGGTGCCCGGTATTGTTCCGGCCGGGACAGGGAACCGCTTCGGGTAATGGTACGGGTTGATCCGCCACCGGTGAAAAATATTTTCGGATCGGGGCAAAAAAACCGGTATTCGATGATGCCTGGCCCGGAGGTGATGCATGGCCCGTAAGATGATGCGTGGCCCGGCCCCGGACAGGTTCCCGGCAAGCCGGGCAGTCAAAAATAGCGAACTCCGGAATAAAGCACCGCACGCAGTTTGAGCTTTTGCACTCAGCGGATTAAAGGATGGAAAATCCGGCATAACCATTATATTCAAGCCTTGGGGGTATCATGTAGTGCGCGCCGCGATATAATGTGAGCGCAACGGAAACCGAAACCCCGGAACAGTCCATGCAAAACGAAACCGGCCCCTGAAACCGTCCCGGGCACGGGGCCGCATCCTGTCAACCTTCGTTATCATGAAAAAAATCGGCCTTTTGCCCAGACTCATCATCGGAATCATTTCCGGAATTCTTATCGGCCTGTATTTGCCGGAATGGGCCGGACGCATTCTGTACACGTTCACCCATTTGTTCGGTGAGTTTCTGGGCTATATCGTACCGCTGATCATCATCGGCTTTATCGCCGCCGGCATCGCGGAACTTGGCGCCAGGGCCGGCAAACTGCTGGCTGGAACGGCCGGACTCGCCTACGCATCGACACTGGTCGCCGGAATCGTCGCCTTTTTCATCGCCATTCTGGTGATTCCGTTTTTTATTACGGATGGGGCCGCAGGAAATCCGGGTGCCGCCGGACTGATGCCCTTCATCGAAATAAGCACGCCGCCCATCATGGGTGTGATGACGGCGCTGGTTACATCGTTTATCTTCGGCCTGGGTATCAACTTCCTCCGCCATGAGAAAGCGCAATCCGCCCTGTTTCATGTCATGGAAGAGTTCCGCGCCATCATCGTACTGGTGATTACAAAAATCATCATCCCGCTGCTGCCGATTCATATTGCCGGGATTTTTGCCGACATGGCCGCTACAGGTGAGGCGTTTCAGACGCTGAGTGTATTCGCCAGGGTATTTCTGCTCATTATCTCGATGCATCTGGGCTATCTGCTGGTGCAGTTCAGCATCGCCGGAATTCGCACCGGGAAAAATCCGCTCAAAGCGCTCAGGAACATGTTGCCGGCCTATACCACCGCCCTGGGAACCATGTCCAGTGCCGCCACCATCCCGGTAACCCTGCAAAGTGCCAAATCCAACCAGGTAACCGAACGAATTGCCGAGTTTGTAATTCCGCTGTCCGCTACCATCCACCTTGCCGGCAGTACCATCACACTGGTGGCCTGCTCGGTGGCTGTTGTCGTGCTTGGGGGCGGTACGCCCGATTTCGGCAACTTCCTGCCATTTATTATTCTGCTTGGCGTGACCATGATCGCCGCACCGGGGGTGCCCGGCGGGGCCGTGGTCGCCGCGCTTGGCCTGATGTCATCCATACTGGGCTTCACCGAGGCGCAACAGGGACTGATGCTGGCACTGTATATGGCCCAGGACGGATTCGGTACCGCGTGCAATGTGACCGGAGACGGGGCCATATCGCTGATGGTGGATTCCTGGGCAGGAGATGGCAATGATGCTGCTATGCCATAAACTATTTAGCCGCGGCAAGGTGTTACCTAAAGCGTACAATACCTTGCGAGTAGAATAGCAGCATTGCGTAACTATTGGAATCCAACGGAAAACAGATGATTGAAAAAGACGAAATCACCGACCGGAAATGGCACAGTATGTCGGGCGAGGATGTGGTAAGGGACCTCGATACGGATTCAGGAGAAGGGCTCACGGCGGATGAGGCAAAAAAACGGCGGGATGAGTTTGGTCCGAATAAATTGCCGGAGCAAAAGAAGCGCGGACCGCTGATGCGGTTCATTCTGCAATTTCATGATGTACTGATCTACATTTTGATCATTGCGGCGGTCGTAACGGCGCTTATGGGGCACTGGATCGATACATGGGTGATCCTTGCGGTGGTGCTGATCAATGCGGTTATCGGATTTGTGCAGGAAGGGAAGGCGGAAAAGGCACTGGAAAGCCTCAAGGAGATGCTGTCGCTCGAAGCGAAAGTCATACGCGGAGGAGAGGAGATAACCGTGGATGCCGATGATCTGGTACCCGGCGATGTGGTGCTGATGGAATCGGGGGATAAAATACCCGCCGACCTGCGCATTGTCGAGGCCAACGGATTTCAGGTGGAGGAATCGGCCCTGACCGGCGAGTCGGAAACCGTTGAAAAGACGCCTGACGAGGTGGAAGAAGACGCTGTTGTCGGTGACCGCACTTCGGTTGGGTTCAACGGTACCATGGCTACGTACGGCAAAGCCACCGGTGTGGTCTTTGCAACAGGCGGTGACACCGAACTCGGCAGGATCAACCGGATGATAAGCGAAGTGGATGAGATAACAACGCCGCTGCTCCGTCAGATCAAGCGATTTGGCAAGAAGTTGTCCATCGCCATTGTGGGAATGACCGCAATCCTGTTCGGTATCGGCTATCTGTTCCATGATTTCGAGGTGCTTGAACTGTTTATGGCGGTTATCGGTCTTGCCGTGGCCGCGATACCGGAAGGCCTGCCGGCCATCGTTACCATCACACTGGCACTTGGGGTACAGACGATGGCATCCAGAAACGCCATCATCCGAAAACTGCCGTCCGTGGAGACCCTCGGAGCGGTGACGGTGATCTGCTCCGATAAAACCGGTACCCTCACAAAAAATGAGATGACGGCCAAAACCGTCTATGCGGATGGCGAGGAGTTTCTTGTCGACGGTTCGGGATACAAGCCCGAGGGAGAGATCAGGAAGAAGGATTCGGAGGATGCCCTGGAGACATCCCAAATAGAAGAAAACAGGGTGCTGCGCAGGCTGCTCGAGGCCGTGACACTCTGCAATGAGGCACGCATCAGCGAAGAGGACGGGGAGTGGACGATGGAGGGAGATCCGACCGACGGCGCCCTGGTCACACTCGGCAGGAAGTCGGGTCTGGAGATGGAAGACTTCAAAAAACTGGATGAAATCCCTTTTGAGTCGGATCACAAATACATGGCTACCTTGCATGAATATGAAGGGGAGCGCGTGATCCTTATCAAGGGGGCCCCGGAGCGAATTCTGGAAATGTGCTCATCGGTTCTGACATCTGACGGGGAGAAAGAGTTTGACCGGGAGGAGATGCAGTCGGTGATTGATGATATTGCCGCCAAGGGAGAGCGAGTGATTGCGGCGGCCGTACAGAAGGCGGATGGCTCGAAATCCGGCCTGGAGAAAGAGGATGTAGGCGACGGGACCGTTCTCCTGGGTCTGGTCGGTATCATTGACCCGCCCCGGCCCGAAGCCATCGAGGCGGTCAAGAGGTGCAAGGAGGCCGGCATAACGGTGAAGATGATCACCGGCGACCACGCAATTACGGCCAAGGCCATCGGCGAACAGCTCGGGATTTGCGAGGGGAAAGAGGCGATCACCGGAAAGGATATCGAAGATACCCCGGATGAAGAACTGCGGGATATGGTGACCGAATATGATATTTATGCCCGAACCAGTCCCGAACACAAATTGCGAATCGTTAAGGCGCTGCAGATACGAAATCATGTGGTGGCCATGACCGGAGACGGGGTTAATGACGCGCCGGCCCTGAAACGGTCCAGTGTTGGAGTTGCCATGGGTATTAAAGGCACGGAAGTAACCAAAGAGGCGGCAGATATGGTTTTGGCCGATGACAATTTCGCCTCCATCGCCCGGGCTGTGGAAGAGGGGCGTACCATCTACGACAATCTGAAAAAAGCGATCCTCTTTCTGCTGCCGACCAATGGAGCCCAGGCCCTGCTCATTATTTCCGCCATTGTGCTGGGCTTGACTATGCCGGTAAGTCCGGTTCAGATACTCTGGGTGAATATGGTGACGGCCGTGACACTGGCGCTGGCGCTGCCGTTCGAACCGACCGAAGCCGGGGTTATGAAACGGAAGCCGCGGGACGCAGACGCGCCGATCATCGATCGCTATTTTGTCTGGCGGCTGTTGTTTGTCTCGGTCATTATCGGTGGATTCGCGTTGGGCACGTTCTTTTATCTGTATGTGAACGGACAGGCACAGGAACTGGCAAGCACCGTAGCCATCAACGTACTGGTAGTGAGCCAGGCGTTTTATCTGCTCAACTGCAGAAACCTCCATAACTTTACCATCGGCCGCAACTTCTTCAGTAACAAGGTGGTATTTCTGGCAATTGCTGTCCTTGCTGTGCTACAGTCAGGGTTTGTGTATGCCCCCTTTATGAACAGCTGGTTCGGTACCGAGCCGGTGAATGGCTTTTACTGGATGTGGGCGCTGGCTGCCGGTCTGACGGTCTTCGTGCTGGTGGAGCTGGAAAAGGTGCTTTTCCGGAATTACCACTTGCAATAGACATAAACGAAGTAGTAGCTCATGGCGATAAACAACCCGCCACCAATAATGTTGCCGATAGCTACTACCGCAAGGCTCAGCAGGCCGGTCAGGATTCCGAATGAGGCTTCCAGCCCTTCCAGCTGCCCGTCCTGAATCAGCAGGAACGACAGAAAGAAATAAAACATGTTTCCTGTGGCGTGCTGGAAACCGATGGCCGGAACTGCCGAGAGCGGGAACAGCAGAGCCAGGAACTTGTCGGTGACCGAACGGCCGGCCATGGCCAGCCATGCGCCCGCGCAGATCAGCATGTTTCCAAAGAGTCCTTGAATAAACATCTGCGGAACCGAGTAAGAAAGCTTCTCGGAACTCAAAAACAGTACTTCATCCGCCACCTTTCCCTCATACAGATAGCTCTGTCCGGAAAAAAAGAAAAGCAATACGATAAATATGGCGCCGATGATGTTGGCAACAAGCACCACGCTCCAGTTTTTCACCAGCTCGATGATTCTGATTTTTCCAGAGGCCAGACTCATGACCGCCAGGTTGTTGGTGGTAAAAATTTCAGCGCCTGAGATAAAGGCGATGATATAGCCCATCGAATAGAGAAACGGGCTGATAATGACTGCGGTGCTGTCGCTTATGGAAGGACTTGCCAGCACAATCACCTGATAAATGGCACCCAGCGAGATGAAAGAGCCGCCAAGCAGGCCCAGCATGAAAGTGGCAATCGCAGGGAACCGGACTTTCTTAACGCCCACTTGCAGTACCCGGTTCGCTACCTCTTCCGGAGAATAGGCGTCAAGATCGAGCACCGGGTAGCGCTGATTTCTGCTCTTACTGGTTTGTGATCGGGTTATATTGGTCATGGTGTTATTTTCTGTCGCAAAAATAACAAATTATCTGCTATGCGAAAGAAAAAGGACGCGATAGTCGGGTTTTGCACGATGGATGATTCCGAATGCAAGGGCATTATTGGCTATGTAAATCAGAGCCGGCGCCATCAACGAGCAGGTTTTGAGATCGCTCAGAGTAAGCACAAAGCGGCTCCAAACAAAAAGAACCGAATAACGCATTGTGTAATACTCCGACAACCGAGGAGATTGCGACAACCTCCGGGCTTATGTCGTATTGGTATATTATATTCCGGAAATTGCGGGCCGGAAAGCCTGTTCATATTGCCGGAGTAATAAATGGACATTGAATCATATCGTGCGTTTTGTCTCTCATTACCGGGGACCGAAGAGCGTCTGCCGTTCGGACCCGGGGCGCTGGTGTTTTTTGTCATGGACAAAATGTATGCATTGGTTGACCTGGACGAATTCTCCATGATCAACCTGAAATGCGATCCCGTGAAGGCGCTGGAGCTCAGGGAACAGCACGAATTTGTGAGACCAGGATATCATATGAACAAAAAGCACTGGAACTCCATCAGGATGGATATCCCGGGCAGACCGGTTCCGGAAGCGTTCCTGAGAGAATGGACCCTGCACTCCTATGGACTGGTGGTTTCCAAACTTTCCAAAAAGAACCGGGAGCTGTTGGACACCACGAGTGGCAATAATTGGGGCTGAAGGCTATGAGTTCTGTAGAGAAGCGCTACACACTGATATATGACTCCGGTGAGGAGGCTTTTGTCCATGATACACTGAAACCGATGCTTGCGGATATGATCGGACATAGCAAAGTGTTCAAGGGAGATGCGGTACCGGAGGTACAACCGGAGGAGCAACTGATCCTGTACCTGGGCGATCATCAGATAAAAAAACTGCTACCCGGTTTAATCGAATCAAAGGCGGTGATTGCGGTTTTGCCACACCCCGACGCTTTTCGTATTTGTGCGATCACCGGAACAGGTTCCGATGTTGGAAAAGCGGTGGAGCATCTTAAAAGTGATGCCGTGGCAAGGGAGATAGACCTGCTTTATTGCAATGAAAGGCCGATATTCAGCAGTGTGGTTGTCGGAAGTAACTTCCTGCTGACCACCAGCAAGTTTTACATGTCGATTGGTCTCTGGAAGCGAATACGGATATTGTTCGGCAGCTTTCTAAAGTTGCGGCCGTTCCGGCTGGAAATAACAAAAAAGGACGGTAGTGTGTTGAAGGCGGCTGTTTCGGGTATTGTTGCCGTGCCATACAGAACATATTCCTGGCTGTCACGCCTTATACCCGGCACTTCGTTTCACAATGATGGCATGTTCCATATACTGATGATCAGCCCCAGAAGTATCATGGAGCTGATGAGGAATGCCGTTCGCTCCCTTTGGAAGATGCAACAGTTTCCCGCATTTGGTGCGCATATCAGAACGGACAAGCTTACTCTATCCGGATCAGGAGATGAACTGACGTTTACCGAAGATGGTGACAACCGGACGGCCACCGAAATATCGCTTGAAACCAGAAAAAAACAGATCCGTATTATTCCCGGAGAGCAAATGGAAGTGCCGGAAGGAACTCCCGAAACGAATGAAATATTCAGGACGGGATCACTTCCACTGGGTGAGGCTGCAAGGGAACTGACCGAGCGCAAGCTTCCACTGATTCGGCGCGCAACAACGGAGGAGTTCAGGGATCTGTTTGAAGTATTACGGGGTAACGCGCAGGTCAAAGGTACCTATCTGATGCTCATGGTCCTCTCCACGATTCTGGCAACGTTTGGCCTGTTTGCAGACTCTGCGCCTGTGGTTATCGGGGCGATGATTCTGGCCCCCCTTATGGCACCGATTATCTCGCTGAGTATGGCAACCCTGCGACAGGAGAAAAAGCTGATTCTCGGGAGTATCTATACCATTCTGGCGGGACTTGGGCTCTCCTTTGCATTTGCCGTAGCCATCACCTGGGTCACACCGATTCATACACCAAACTCGGAAATCATGGCCCGCACAAGTCCGAACCTGCTGGACCTGGGCATCGCGGTTACCTCTGGAGTGGCCGGTGCTTATGCGCATGCACGCGAAGAGGTTGCAAAGACACTGGCAGGTGTGGCAATTGCGGTTGCGCTGGTTCCGCCACTCGCCGTTGCCGGAATAGGTCTGGGGTGGATGGACTGGAATGTCTTTTCCGGAGCAACACTCCTGCTGCTCACCAACCTGGCAGGGATGGTCCTCGCGGGTTCGGTCACTTTCCTGCTACTTGGGTACAGTCCTTTTCGGCTTGCGACAAAAGGGGTGTTTGTCTCATTAGCGGCGGTGGTCATCTTCAGCATTCCGCTGTACCTCGGGTTTCAGCATATGATTTTTGAGCGCAATGTGATCCGTGCTCTGGACGGGTGGCAGGCGGAGCAGGTTACACTGCGGGATGTTCGCATTCAGGGTATGAGACCGCTGACCCTGTCAGTCACGATGGTGGCTGACGAGCCCCTCGACAAGGAGCAATTAGCAGGCATTAAACAGCAGATCGAAGCAGAGCTGAACCGGGAGGTGGAGCTGGAGATTGTGATGGCACTGCGCAACTAGACGCCGGGATGCCGCCCCACGTTGAAAAAAACTTGCCAGCCGGAAAAAGGAACGGCAATATCACAATGTGGGTTTTGAGCGTGACAAGGAACATAATGTGTTTGTCTGACATGTTCCGTTTCAACAGGAATCAATCCAACGCCAATACCTATGACACCGTTACTCGCTACTCTCATTGCCCTTGCCATTCTGCTTCTTATCCTCCCCATTGGCTTGATTCAGGACTACACCCGGCATAGGAAAAGCATTGTGGAAACCGACACCGACTACGATGGAATGGGAACGTTCAGTCGTTACATGCGCCGCTGATACCCACATTCACATTTCTGAGAATTCGGGTTAGCGCATTTTCATGCGACCCCCAAAACCCGCCTTTATCTCTGTCCAAGTTTGCATTCCGGCCCAAAAAAGTTTATATGCTGATGAAGCGGCTGATTACTGATGCCGGAAAGCATGACTGCCATTGCTGAACAGACGGGCTGGATCGGACAGGGGGAAGAAGCATGAAACATATCAATGTGGTGTTTGTCGGAGTTGCCGCATTATGCTGGGGGCTGTCAGGCGGGATCGGCGGCATTCTCACAGCGGAAGGGTGGGATCCGATTGTAGTATCGTTCTTCCGGGGCGCAACTGGTTTCCTGTTCGTACTACTCTGGCTGGCATTGCGTCCGGGGAACAGCGGATTGGCAAATCGCAAGCTATGGTTTTGGTCAACGGTAGCCGGTATCGGGGTCGCCGGTAATTTCGCGTTTTATTTCATCAGTATCGCGGAGGGCAGTGTGGCGATTGCGGCAACTCTGATGTATTGCGCGCCGGTTTTCGTTTATGTTGTCTCTTTTGCACTCAAACTGGAAAGCGCCGATCTGTTCAAATGGGGTGCTATTGCAATGGTGTTGCTTGGTGTAGCCATGCTTACCGGTATATACGATGTTGATGCGCAAGATGTGACAACACTGGCCATAGGCGCCGGCCTGCTTTCCGGCCTGTCCTATGCGGTGTTTATTTTCGGTTTCAAATACGCGGCACCCCACGGCAGTCCGCAGGCGATTCTCGTGATTGCGTTTGCCGTGCTGACAATCATCCTCGCTTTTCTGGGTGATTCCGGTCAGATTCAGGAAGTGCCGAGATCTCCGGGGTTGCCTTTGTTCGTGTTACTGGGAGTGATTGGTGCCGGCGTGTCGTTTATTATCTACATCATCGGATTAAAGCATACTGCACCGGCGGTGGCTTCTGTTTTGGCGATGGTTGAGCCGGTCACCGCTTCACTGTTTGGGGTAGTGCTTCTGGGTGAAAGCCTGGCCAGCCTGCAAATGCTCGGAATGGGCCTGATCCTTATCACCGTAACAGGATTGAGCATGAAATCGGGAACTCGCATGGCATAACCCAGTCAGAGAGAGTTGATCCATTTCAATTTCGGAGGTCCGGAAACTTTTAATGCCGCACAAGTGGTGCATAAAAAAGAAAAATGGCAAGATTGGCACATTTTTTACATTATGCGCTAAAGGTATTACCAAGAATTCAGTAGCACGCTTTGATTTTATATACAGCGTTTTAAAAAATAAGCTGGGAGAGCCATGGGCAAGGATTATCGCGCCGCCATTTTGCTAGTGGATAAGCACCGAGATTTTTTCACCAGGTACAGGAAGGATCTTGAGAATCTGGGATATGAAATTGTGTTGGCGGAAACACACGAGCGGTCTGTGAGCATTGTCCGTTCCGGAGCGGAAGTAGACCTGGTTTTGATAGACATTCATCCCTGGGACAGTATGAGCGGAGTGAGGACCGCTGAGCTGATTCTGGAAAAAAAGAAATTGCCGCTCATATTCATTCTGGAAAATCCCGATCCGGAAACCCTGGAATTGGTCGATCGAGTAGGCTCTTATGGTTTTGTGACAAGAAAGAGCAGTGTGGCGGAAGTTCATTCCTATCTCAAAATGGCCTTGCGGCTGTATCAGGCGGATGAAAATGCGCGAAAGGTACTCACCGAGCACAGACAGATAGAGGAGGCGCTCAGGGAAAGCGAAGAGTTTCTGTCGAGATCCCAGGAGGTAGCCCATGTAGGGAGCTGGAAGCTGGATTTGACCGGAAACGTGCTGAAGTGGTCTGACGAGGTTTATCACATTTTCGGCTTCGAACCGCAGGAGTTCGAGGCTATCTACACTGCATTTCTTGAATTTGTTCACCCGGATGACCGGATGGCGGTCGATGAAGCGTACTCCCGTTCTCTGAGGGAAGGAACCGACAGCTATGAGATTCAGCATCGTATTGTTCGGCAAAGCACGGGTGAAGTTCGCCATGTACATGAGCGTTGTGTACACGTGCGTGACAGCATGGGTAACGTGATTGAATCCATCGGCATGATTCAGGATATCACCGAGCACAGGCGGGCGGAGGAGCGGCTGAAAGAGAACAACAAGCGGCTTGAATCCCTGCTTGATATCACACAGGCTTTGAACACCTCGCTGGATCTTGACTTTCTGATGCAGGCGATTGTTGACGGCGCGGTACGGGTAATGAACCTGGATAGTGGTGCCATATATCTGCTGGACCAGGGAAAGCTGTGTCTGAATGCGACCATCCCGGCTCTTCCGGAAAACTTTCCGGATCAATTTCGCTATGCTTCGCTGGCGGACCATCTTCACATTAAGGAAGCCATCGACAAGAAGCGGCCTGTCATTATGCACGATGCTCATTCTGCATCACTTACACCGGCTGAAAGAGAGGTCATAAAGGCAAGGAACCTGCGCTCAAATCTTTTTTTGCCGATCCGGCTCCGCAACCAGGTGCTCGGTGTTTTGATAATCTCATCCAACAAGGAACCCTACACGTTTCAGGATGGAGATATTTCTCTGTTGCAAGGGTTTGCGGAAAAGGCTGCACAGGCGATCGAGAATGCGCTGCTGTTTGAAAAAAACAGAAAGCATACGGAAAAGCTGGAGCAGTTGATTGAAAAACGCAAGCTTGCCGAGCAAGCCCTGGAGAAATCCCTTAAAGAGAAAGACGTTTTGCTCTCGGAAATACATCATAGGGTCAAGAACAACATGGCCATCATTTCCAGCATGATATCTCTTCAAAGCCAGGATTTTAAGAAGAATGCCTCCGACCAGATGCTGCAGGACATAACCGTTCGGATCAAGTCCATGGCAATGGTCCACGAAATGGTCTATGAGCACCAGAACTTTACCGAAATAAACGCCGGCAAACTTTTAAAACGACTGGTGGGGTACCTGGAAAAGATTTATCTGTCGCATGCCAGGAATATCTCGTTCGAGATCAGGACCGGCGATATTATGCTGGATATGAACAAGTCGGTACCCTTCACTCTGCTGGTCAGTGAGGTGGTGACCAACGCGTTTAAACATGCCTATACCGATCGCCGGAATGGGCGGATATTGATTTTGCTGGAGAAGCACAAGGAGAGGCAGGGGAAATTTCTTCGCCTGGCGGTTGAGGATGACGGGGTTGGCCTGGAAAATCTGGAAAAACTCAACAAACCGGTAAGTTTCGGCTATACCATCATCCATGGTCTGGCCGGTCAGCTGGGTGGTGAACTTGCTTTTTCTACTCCGCCGCAGGGCGGACTCCGAGTGGAAGTCAGATTCCCGGAAAGGCGCAGACCGGCTCAGGTATAAAAGCGAACTCTAAACATCCCTGACAGCCCGGGAATAAAGATTGTCGGTCTGAAGCAAGCTTCGCGGACTGCCCTGGGAATCAATTATGCCGTTTTCCAGAATATAGATTCGGTCCGCATATTTTATACTCTGAACGCGATGGGTTACCATCATCACAGCC
This sequence comes from Balneolales bacterium ANBcel1, assembly GCA_029688905.1. Taxonomy (NCBI): domain Bacteria; kingdom Pseudomonadati; phylum Balneolota; class Balneolia; order Balneolales; species Balneolales bacterium ANBcel1. Next base: position 244,636 of record JARULB010000003.1, on the reverse strand, counting down.
ATTTGATCTCTTGCATTGGTTAGAAGATCCAAAACCGTTTTTTCTGTTTCACGATCCATGGCGGAAGTGGGCTCATCCAAAAGCAGCAACTGTGGTTTTTGGTAAAGCGCTCTGGCCAAGGCTACCAACTGCTTTTGCCCGCCGGAGATGTTCACACCCTCCTCTCCCAGTAACGTGGCATAACCCTGGGGAAAGGATTCAAAGAAAGCTCCAAGGCCGCTTTTGTTACAAAACGCGATGACCTTTTCAATATCTTCCGGTTTTGTGATATCACCCAGGCTGATGTTTTGTATCAATGGGGCATTGAAAATTTTGATCTCCTGGGGAACCGAAGCAACACAGCCCCTCCAGACTGGAACCGGGATATCGGAAAGGTTCTTTGAGTGATTGACGACAAGATCACCTGATTCTTCCTGATAAAACCGTTTCAATATGTGAAGGATAGTGGTTTTGCCACACCCGCTTTCGCCGAGAATACCCACTACCTCCCCTTTTTTTACATTCAGTGATACTTCCTTCAGCAACGGGCTCCTTCCCGGAAACCTGAAAGACAGATTACGGATGTCCAGTGCATCGAATTCAAATTCTTCAACCTCTGCCTGTCTGCCATTGAGATTATATTCTGATTTCAATGACGCAAACTCGTACATCCGGTCGAAGGCCACTCTTGCCTCCTGAATTTGAAGATTGGTCAGTGCCAGACGGTTCGCCGAAGGAATAAGCTGGCCGCTCATTTGAATGACAGCAATTAGCGCCCCAAGAAGTATGTCGCCGTTAAGTACCATCACTGAACCCCAGGCAAACACCCCGGCAACAAATACAACAGTTGCCGTATCCGCCCAGAAAGAGAATCGGATGCCGACTTTTCCCAAGTCAAATATGGTGTTTTGAAAGTGGCCGTACACCTGTTTGGTTACGCTTGAAAAGAAGCGTTCCCGGTTGCTTTCCTTAATGGCGGCGATGCCCTGAATCGTATCCACATAATTGCTCTCATTGAGTGCGTGGGCTTTCATTACCTCTTTCTGTCCATCCCGGATGGGTGCGTGAAACTTCCAGGTTAACAGATAGAAAACGGGCAGGGAGAGCAGTATAAACAGCCCAAGAAAAACGGAATAGTACATGATGAACACAGCGGCTGTGATAACCAGCAGTACATCAATAATTACATCGCCTATGAGATAAGTGATGGTACTCTGCAGCCGGCGCGTGTCGTTCATTCTGGCAATGAGGTCTCCGGTTTTTCTGTTGTGGAAAAACGGCATGGGCAACCGCAAAAGGGATCCGTAAAATGACTGGATCATCCGGTTGTTGAAATCACGGCTTTGGCGGATGAGAAAAAGCTCACGCATCCAGGACAGCCCGTTTCGTACAAGTAGCAAAAAGGTGAGCAGGCCAAGACCAACAAAAAGTTTGAGCGTGTCTTCGTCCGGCAGAAATTCATCAATCAGCTTTTGGGTAAAGATGGCAGTTGTAAGGCCCAGTGCGGCAATAAAAAGTCCGATGGCTACCGCAACACCCAGGATCGGAATATCCTCTTCGGCGAGATTCCTGATCCACCCCCATTTCTCTCTCTTTGTAGCATCGTTTGTTGCAAAATCATCGCCTTTCTTTAGTAGAAGCAGGGCTTTCGACTTCCAGACGGCTTCCAGTTCTTCTTCACGCCACTTTTTTACGCCCTCTGCAGGATCACTGATTAAAAAGTAATCTCCATCAAATCCAAAATATACCACAAAGTGTTGCAGGTGGTTTTCCGTGACAATATGCAGTATGCAGGGGTCGGTCTGTTCTTTCAAATTGGGAATATCGGCTTCATACGGCTCGGCGATCAGGCCGAATTTGGGCGCCGCCTGAAACAGGCCCAGAAGTGTTGTTCCTGATATGGTGGTGCCGCTCTCTTCCCGAAGTTTTTCAAGGCCTGCTTCGCCTCCATAGTATCGGATGACAGACGCCAGGCAGGCTACCCCGCAGTCGGATTGATCATGCTGCCGGATCCACAGCTTTTCAAGAGCTTTCATTGACGGCTGATTCCGTTTCTTATCCCCCTTCATTTTGTGTCTTTTTTTAATCCGAAGAGTTGACCTTTTGCATCTTCAGTAGTACATGCTCTGATCCTGTAGTGCCTGAGCGGTGCTTTGCAAGCTCATCTTCATGGTTGTGACAACAGATGGCCAGGGCGCTAAGCGGGTCATGGAAATCGATCATCTGAAAATCCGGTCCATGTGATTTATGTTCAGGTCTCTTATAGATTTCCGGGAGGTTGCCAGGTGTCAAAAAACACGGAGCCGGGAGTAGAGCAGCCACTGAATATTGAAGGAATATTATGAGGTTTGTGTCCATCATGGTCAGCTGATCTGAAGTGTCAGGAATACGACCAGCATCATCCATGTCAATAGACCGATTCCATAGGAAGGCAATACTATGTTAATGCTGTCAACAAAATCGGGTTTCCACTGTCTGGAAAGCAGCCAGGTGAGGCACAGGACATAAGCGACTTCAAACACGTTGAGAGTTTGGAGAGGGTAGTGGAGCCAGATGACAACGTTCTCCACACCAAAATAGCTTAAAACGGATAAGGGGAAGAAATTCCCGGCACTATCAATTGTCAACTCGTCCCGGTTCAAAAAAAGATTCAGTGAAAATACAGCCTGTGAAAACAAAAAAATAAATTCTGAATACGTTGCAGACTGGAAGATATTCCCAAATGAAAAATCTGTATCTGTAAAAATTGCGCCGGTTGTTACACAAAAAGCAGTAAACAGAATTTTCAGTAAAATGATGAATGGCAGCAGAGCGAAACTGATCCACCCGAACCGGTTGTGAGAGGTAATCAGAGCTTCAAGAGCACTTTCTGAAAATTCATTACGGAGGCTTCTATATATAAATTCATCTGTGAAAACATACAGCTGATCAAATAAGTTAATGATAAAGTACATCAACAATAATATCAGGAGCGGCCAATAATTCGTTTTCATATTATATAACGATAGTTTTCCTGATTGGCTTTCATATATAAGTTATGACAGAAAAAGCGTTTTGTCGTAAGGTTGTTTTTTGGTGCTATTGTTGCAAGGCAATTCGATGATGGTGTTGGTGTAATCCGGCAATTCATGATTATATGATTGCAATAAGAAGTGTTCTATGGGGGGATGATGAGATAGTGGGTGCCGGATTGCATCTGGTAATGTTTAACCTTCAATAACGGTGATGAGAACGACTACCAGAAAGGCAATAGCAGACATGCCAAGAAAAAAACCAAAGGCAGATATAAAAGTATTATTACCCAAATGGTGCTTAACTTTTCTCTCTATAAAAACTGACCTGCTATGGAAAAAGGCGCCCAGCAAAAATATAACTGTGGAATACCCAAAGGTGATTGAAGTGTCATGTATATTCACAGAAACAAGTGTTGTCGCTTCCAATACATTTAGTTGGGAAAGTATGAATATGACAATTGCGAGTGAGTACAATACCCAACTCAATATTTCCATTATGTTCCACATTTCAAACGTAGAGATTTGGGCTGCTTTTTCCATGTAGATTTTGTGTATTCACAGATAGACTGATGTATTTTAAAACTAAAATTGAGCAATGCCACAAATGCGCAAAGAAATACAAATCGAATAGGATTATTTAATTGACAAAAAAAGACAGATAAAGCACGCTTTCTGGAGTTTAAGACACTAGCTTTGCTATAGAAAAGGCTATAAAGTAGATTCCAACAGTTATCATAGTAAATGCCAAAGAGAACAGGAGATGTTCAAAAAGTGATTTTTCAGGCCTGCCTTTTTTTGAAGCATACCAACCAAATGAAAAAATTGACAACACCCCCAAAACACCGGTTGATGTGAGTGAGTAAATTCTGTATTCGATCAATACAAAAGAATGATCAATAATAAAAAACAAGCACATGAATAATAGAAATACCATGCTTAACCAATAAGCTGCTTGAAAAGTATTTATTGAGTATTTTGGAAGTGCATTGTCCATTATTAAGACCTCTTGTTTTTTTAAAAATCACTGAATATGAGAAATCTCATATTCAGTGATTTTTAAATTGAAGTACATTATTAACTTAATAAATAGCAGGTTCCGCCAGCTAACGCGCCTCCAATTGCAGCAACCGCTAAACCCTTAGCGCCTAGTTTCCATCCGAACTTGGCACCATTGGCAATACCACCGCCTACTGCAGCAGCCCATCCTGCTCCAGCAGCCCCACCTGTGACTGCGGCACATACATCCCCACCATTTAACTGTTCCAAATCCTCTATACACAACGTTTTCATATTAATCCTCACTGTTGAGTTAGCTTATGGTTTTATCCACCGAAATACATTGATGGATGCACGTAGCTAATTACTTTCAATCAGGCTAAATCCACAAGCTGAAACTGTTTCCCATTTGAGAAGTTTGTTTCTGTTTTGGGTACTTTTTCAGCCAGTGAAAATTCAGGTGTTTTCCTTCAGCAATTATCACGTTTTTCAACTCAGTGAAAGTCACATTATGGTAAGCTGATAAAAACTTTGACAATCCCGATGCGCTTTTGAATCCGGAATCAATGCCAACGGAATAGCAGCCGGCTTCCAACCCCTGATCCAGGATTAGGCAAACCACCTTTTCAAATTTCACTTCTCTCAATATTTCTTTTGGTGATTTTCCATAGGCCATTCTAATCGATCTACAGAGCCATCTCCGCGACATTCGGGCCTTATCCGCCCAGACTTGAACGTTCGGTATCGATTCAACATTTTCGAGCAAAATATCAATTGCTATTCTTGCCTTGTATTGCACTGCTCTACTCTTGAGTTGATTCATCGTCATGACATACCCTCGTCCCGGAGTTATTGGTTGATTCAGATACAAGAGAACCGAGGATGCGATTTGTTACACAAGTAGTTGTTTTTTTGTCACCTTGATGTATGTTGCCGGGCAGAGCACGTGAAAGAATCAGCCCAAACGGTAGCTTTTGGAGCCAGTATTGGCAGTTGCTATGATAGCAGAAGTGACAATCGCCGTCTCAGGAGTGCACGGTTACCCTTGTTAATGATCAGGGACATGTTTTCGACTTGTAACCAGGTCAACACCGTCATCAAAGCATCCCCAAACAAAAAATGCCTTGCGCCACAGCAAGTCGCTGCAACACAAGGCATTGGATTCGGGTACGCACGGGAGGATTCGAACCCCCGACCTTCTGATCCGTAGTCAGACGCTCTATCCAGCTGAGCTACGTGCGCATCTTTCAATAAGACCCCAAAGATAAGGGTAAAACCGGTGCTATACAATAGAAAACGTTTGCTTCTGTCGGTGCAAAATCTGGCGCAGAGATTCTCTCGTTTTCTTTCCCGGGTGAGAGGGTTACCTACGAATAATCAGAGCGGCAATTGTCCCGGATCTGTCGAAATAATCACCGGCAAAATGCGCAGTGAGTCAGCGGCCGGCGGCAGTTCCGCCATTGCCGCGACTCGGTTCAGCGCTATTCTGATTCCCGGCTAGTACCGGTAGGCGTCGGTTTTGAACGGGCCGGATTTCGGCACTCCGATATATTCGGCCTGTTCGTCTGAGAGTTCGTCCAGCTCCACGCCGATTTTTTTCAGGTGCAGCCTGGCTACCTTCTCGTCGAGGTCTTTCGGCAGCACATGCACGCCCACCTCGAAATCATCCGGCCGCTGCCACAAGGCCATCTGGGCCAGGGTCTGATTGGTAAAGCTGTTGCTCATTACAAAGCTAGGGTGTCCGGTGGCATTACCCAGGTTCATCAGCCGGCCCTGGGAAAGCAGGATCACTTCCCGGTCATCGGAAAATCGGTACAGGTCCACCTGAGGCTTGATGTTGATCTCCTCGGCATTGGCCTTCAGCCATGCGACATCAATCTCGTTGTCGAAGTGGCCAATGTTGCCCACGATCGCCTTGTCCTTCATCCCCCGGAAATGCTCTTCCGAAAGAATATCGCGATTTCCGGTGGCGGTGACCACAATATTGGCTTCTTTAACAGCATCAGCCATCTTCTTGACCTCGAAACCGTCCATGGCCGCCTGAAGTGCACAGATCGGATCTATTTCGGTGACAATGACCCGCGCGCCGGCACCTCGCAGCGATGCCGCAGAGCCTTTGCCCACATCACCGTACCCGGCCACTACGGCCACCTTGCCGGCAAGCATGACATCGGTAGCCCGGCGAATGGCATCCACGCAGGACTCCTTGCAACCGTATTTGTTGTCGAACTTCGACTTTGTTACGGAGTCGTTGACGTTGATCGCGGGAACCGGAAGCGTGCCGGCCTTGATGCGGTCGTGCAATCGCAGCACTCCGGTAGTTGTCTCTTCGGAGATACCCTTCAGGTTTTGGGCCAGCTCAGGATAGTTGTCCAGTACCATGTTGGTGAGGTCTCCGCCGTCGTCCAGGATCAGATCCAGCGGCTGGCCGTCATCAAAAATAAGGGTCTGTTCAATGCACCAGTTGTACTCCTCCTCGGTCATTCCCTTCCAGGCGTAAACGGGGATGCCGGCTTTGGCAATTGCCGCCGCGGCATGATCCTGGGTTGAGTAGATATTGCATGAGGACCATTGCACCCTGGCACCCAGCTCCACGAGGGTTTCGATAAGCACCGCTGTCTGGATGGTCATGTGCAGACAACCGGCAATGCGGGCACCCTTGAGAGGCTTGCTTCGGCCAAATTCCTCGCGCAAGGCCATCAGACCCGGCATCTCGGCCTCGGCCAGATCAATCTCTTTTCGGCCGTAGTCGGCCAGTGTGATGTCTGCTACTTTGTAGGGCAGTTTCTTCTCCTTTACTTCACTCATATACTTTTCTCTGCATTAAAGTTTAAAATCAGCGTAATCAATTTCCTTCAAGATACCATTTATCCGGCGAATTTGCGGGAAACGCCAGCACAACTACAGATGCTGTTCAATAATTTCCCGTGTTTTTTCGTAATCGGCTTCCGGACCGTGACTTCCCAGTACGGTTGTAACGTACTCTCCGGACGGGTTGACATAGACCTTGTAGGGCAGACTTTGTACCTGAAGCGCATTGCTGAAGTCCTGCCCGAAGACAAACTGGAAATCATAGTCATTGTTATCGACAAATTGCCGAACATCTTCAGGCGAGTCCATATAACCCGGAGAAACAGCCAACACAATGAAATCATCCGGATAATCATCCATTAGTTTTTGAAGCGTCGGCATGCTTCGGATGCAGGGAGTGCACCAGGTTTCCCATATGTCGATCAACACGGTTTTGCCTTGAAAATCAGCCATGGTCAGTGCGTTGCCGTTCAGGTCGGTGAATTCTGCCTCCTGAAGGATCGTGTTGGTGTCGGCGGCATCACCCGCAGGTGCTTCTGTGGAGATCGCATATAAGACGCCGAATCCAGCCAGAAGCAGGAATGTGAAAATAGCGATATATCGTCGCATGGGTAGTGTAGGGTTGTGGATACTGAAATTTTTCGAACTAAAGCCGATAACGATATTAACGGACAGTTATGTATCGATTCAGTTTTACATGAATCACTTATATGTATTCATGTACAACTCCGAAGTATAACCAAAAAAAAGCAAAAACGGTTCGATCGCCGGACAAATGAACAGGAGGGCGATTATTTAGTGTATTTTTCACACTTTTTGCTTTTTTTCTTGATGTTAAAAAATTATTATCTTTTCATAGAATGCGATTCGATGGAAATCCTTCGTTTTATATGATCAGGTGTACTATTAAATCAGGGCCTGGAAGCGCTAACCGAACAAGGAAGCTGAAGCAGCATGGGTATCGATACGATTCAAAGGCAGCGATTCGAGCACAAGTATGTGATCAATGAGAATGTTGCGCTTGGAATACGCGACTTTTTGTCGTCTTATCTGGATATTGATTCGTATGGAGCCACACAGCCCAATCTCTCGTACCCGGTCCACAGTCTGTACTTCGACTCCCCGGGCATGAGAACGTACCAGAACACCATCAACGGGGATCGCAATCGCTACAAGCTACGCGTCCGTTTTTACGAACAGATGGAAGACGCTCCGCTATATTTTGAGATCAAGCGGCGTCACGACAAGATCATTGCCAAAAAGCGCGCCATCGTTCATCGTCATGCCGCTGATGATGTGGCCCGCGGCTTCCTCCCTGGCTCTTCCTGCCTGGTGGATCCCAGCGGGGAGCAGATGGACGCCCTGCTGGATTTTTCGAGACTGATTAACCACCTGCAGGCAGAACCCAAGGTACATGTTGCCTATTTCAGGGAGGCCTGGGTCGCCGACGGCTCCAACAAGATCAGGGTGACCATCGACCGGCAAGTGCGAAGTGAGCCTCACAAAACCATTTCCTTCTCTCCGGAGATGAGCAATCCGAGGCTGGTCTTTGGCAATGACCTGATTCTCGAATTGAAATTTACCAACCGGTTTCCAAACTGGTTTAAAGACCTGGTACAAATATTCGGGCTGCGTCAGGTTGGCGCGGCGAAGTACGTCGACGGTGTGACCAACCTCGGCGAGTACCGGTTTTTACGGTCGTACGTATGACTAATTTTACGCAATAATTTATGTCGGACTGGTTCTATTTTGGTGATGTAGCGCCGCTACCCACGGACTTTTCAGCCCTGCTGATGGCGCTGCTGCTGGCCTTTTTGTGCGGACAGATGTTGGCCTGGGTGTATATGTACACCCACTCCGGGTTGTCCTATTCGCGTACCTACGTCAGTTCCCTGATATTAATTCCCATCACCGTTGCCTTGGTGATGATGGTATTGGACAACAACCTGGTTACCGCTTTCAGTCTCATGGCCGTATTCGCCATTGTCCGGTTCCGGAATATCGTGCGGGATACCCTTGACACGGTATATATCCTGAGCCTCATCGTAATCGGAATGGCCTGCGGAACACAAAAATATTCAACGGCGCTTATCGGAACCCTGGTCGCGTCCATGGTGCTCTTCTATCTGTGGTTTACCTCGTTCGGCGCCCGCCAGCGATATGACCTCATCCTGAACCTGCACTGGGCCGATTCCCTGAAGAAGCTGCCGGGGCTGCAGCACCTGCTCGAGCGTCATGCACTGAAAATTCAAATGGCCAGCCAGCGATCCGGCCATGACGAGGAGGGCGCAGACCTCTCCTACCGGCTGTTGCTGCGCGATCCCGACCGTGTACATGATCTTCTAAGTGACCTTCAGGCCAATGCCTCCATATCACGCGTAACCACAATGAAAGCCGAGGAAGAATCGGAAGTCTAAGTATATCGTTAGTATAGCCATGGCAGAAAATTTTGATAAAATACCGGTACCGCCGTCACGAAAGTGGCGGGAAATGCGTGTGCGCATTCTACCATTTTTGATTTTTGCCCTTGTCGCTCTTGTGGTTGCCTATCTCTGGAAGGACCGTGTTGATGCCGCCAATATGGTGGGATATGTGGTGGGGCAACAGGCGGAGATACGAAGTCCGCAGAATGGATCCCTGGCCGATATTTCCGTAAGGCCTTTTGATACCGTATCGGCAGGCGACCAGATCGGCCGGCTGATTACCACCGATCCGAGAATCGTTGAGGCCGAACTTTCCGTCGTTCTCGCGGAAATTGAACTCATCCGTCTTTCCATGGATCCCATCGCCGACCAGCAGAGAAACCTGCTCAACTACGAATCCCTTCAGATGGATTTGATGGAGAACCGGGCCAGGCTTGGCATCGCCGAAATTCGGAAGCAGGCAGCTGAACGTGAGTACAGAAGACTGCAGGACCTGCACGAGCGCGGTCTCGCCTCCGACGAACAGCTCGAGCAGTCACAAACCGGGTTTTTAACGCTTCAAGAAGAGGTTGAAAAAATAGGCGAACTGGTCGACCGTATGGAAAACAGACTCGCCGGCATAGATCTGGAGGACCTGATGGCCGTCTGGAAGGAGGAAGATCCCAGAGCCGCGGCCATTGAAGTGCAGCGCCGGACCATCGACCGCATCAGAGCCGAAATGATGCCGATCACGCTGCATGCACCGGTCAGTGGACAAATTTCCGCTGTTTATGGCACAAGTGGTGAGTATGTCGACCGGGGCGACACCATCGCCATCATCCGCTCTCCAAAACCCGACTATATCCTGGCACACCTGCGCCATCCCCTCGTGACCACACCGGAACCGGGTATGGAAGTGCTTGTGCGCAAACAGGACCGGCAGCGCAGCGAAACCGTCATGAGAATTGCAGAAGTGGGCGTCCACATGGAGACCATCCAGCATATGTCGTCGCTGTTTCCTGATCAGCCATTCGAGACTACCGGACTGCCTGTGCGTGTTGCGCTCAACCACGAACTGGATCTTATTCCCGGTGAAGTTGTTGATATGAGGCTACTGGTTCGATAAATTCCCTTTTCGAACCCTGTACCCCGTTTTGTCTGGAATGTCTTTTTCCTGTACCGGTAATCCCCCTGTATCTGTATCCCGCCCAGGGTTGCGAGCCTTTGTTTTTGCACTGCTGCTGGCCCTTGCAGTGGTGTCGCCAACCAGGTTGCTTGCCCTGCCTGGCGCAAATCCATCTCACGGGAATGGTAGTAATACGGTAGTACCACCATCTACGATGCAAGCCCTGCCCCATGTTGTGATCAACGAGGTGCAGGCGTCCAACAACACTACCATCGCCGACGAAGACGGGGATTTTGAAGACTGGATTGAGCTCTACAATGCCGGCAGCGAACCGGTAAACCTGGTTTCTTTCGGGTTATCCGACCGGGAGGGAGATCACTATCGATGGGTCCTGCCCGATACCTTGCTGAATCCCGGCGAGTTTCTGTTGATTTGGGCCTCCGGAAAAGACAGGCGGACACCGGGCCGGCCGCTGCATACCAACTTCAGTATCGCCAGTGAAGGAGAACCGTTGCGGTTAACTGACATGAACGGCAACAAGGCAGATACGCTTCCTCCCGTTGCTCTTCCGTCGGATTATTCCTACGGACGTTTTCCCGACGGATCTAACCAATGGCAACTTTTTGCATATCCCACACCAGGCGAACCAAATTCCGAAGAGGGGTTTGGCGGGTTGACACCGGCTCCGGAGTTTTCGAATCCGCCGGGATTCTACAATACCGAATTCCTGCTAATGCTCGAAAGCCAGCATCCGCATGACAGAATCCATTACACCACCGACGGATCCAGGCCGACCGTCGACTCCCCGGTGTATCGGGAGCCCATCAGAATCGATCATCGATCCGGCGAAAAAGATCGTTTTACCGGGATTCAGACCTCGCCGCACCCTTCCTGGTCACCCCCAGCAACACCGGTATTCAAGGGGCAAGTCATACGGGCCATCGCGGTCAGGGAGGGCTATAGAGAAAGTGAGGTTGTCACCGGTACCTGGTTCGTGGATCCGATGGGTCGCGATCGGTATTCGTTTCCGGTGATCTCTATTGCAACGGACTCGGTGCACCTGTTTAGTGATGAAACGGGCATTCTGGTGCCCGGCAACCGGTTTGATCCTGATTTTATTTACAGTGGAAACTATTATGAAAGAGGACGGGAGTGGGAGCGTGAGGCTCACCTGGAATTTTATGATACCGCGAAGCCGCTGTTTAGTGATGGAATTCCCAGAAATAGCGAGCATCAAGCGGCATCAGCCGGACAGCCCATGTCCGACAGGAATCAGTCACATTACAAACCCGATGACAACCATTCGGGTATCATCCCCCCGATATATGAGGAGCAAGATGGATTCCGTCAAAATATCGGCTTGCGGATCCATGGCGGTGGAACCCGTCGCTACCCGCAGAAATCGCTGCGAATTTACGCCAGAAGTGATTATGACTGGTATCCGGAAATCAACTATCCGGCGATTCCAGGTAATCAGAGAGAAGACAGAACGGCGCCGCTGGATACCTATAAACGACTCATCCTGCGATCCTCCGGCGATGACTGGCACCATACCATGTTCAAGGATGCGATGATCCAGTCGCTATATTCCGACCGCAAGGTGGATCAACAAAGTTTTCGTCCTTCTGTGGTATTTATCAATGGCGAATACTGGGGCATCCACAATATCCGGGAGCGCTATGATGACTGGTATATCGAAACCAATTACGGAATCCCCCGCGACAAGGTAGCCATCCTGGTCAGGAATGCCGATGTGAATACCGGTGAGCCCTCCGACAACCGGCACTATGTTCAAATGCGTGATTTTGCGGTAATGGAGGATTTGGCCATTGAGGAGAACTACGCATACATGAAGACGCAGATGGATATCGACAACTTTCTGAAATATGTGACCCTCAATGTGTATGCCGCCAATGCCGACTGGCCCCACAACAATATCCGTTTCTGGCGGAAGCGAACAGATACTTTCGACCCTGATGCGCTCCCTGGTGCGGACGGTCGTTGGCGCTGGATGATTTTTGACATGGACGCTTCATTCGGGTATCCCTATGCAGGAAATGCTTCCTGGTGGGCACAGTATGATATGAACATGGTGGAGTGGATTACCGGCATAGGGAACCCCAGAAATGAGGGCCGGTGGGTCAACGCATTGTTTAATTCCCTTATCGAAAACGAATCATTCCGCCACCGTTTTATAACTCTGCTTGCCGATGACCTCAATACCCGGTTTCGCCCGGAATTTGTCAAGGAGAGAATCCGGGAGTTTCGTGACCTCTACGAGCCCGAAATGGAGGAGCACCTGAACCGCCATCCGGGCAGTGCCGGGGAGTCGCTTTCCGGATGGCACGATCACATCCAGGTAATGAAAACCTTTGCCGAAAAGAGACCCGGCTACCTTAGAAAGCACCTGTCCGAATATTTTGATTTGCCCGGTACGGCGAATCTCTCTATCCGCGTTGAGGATACAGACTGGGGATATATGCAGGTGAACGGTATGGATATCCATCCGAAAACACCAGGGATAGATGAAGCGCTCACCGAATGGACAGGCACCTACTTCAAGGGGGTGCCGGTGACAGTGACCCCGATGCCCGATAATGGTTTTGAGTTTGATGATTGGCTGGATGAGAACAGCCACCTGCTTGAACGAGACGATATTGAAATCCACAATGACTCCATAACCGGCCTGCCGGTTGTCATATGGACTCCCGGCAGTGATAACCTGGCATTATCGGCGGTTAATGGATGGGAGACATCCGCCCGACCCGGCGGCGAAGATATTCCGACGAGACATTCCCTGGCACAGAATTATCCCAACCCCTTCAACAACCGCACCGTAATTCCCTATGAACTTGCAGAGCAGGCCCGGGTGTTGGTGGTTGTGTTTACCGTAACCGGCAGGGTGGTACGCTCTTTTGAGACGGGAGTGCAGCAGCCCGGCACCCATCACCTGCACTTCAGCGGTGAGGGCCTTGCCAGCGGGCTCTATCTCTATCGCATGAGGATTCTCCCGGTCTCCGGTTCCGAGATGGTGCTCCCGGCAAAAAAAATGATGCTAATTAGATAGTATAAAACGTTAAGTTTGTTATTATTGCGGAAGGGTCCGGAGTGGCGCAGCATGTGATGAAGCCGGGCCATTTGCCGGCTGCTCCGAAATGGGGCGCTTTCGCTGTCTCTGAGTTTGGCGATTGGCATACGTGACGCGCTTTGGCGGATCACAGTGCGCTTCTTTGCTGATAATCTGGATGCAAGACCTTCATCCCTGTAATGCAAATGCAAAATATAAAACCGGTTCGCTCCTTTACGTTTTCTGAATGGCTGTATGCATACGGTCGCAATGCTGTGCCATTTGCAGCAGCGGCCCTGCTTTTCTTCTCTGTTTCCATGCAGGGTATGGCCCAGGAAATAAGGCTCAATCCGATTCCTCAGGGCGATGACACGCTTTCAAAAACCCATGAAAACCTCGCCGGCCACCGGAACACTTCTGCGATGGATGATTTGTCCCGTATGCCGTACGGATCCCCATGGCGTATGGAAAGCAGCCACCAGCAGGCGGGAAACGGGCAGATTGAATCCCATGGGCACAATTCGGGAAAGGAAACGATTATCCATGTGACGGATCACCTTTACAGGGTGCCGGAAATCAGGGATGCCTATGATGCATTTCTGGAACTGAAGAAATCACAAGCCGGTTTGCCGGAATTGATGCAATCGACGCCGGTGTACGAGGTGGGAGACATCCGCACATTCAAGGTGTATAACTTTGAAGAGAGTAACGGCGGCAGCGCCACGTTTGACGATGTGGAGTTTGAACTGCATGCCGTTGGGGAATGGGTCCAGATTTGGGTGGAAACCGAAGAGTTTGGTCCCGGAAAAATTGATGACGAAGTGGTGTCGGCCATGCTGGAGGCGCTTGAGGTGAGCACGCCGTCCCGGTCGGTCAACCCCGATCAGGGAATCATCCAAAACAATATCGATATCTTTGCCATGGGCGACCCGGCAAATGTGCCCAATCCGTCGGGATCGGGCATGATCAAGTTTCTGATCACCGACATTCAGGATGACTGGACTCCGGATTCGAACGGTGGCTATGTCGCCGGGTTCTTCAATCCGGGAGATTTTACCCCGCGATCGGCGAATCCGAACAGCAACGAAGCGGCCGTGCTCTATATCGATTCCCGCCCCGGTATTTACGGATTTGATGATGATGGAACGGTTGATCCCCGCCGGCCTCTGGGCACGGTTGCCCATGAATTCCAGCATCTGCTTCAGGCGTATCGCGACAGCCGCCCGCTGATTACGTTTATGGATGAAGGTCAGTCTGAATTGGCCGAAATATTGAATGGCTTCAACGCCCGGAACATGCAGTTTCTGAATATGCCGGATGAGCTCAGCGGAAATGTTGAATCGGGACTGGCTCCCGGCTTCCTCCGCTGGCGTACGGGTGAGCCGGAAGTGCTGTTCGACTATCAGCGGGCGCAGCTCTTTCACAGTTATCTTTACGAGCGTGTGGGATTGAAAATCGGAGCGCTGACCCAGCAGCCCGGCAGCCGGCAGCCATGGGTGCTCTATCAGACCATTTTGAACGAATTGAATGAAGGCCTTGAGTTTACCGAAGTACTTTCCGAGTTCTATGTCACCAACTGGCTGAACCCGGAACGGCATGCAGAGTATTCGTATTCCCTGCCGCAAATGGGGTCGGTCCGGGTTAATGAGCCCGGCAGGGAGTTCGGACTGGAAGACCGTCCCTGGGTGCGCGGGCAACGGGTTTCTCTGCAGTATGGAAGCGCGAATTACATCCACTGGCCCAATGTGGATGACATCTGGATAGAGGTGGACTCACCGGCCGAGATTTTTCATTATGTGATTTCGAAAAGCTCCGACGGCAGCATCAGAGTTGATCGGTTGCAGGATTCCTATATCAGCCTGTCGGGCGGCTTCCGGTCGGTGGCGCTGGTATCTATAAATACATTGCGGGTTCCCAATATGGAGTACGGCACCCGTCAGTTTACCTATACGGCCGACTGGACCCCGGACAGTTACCGCATGGTTACCATTTCCAACTCCGGCCCTTCCAGGTTCTTTGTTGAAGTCCCGGATTATGTGAATGTCGCCGCTTCACCGGATCCGGTGGCTCTGAATACCATCACCAAACGCATAGATTCCGAGGCAGAAAGTATCCTCCAGTCGGTTGAGTTTCCATTGCTTTCAAGCACCGAAATCGAGGCGGTTTCCGGTACCGGTACGCTCAGAGTGTCGGTTGCCGACTCCCGCCAAATGCCCGGTATCGGCAGCTATGTTCCGGATAATGAACTGGGGTATGTTGATGTCGACTTTTCGGAACTCGGCGCCGGTCTGAATCATGTGGATCTCTCCGGGCTGGATATTACTCTGCAGGAAGGGGAACGCTACCATATCAGTTTGGAAGTAAGGGGAGACGACGAAGAGAGCGCCATGTATTTTTTGGTTGATGAGGGCTCGGAAAATGAAAACAACCCGGACTACTACCCGGTACGGACTCTGCTGAAAGGGGTCGATCATGGAGGAAATGTTTTGTGGCTGTCACTCCGCGATAATAATAACCTGGTAATGAACACCCGGGTGTTGCAGGAGTTCGATCTTCCCGATGAATATCCTGAAATTGTGGAGAGCGATCGCTTCGAAATTCTGTCGAATTATCCCAATCCGTTTAATACGGCTACGAGAATTGAGTTCAATATTCCGGAGCATGCGGAAGGCCTTGTTCCGGTTCGGGTGGATGTGTTTGATATCACTGGCCGTTATGTGACGACATTGACCAACAGGCCCCGCCCCGCCGGAAAGTACACGCTTACCTTCAATGCGGATAATTACGCCAGCGGAGTTTATATCGTTCGGATGCTGACACACGAAACGATAGATTCGCACAAAATCATGCTCGTGAAGTGACTCGGTATCCAGGCCAAACCGGCTCATTCATCCGGAAGCCCGGCCCGATCCGGCAGGCCGAACAATTCTGCAGCGGAATCCTGATCATACTAAGCGTCTGAACCAGGAGGTGTGCGGGTCAGATCAATCACCGTCATTTCCGGACGTACCGTTCTTACCGGTGCTCCCACCATGCCGATCCCCACGTTGACATAGAGTTTGTGAGCATCGTACTCGAAGAGTCCCATGGGGTATTTCTGGAAAAGATAAATCGGGTAGAGTGGCAGACCCATGAGATTCAGCCCAACTTGACCGCCATGGGTATGTCCGGCGAGGGTCAGGTCAATACCGGACTCCCGGGCGAGGTCAAACGTATCGGGGCGGTGGGTGAGGAGAATCCGGAACGCGTCGTCAGGAAGATTCCGGGTAGCCTCATCGAGGCGGTACCGGTCCGGAGTGCCGCTCACGGGGTCATCTACTCCCAGCAGTGTAAGCCGGCCACCATCGATTTCGAGAGTGCTGCGGTTGTTGGTGAGAACCGTTACCCCTCGTTGTCCAAGCGCGGAGGCGACCTTGTCTGCAGAGGCGTAGTGGTCATGGTTGCCCAGACATCCAAAAACGCCGAATTCGGTCTTCAGTTCGGGCAGGGCGCGGTATAAGGCCGGGATTTCCGATACGGAGTTGTCGACGAAATCTCCCGTGATGGTCACAAGGTCGGGGTTTTGCTCATTTGCCAGATGGAATATGTCGCGTATCTGGTTTTCGGTCATGTATATCCCGGAGTGAATATCACTCAACTGGACGATTCGGAGCCCGTCGAGACCCGGTGGCAAACCCGGGAAGAACAGCTTTTTTTTCACCACCTGATAGTCGTGGGAGGTTGCCGCGGAGGCTCCGATGGTGAACGCGACCGGAGCGGTAATCATGGCAGTGCCTGTTGCTTTCAGGAATTCGCGCCGGCTGAACAGGCCCTGGGCGGGATTGTCCGATGCAGCCGTGTCGAAGTTGTCAGTGGCTCTTTCTCCTGATGCAACATCCCCGTGACCTGCTGTTACTGAATTTGTATTGCCCCTGCTGCCGGATTCGTCAGCACCGTCAGCCGGAGGATGATCACGGTGCTCTGGGTCCGCATTTACGGTATGTGCGGCAGATTTGAAGGTTGGAGCGGCGCCGTCCGAATACTCCTCGCTATTGCGGCTGTGAAGCGAACGCATCCGTTTTTGCCGTAGCAGGTAAAGCTTCCGGAGAGTCCATTGCCCGATGCTGAAAGCGACCAGTAACATAAATGCCAGGATGAGGGCACCGAAAAATATTCCACCAGGATAGATAATGAAAGCCTGAAACCAGGGGTTGTCATACCATCCGAGATCCGTAGATGGAAAGCGAAGTACAAAGACGATGTTGGCGGCAATGAGCACACCAATACCCAGTCGCCGGTAACGGTGATAGGATGCCCCTAAAGTGATACCGCGAAGCCAGCGAAGGTAGGAACGCAGCAAATACCACTGGATAAATCCGAACACGGAGAAAAAAACGGTAAAGAAAATGGCAAAAGGGATGAAACGCTCCATGTGTAAATCTGTTCTTGCGGTAGTATCTGGTCAGTTTGTTTGAAATGTTTGACGGGCGGATGCTGATTGTAGTTGGTCATGTTGCCGTTCCCTGAAACGCAAAGACCCGCTGCAACGGCCAAATAACGGTTACACGAACACAATTATTGACCGTTGCGTTTCCGTTCGTCTTGCTTGCAGCCGACTATGGTACCGGTCTTTTGCTCATTTTGTCGTTCCCGGATTGCCATGGCTGCAGATTGCAGCGGACTCCGTCGCAGCGATAGTGTATGGCGCCCTCCAGACTTGTGAACCGGCTCCGGATTCCCGCCTGGTGCAGCCTTTCAATAGCTTCCCGGTGAGGATGACGGTACCTGTTCCGCAAGCCGAGCGATGCAATGCCATATGCAGGATTTGCGTGTGCAAGGAAGGGCTCAGTAGAACTGGTACGGCTGGCGTGATGCCCGATTTTGAGAATATCCGCCCGAAGGAATGCTCCGTAGGTTGCGGAAAGAAAGGCTTCCGCCTCTTTCTCGGCATCGCCCGTGAGCAGGATGCGGTTCCGGCCGTATTGCACCATTATGACTACCGACTGGTTGTTCGGATCACGTGCCTGGATGTCTGGCGAGGGGGCGAACACCATCATCGGTAACGAGGGGTCGGTGTGAATCAGGTCACCGCTTTCAAGCAGACGCACGGGTATGCCGATTTCGGCGGCGCGCGCCATGTACCGGTGATAGAGCTGCGAATCATGGGGTGCAGGTGACTGATATATGGTATCGACTGGAACGGACTCGATAATGCTCATAATCCCTCCTATATGATCTGCATGCGGGTGGGAGAGGATAATGCCGTCAAGCCGGCGGATGCCCCTTGCTTTCAGTTCCGGCAGCAGCACCCGCTCGCCGGAGTCGAACTGCGGCGTCCATACACCGACATCATACAGGTACTTCTTGCGGCCCGGAGTTTCGATTAGTATGGCATCACCCTGACCCACATCCAGAAAGGTGACGTCAAGTACCGGGCGGCGCAGTTGCTTTTCATATACAAGGCTTCCCTGTAGCAGTACCAAAAAAAACAGAAAAGCAGACAGCATTTTCCAGCGCAGCTGAGGGATGCGCAATGATGCGATGACGCTTGTCCCGAAAAACCAGACGCCGAAAATCCAGTGACTTGCAAGTTTGCCTTCTATCCATGCTCCCGGAAGCGTGCCGGCCAACGTAACATAGCTAATGAGGCTTTGAAGCACATAATCGGCAGGAATATTGAGCCAGTGGGCAATGGAAGTATCGATCATGCCGATAAAAAGACAGGCGAACGACCACAGGAACATCGCTTGAACAAACGGAACCGCCAGGGTGTTGCTCAGGGGGCCGATCATCGAGAATTCATTGAAATAGTGGATGAGAAGAGGGTAGAGGCCGGCCTGCACAAGGACACTGACCATGACGAACTGGAACAGGGCGCCGGTACGGCGATAGCGATACCTGACAGGGAGCAGATACCGGGTGCCGGGCAGCGTCGTCAGTATTATGGCCACCGCTGTAAACGAAAGCTGGAAACCTACATCAAATAGCATGCGGGGATCATATATCAGAAGTAACAGTGCTGCCGCTCCCAGAATGTTTAAAGAGGCACCCGGCCTGTGGAATAGCCGGGCGATGATTAAAAACAGGGCCATGATGGAGGCCCGGTTGACAGATACCGAAAATCCGGTGGCTCCGGCATAAGCGGCAAGCAGCGCGGTGCAAAAAAGCAGGGCGACCCACTTTCCGGAAACCGAGCCTCGGAACCAGGGGAGAAGCAGCCACACCGGAAGCAATATGAATCCGACATGCATACCGGATACAGCCATCAGGTGAGCCAGTCCGGCGCGGGAAAAAGCCATCCGCAGGTCGGAGTCAAGTTCCGAGCGGTCACCGAGCATTATCGCCCTTGCGATACCCCGTGTGTGCTCCGAAAAGAGCATGCTGGTCCGTTGTTGCATAGATATCTGCAAACGATGCCAGGGCGGGGCTGTCTGGCTCTCCCCGATGGATTCGATATCTATGGCAAAAATGGTCGAATGGATGCCTTGACGTGCAAGGTGAGAAGCATAATCAAACTGATTGGGGTTGACGGGACGTGAGGGCGGTTCCAGGTTGCCGCCGAATCGGAGATAGGCGCCGGCAAGAGAAAATGGTGTCCCGGAAGCGCGAAACAGATCTTCCGGGGCATCACCGAAACTGCGATTTTGAGTTGTTACGGTATCCGCAGAGGAATCCCCTGAGGGGGCTTCATCATTGGCTGTAGATGGATCATAGCTGACAGGAAAGGCATCCCGGGGCTCCTGCCGGATCAGCACGTCCGTCAGAAACGTGCGGTGCCACGTCGGCAGTCCCTGAATATGTACGGAATCAATGCGGATACGTGCCATTCGGTGACCGCCACGGGTACTGCGATCCGAAAGCACTCCTCCATGAAAAAGCAGCATGTCTTCCGGAAAGACCGACAGAATGAGTTCTTCGGGCTCATGGAGCTGGTCATGCATCCGAATGGTGAACACGCCGAAGCTGAACACGCTGCACAGATACAGCAGCGGCAGCAACAGCATGCGCATCGGGGCACGCCGTAAAAGATGGAAAATGGTGCAAACTACAAGGAGAAGGGCGAGGCCGAACAGAGCTTGCAGAGGGGATACCGTTTGCAGCAACGTTCGTCCGGCGACAATTCCGGCCGAATACAGCAGCGCCAGGCGCAGAAGCGGGTAGGCACCCGGGTTGACGGCTGGACGATTAACGCCGGACATTACATGGGCTCCTCGCTGATTCTGCCGGCAGCTGTGCTGGTATCATTGTCATAGGAACGGGTTTGGTTACACATACAAACGCCCTGTGAAAGGATTCAACTGATTGCGGAGTCTCTCAAATGAGATGACAGTACAACAGAAAGAGCCGTTTGACGAGTACTCCTTACAGCGGCTGCGGAGACAGGTGACATATCGCAGATGAATCACACATCTGGAATAGTAATGGCACAGGAGGGAATGCCATGCGGAAAACTACATCAGTTCTGCGAAAAAGGCCCGGGTGTCCTGGATATGAATGGCGATGTTATTTCGAAGCTCAAACAGGCGGCGGTGGAGTTCGTAGTAGTCGGCCACCTGAACAGGATTGCCTTTCAGGGATTGGAGATGGGCAAGGGTGTGGTTGGCATGCGCCAGCGCCTTCTTGCAATAGGCGATATTGGCTCCTAGCACTTCCACATCAAACCCCATGGAGTAAGCTGCGGCCAGTTTGGAGCTTATCTGCAGGGTATCTGAAACGAGCCGGATGAAGCCGGGATGCTGCATATACCGGGGTTGACTGTCGTTGAAAAGCAGCAGGTCGGCAGAAAGGTCGCGCGCATCGGTGTAAATGGCGATATTTTCAAGGGAGGCGTAATCATAACCGGTGGGCTCCCGGGTTTCCTCATCAAAAATCTGTTCGAACATCTCTTCTACCTGGTCGTCGTCCATATCATCCTCCTCGTCATCCCCCGAGTCCTGAAAAAAATCAATTTCCGGGTCATCCTCGTCATCCCCGAAGATATCGTCTTCCTCCTCCCCGTCATCCAGGAGTTCAAAAAGGGCATCGTCCTGTTCCGATTCAAATTCATCTTCGTCATCAACCGGGAAATGGGACTCTTCCAGGAGCAGTTCCTCTTCGATGAATGCGTCGACGGCGTCCAGTTTGGTAGGAAAATCGTTGATGTGGCTGAGCCATCTTGGACGGTTGCCGTGATCTGATTCGATCAGCTGTCGCAGATGCTCATGTCTCCGGGCCATCTCGTTTATATGAGACTCCCATTCGAACTCATCCCAGATACGGTTATTATCAGAAGAATACATGATTGCGGATGTTGGTCAACAAACACGGTGTAAACGGTTCAGCAGGGCGCAATATTTCCTGGCCGGGAAAAGGATCGGATACTGGAAAAGGACGGCAGAGCGAGGCAATTTCAAAAGCGGTATCGGGATGTAAAACAGTCATATAACGGGTCGGCAGCCATCGCGGGCTTCTACAAACAGGCGCTCCGGTCTGTCGGGTTACAGTTTGGCAAGGACCCCTTTTATCACACTGGTCATTTTTGGTTCGGCCAAGTCGGCCGCTTCAAGGATCTCTTTCATGTTCACCGGTTCGAGGGCGTCCGGAAAGCACTCGTCGGTGATGGCCGAGATTCCGAGAACCTTCATCCCCATATGAACGGCGGAGATCACTTCGGGCACCGTGCTCATACCGACGACATCCCCCCCGATATTGCGTAGGAAGCGATATTCGGCGCGGGTTTCGAGGGTTGGTCCGGCGACAGCAATATAGACCCCCTGATGCATTTTTATGTTATTTTCCAGAGCCACTTTTTCGGCAATCAGAATAAGGTCTTCGGAGTAGGGTTCGCTCATGTCCGGGAACCGCACACCGAGGGTGTCGTCGTTGGGTCCGGTCAGCGGGTTGTCTCCCAGCAGGTTGATGTGGTCGCTGATGCACATGATGTCGCCTCGCCGGAAGAGCGGATTCATACCGCCGCAAGCGTTGGAAACCAGCAGGGTATGTGCGCCAAGTGCATGCAGCACCCTGACCGGAAACACGATTTGCTGCATGGTATATCCTTCGTAGTAGTGAAAGCGTCCCTGCATGGCCACGACTTTTTTACCGCTGAGGGTGCCGAAAAGCAGTCGTCCTTCATGGCTCTCTACCGTCGATGTGGGAAAGTGAGGAATATCGCTGTAGGAGATCGCTTTCTGGACATCAATTTCCTCCGCCAGCCGTCCCAGACCGGTGCCAAGGATAATGAGATAGTCCGGGATAAGGTCGGTTTGGTTTTTGAGATAGTCCAGCGCCTCGGCTTTCTTACTGCGAAAAGCTTCTACGGTTTCAAATTGTGGCATAATCGATGGTTTCGGTGATTAATCTTCGTCAATATCGTCCAGCAGGTGGTCGAGGTCATCGGTACCCGCAGCCGGGGAGGCGGCGGTGGATGCGCTGTCGGCAGATTTCTGTCGGAGGGGGGGTGAGGTGTCCGACTCTTCCTTCGGCAGGGAATAGGTGGAGGAGTCGTCGCGCCTGAAGGTGTCGAGTGATTCGGTGGCAAGCTCAAGATAGGATTCCATGCCCCTGATGATTTCGTGGCGCCGTTCGAGCAGGCGCTGAATACTTTGCCGTATCGCCTGTCGCTCCTGATGGGCGTCCCTGACAATTTTCTCCGCTTCCAGATCTGCCTGGGAGATGCGGTTCTGCGCTTCCTGTTTGGAGCTGGAAATGCGTTGCTGGGCTGATTCCTTGGCGGTCTGAAGTGTTTCGTGCAGGGCCTCCTCCACTTTCTGGTAGTGCTCCAGCTTGTCTGTCAGGCGCCGGATCTCCTGTTCCTGGTCGCGGCACTTGTTGGAGAGGTGTTCCCACTCGTTCGAGACAACATTCAGGAACGATTGCACTTCGGCCACATCGAATCCCCGCATGGATTTTGCGAACGTCTGCTGTTTGATTTCAAGGGCTGATAGTTTCATGGGATGTCGGCTGGGCTTTGATTCGGCCGGTTCGTAAAGCGGCAATATCGGAATGTCAAGTTCCGGGTCCTTTTTTCGGCACGTGCCGGGAGAAATTGACCGGAAGTATGGTGCGGCCATTTAATAGCCTGTCTGAGGCAGCGTAAAAACTCCTGAGAGCAGGATACATGGTGCATACCTGCAATTTAACAGTGTGATTCCAGCATTACAACAGAAGACCTCAGGATCGGAGCTTGTTTTTAAGAGGCCGGTCAGGTTCTCGCTGCTCCCGTTTTTCCGGGAAATCGGGATCTCTGCGGGCCTCTTTGAGCCGGGGATTGCCCAGGTCGGCATCCACCACAATGGTCTCCAGGTTTTGTACGCGCTTGATCAGCTGCTCCTGGCGTTGCTCATACTCTTCGAGCCGTTGCTTTAGATTGATGCCGGTGGTCATCTGCATTTTGGCATGCATGCGTTCACGGAGAAAGCGAATGATCATCACGGCAATCAGAAAAGGCAGGCCGAAGACCGCCGCTATCGCAAAAAAGGGGATTAGTGATTCCAATAGACTTTCCATGGGTGTGTTTGTTGGGAAATAGCATCAGCAGGTACAGGAAGCGTGCCGCAAGGGATTGCCGGTCAGTTGACCGCCAACGCTCCCCGTAATCGAAAAATGCTTCAGTCAGCAGTGGGTCATACCGGGATTTACGCTTTTCTCGTGCTCCTGTTTCAAGATAAAAAATATCGCATAACCGGGAATGAAAAGAAAGAGAGGTTGCCTGGCGGAGCGGGTGGGCAGAAGTCGACACAGGGTGTGCGGTCAGTTGTCGTAGTCCCTTGACCCGAAAATGGTTGAGCCGACGCGTATGATGGTCGCGCCCTCTTCTATGGCTATATCGTAGTCGCCGCTCATGCCCATGGAGAGCTCCTTAAGCCGAATCCGCTCGCTTTCGTGGGGATGATGCGCCTGGAGCAGGGTTCGAAGCGTCCGGAATTGCCGCCGGATCAGCTCGCGATCGTCGGTGAAGGAGGCCATCCCCATCAGGCCCCTGACCGTAACGTGTTTGAGTCCGGCCGTATAGTCAAGTATTTCAGCAAGCGCATCCGGTTCGCACCCGCTTTTCTGGTCTTCGCCGCTGATATTCACCTGGATAAGCACATTAATGGTTCTGCCGATCCGTCCAGCCCGTTTTTCCAGTTCTTTGAGATACTTGATTTTCGACATGGAATGGATCCAGTCGACCCGGTCCACCATATCCTTGATCTTGTTGGTCTGAACCGTACCCACCATATGCCAGGTGATATCTTCGGGAAGCAGGGGCATTTTGGCCGTTAGTTCCTGAACCCGGTTCTCGCCGAAGTCCCGGATCCCGGCATGATAGGCCTCCATTATCGCTTCTTCCGGATGGGTCTTGCTGACGGCCACGAGCCGAATCTCCGAAGGATCCCGGCCACATGCCGCGCATACCTGCCTTATGTGCTCATGTAACGTTCTGATATTGGATTGTGTCACGGCTTTTCTGTTTCAGAGATGGATGAAAGAGACGACTGGAGAAACCGGCAGGGCGAAACGGTCATCCGTGTTTACAGTCCCGTAATAATGAAATCAAAAGATACGTTATTTAAAGTGAAGATGAGAACCGGCAACTTCTTTTATTTAAGTGAAAAAAATGCTATTTTTCTTTTCTGACAAAAATTTCTGACAGCATCAATTATCGTGTACTGTAAGAAACGTTTCCATCTTAGGTATAATCCTGCTTTCGCCGGTGTGACAGGCGAGCAGACGGGGGGCTGCTCACCGAGAATATGAAGTACGCCATCCATCATATCCTCGGGTTTCTGGAAGAATGGGCACCACAAAGCACCAAGCTCGAGTACGATAATGTTGGATTACTTGTCGGAGATGGAAATCAACCGGTCGAACGCATCCTCACCTGTTTGGATGTAACCCCGGAAGTTGTCGATGAGGCGGTTGAAACCAGAACAGATCTCATCATTGCCCACCATCCGCTAATTTTCCGGAAGCTTTCCCGCATCACCCCGGCCGATACCACCGGGTCCCTTCTCTATCGGTTGATTAAGGCAGACATAGGCCTGATCGCCGCCCACACCAATCTCGATGCCGCCAGCGAAGGTGTTTCCTTTGTACTGGCCGAACGTCTCGGACTGAAAAATCAGCGTTTTCTCAAGCAGGATGAGAGTCCGGTGGATGTCCCGCCGAGTGGAGCCGGAGCAGGTAGGACGGGCGGACACACGTCCCGGGATGCGGGCAGCGGGACGGCTGGAGAAGCGGCCGAATTCCCTAAAGCTACAGGTTTCGGTGTGATTGGCGAATTTGATCAACCGCTGCGGCCGGAGGAGTTTCTGAAGCATGTAGCGCAACAGCTGGACAGCCGGGGCATTCGTTACGCCGGGTCTCCCGATGAAATCACACGTGTGGCGGTTTGCGGGGGTTCGGGATCGTTTCTGAAGGACGAAGCCGTTCGGCAGAAGGCAGATGCTTTTGTTACGGCCGACCTGAAGTATCACGATTTCTTTCTCGAAGCTCCGGATGTTTTACTGGTGGATGCAGGCCATTATGAAAGCGAGGTGCCTGTTGTCGGGTTGCTGCGCGATCGTCTGCGTAACCGCTTTCCGGGATTGGCGATTTCTTCCACGCAGGTAAATACCAACCCGGTCCGATATTTTCAAGACAAAACAAAACAGGAATAACGAAGCAAACAGCAATCAATACCCTATGGTAGAAGTAATCCAAAAACTGACCAATCTGCAATTTATTGACAACCGAATTGACGAGCTGAAGCGGCTTCGGGGTGATCTGCCGGAAGAGATTCTGGATATCGAAACCGAGGTGGCGCGACTGGAGAGCCGTATCAAGCGATCCAAAGCGGAGATAAAGGAGCTGGCGATGGAGAAATCCAGCCTGGAGCTGGAGATCAAGGAAGCCGAGTCGCTGGTGGAAAAATACGAGGAGCAGCAGCTTTCGGTGCGCAACAACCGCGAGTACGACGCATTGACCAAAGAGATCGAAACCCAGAGGGGAATTATGAGCAGTTCTGCTTCCCGTTTGGAGGAGATCGCTGTTCAAGCCGAGTCTCTGGAAAAGGTGGTGTCCGAAAACGAGGTTAAACTGGAAGAAACCCGCGCGGCTCTTCAGGGAAAAAAGGACAATCTCGACAAGCTTGTAGAGAGCACGAAGAAGGAAGAGGAAGAGCTCAGGAAAAAAAGAGAAGAGGCGACAAAGGGCCTTGAATCGAGATATCTTCGCAGTTACGAACGTCTTCGCAAGGGCTTGAACAACGGAATGGCCGTAGTGCCCATGGAGAAAGGTTCCAGTCTGGGCATAATGCTTCCTCCCCAGGTTCAGGTGGAGGTTCGCAGAAAGAATAAAATCATCATCGACGAAAATTCCGGCCGCATCGTTGTTGATCCCAGCTTTTTTGAGGAAGCCCGCAAGCAGCTGAAGCTCAATTGAGCGGACGGCACACGCAGCCGGTTTTCTAATCGTTATTTCAGTAGTTGAAGGATTGCCGGGCAATCGCTCTTCAAAGCCGCTTGCGGCTGCGGAGGGAGGAAAGTCCGAACACCAGCGGACACCGCGCCCCGGGAAAGCCGGGGAATCCCGCACAGCGGGATATGGAAAGTGCCACAGAAAACAGACCGCTCCGGTACGCCGGAGTAAGGGTGAAAAGGTGGGGTAAGAGCCCACCGCCCGTTTCGGTAACGGAACGGGGCAAGGTAAACCCCGCGGGGTGCAAGGCCAAGCATGACAGTGTGCCGTCCGCCACAACACTGTCGGGTAGGCCGCTCGATCTCATCAGTAATGGTGAGACCAGATAAATGGTTGCCGGTTTGTGTCGCCGCCTGTCGGTGCACAGATCACAGAATTCGGCTTACAGGCAATCCTTCCTCTTTTTTTTCGGCCCGGTACCCCGTTACGGATCTGCGGGCTCCAGACATCAGGCAGAAACCACCGGGTTGCCTGTTCGTCTCTGTCGGTTCATCCGTTCGGCATTGCAGGCTTGCCGGCCCGGTACCGCCGTTTGTCATGGACGGCAACTCCCTTCTGTTTGACAAGCCCCCTCGCCAACAACAGCGGTGTCGTGTCGGATGCCGCCGATGCATATGTCCGGCGCCACCCGTATCAGATCCGTGCTTTCTTGATTTCACGGGCCATGTCCCGCTTCACATCCTTCTCCGCGATACTGGCCCTCTTGTCGTGTTTTTTCTTGCCTTTCGCCAAACCCAGCTCCATTTTGGCCAGCCCCCTGGTGAAATAGAGCCTGAGTGGCACCAAGGTTACCCCTTTCTGTGACACCGCACGATCCAGTTTTCGAATTTCATCACGCTTCAGCAGCAGCTTGCGGTCACGGCGCGGCTCATGGTTGTTATAGGAGCCGTGCTCAAACGGCTTGATGTAAAATTCTTTCAGCCACACCTCACCCTCTTTCATGTAAGCGAATGCATCCCCGAAACTGGCATTGCCCTGGCGGAGCGACTTTACCTCGGTTCCGGTCAGTACGATGCCCGTCTCAAACGAATCCACTATGGTAAATTCGTGACGTGCCTTGCGGTTGTTGATCGCGGGTGTTCCTGTCTTTTGTTCTTTCTTGCTGGCCACGGGCGTTGTGAAATTGAATCCGCACTTTGTTGTTGGGGTGCGGGGGTGTATGGGTGTAGAGTGTATGGCGCAAGTTAAAAAGAATGTCGCTGAAAACGGAATTTGACCGTTTATTCCGCGACACCCACTGGAATATCCCGGTCCATTTGCCGGTAAATGCTCTCGATAAGTTCCACGTGCGTTTGTGCCTGGGAGTTGTTTTGATCCAGTTCGAGCACCCGGCGGTAGTGTCTCAATGCATCGGACATCCGCTCGCCCATCGCCAGGTGATCGGCCTCGTGCGTCAGATAGTTGGCATAGGCGAGATGTGCTTCCGCCCTGAGCCGGGTGATTTGTTGCGGATCCGGCCCTTCGGCACCATCCCGGCCGGCCCGGTCTTCTGCGGAATTCAGTTGTTCAAAAGCCTCTTCAAATTCTCTGGCTTCAATGTGTTGAGCTACAGCATCCTGCAGATTGCCGGGTTCCGGCGACCGCTCCGTACAGCCGAAGATGATAACAAGTAGTAAAAGAAGGGGTGTGATTTTCAGGATAGACATGGGTTTTCGGGTCAAAACGGTTTTCGGATTTCTCGGGCTAAAGCCGATCGTTACGAGGCAGGCCGTATCAGAATAAAAGCGAACACAGCACGGTTTTCTTACGAACGATCGGGAGTTATAACAGCAAAACAGGTTCGACGGTTCAAAGGAAATAAATCGGATTCGGACTGATACAGAGGAAAAAAATGATCATGCACAGCCAGCCCAGGATTTTTCTTCCGGGTGTGAGCGGTTCTTCATAGACGACAGGCGGATGTTCGATTTTTACCAGAAACACGATGAAAAGGGACCAGAATATCCATATGGTGAAACCGGAGAAAACGGAGGGTTCAAACAGCCGGAGCAGCAGCAGGTTTCCGGCGAGCACAACCCCCAATCCCCCGAGTATCCATCGGATATCATGCCGGAAAGCGCGGTCCAGCAGCAGGAGGGCGATGAGAATCCAGAGGATCCAGGCGACGGCGGTTTGTGGAATATCGTAGCCGGAAATAAGGGTATTGATCAGGGGGATGGCACCGAGGCCGGCAAGGGTCAGTACCAGGACGAAGAAACCGCGGGCCGCCAGACGATGCCTCCGGTAGCCGATGAGCGTATAGAGGATGTGGCCGCCGTCCAGCTGACCGACCGGAAGCAGGTTGAGTGCTGTGAAAAAGAGTCCCAGCCATCCGGCGAACAGAAACGGGTAGTGGTACAACTCCCACATCGGCGGGACATTATCGAAAAATGAGGCGATGAAGGAGAAAAGCAGGGTGTTGCCGAGCGTCATCACCTCGATATCGGAACGGTTTTCGCCGGCAAGCGGATCGTCGGGAAAGGTGCCGTGTTCGGCAATATATTCGTTGATGGCTTCGTGTCCGCCAAAGTTTTGCAGATAGTCGGGGTCGGGAAGAGTCGCGAAACCGTACAGCAGAATAACAAGTGCCACGATGAAACCGGCAATGGGTCCGCTCGCCCCGACATCGAACATGTGGCGGGTATGCTGAATTCTGCTTTTGATGCGAATAACCGCGCCGATGGTGCCGATCGGTGATATCGGAAGCGGGATGAAGTACGGAAGGGTAACGTGGATACGGTGCCTGAGCGCTGCGAAGTAGTGGCCGAACTCATGCACCCCGAGAAAACCCAGCAACAGTACGGCAAATAACACCCCTTCCCAGAAGATCATGTCCATCAGATAGGGGAGGCCCTCCGATGAAAACAGGATGACGCCTTCCGGGATCCCGGCGGTATGACCTACAAAAAAAGCACCGGTAAAGGAGGTCGAAATAAAGGTCAGTACAAACAGCAGCAGATGGCGGAACAGAATTCGGCCAGTCAGTTCATTGCCCACGAAACCCTCTCCGTTTTATTCGGTTGATCATTTGCATAGGTTGAAGCAGGGAAGTGGAAGGTATACATAGGCTGATTACATGGACTGATGCTCGTTTTTGGATGGCTCCCCGGCAGTAACGATTACCGGTCGGGTCATGCTGAAGGCGCGATGGCAGCCAGCAGTGCGGACCAGGTGTCCGGACACTTGCATTATGCAAACGGCCGGCCGTCTCAAATGGTTTCTTCACGTCTGGAAATGGGCAGCGTCATACAGCGTGCGCCTCCTCTGCCGCGGCACAGTTCATTCGCCTGGAACGTAATCGCGATTTTCTGACCTGCCGCTGGTGCGAAGGGCATATTGCGCCAGGTTCGGGTAAACGACTGCTGATCCATGATGGTGTAGCCATGTTGCGCCAGCGCGTCAAAGGTGTTGGTGTTCCGGTCATAGCCGACAATGACTCCCGGCGCCAGGGCAAATACATTGGCCCCGTCGGTCCATTGTTCGCGGAACTGATTTGTGAGATTATCCCCGCCGCAGTTAATGAAGGTCAGTTCCCGTTCCAGCAACTCTTCCAGCGTGTCATGAAGCGACTTCTTACGGGTAACGGTGATATGGCCGTCGATCGAAGAAAAAACGGAGATGTTGTCGGTCCGGTGGGTAATTGCAGGAGGAAAGACGATACATTCATGCGGACTTGCGAATGTGAAGATCGTGTCCAGGTGCATGGATGACCGTTGCTTGGGGATGTCGACAGCGACCACATGCTTCACGCCGTGCTGAAGCAACTGTTCGGTGATGCTCATCAGTCCGCTGAAGGTGGTTCGTTCACTCATCCCGACCATTACCACCTCGGGAGAGACCACAAGAATGTCACCGCCCTCGACACTGTCCTGCTTGCCGATGTGGATGATGTTGTTCCGGAGGGTTTTTAGCATGGGGTGGAAACGGACGATCGTCTCCATCAGCAGGAATTCACGGGCACGGGCCGCCTTGGCCGCCCTTGAAAGTATGATGCAGTCATTCACAACGGCTGCCAGGTCGCGGGTAAACAGCAGGTTCGGGGCCGGATCCAGCGAAACGTGGGGTATGCCTGGGGTGGTTCCCGTGACGATGAATTCCAGCAGATAGGATGCGTCAAGCTCCAGCATCTGCCGGCGCAGCAGCCCGATATTGCTGCCGGGGGCGGAGCGGATCAGCTCTTCAATAAAAAAGGAGCGCGCCTCCTCTTTCTTCAGCGTTACAAGGGCCAGGTCACAGATTTCAAACACCTTGTCACGGTCGGGGAGTGCTGTCCGAAAGATATCGATCATGTCGAGATGCTCCTGCCGGGCATCCGCCTCAAAAATAATATCGTCAAACAGAAGCTGTTCCCGCAGTTCGGGGTTGACGAGTGAGACCTCGTGACCGGGCGTGTGGACTATGACCGCCTCAAGCGGACCTGTTTCCGAGTTTACGTTCAGATTCATTTATCGTGGCCTGAGTGGAGAGAATCGGCATTATTGCCGTCTGCCGAATGAATATCAAAGGTAAAGGGAGTTCCCAAAAGCTCAAAATCATTTTAAACGATTCCAGAAGGCGCTATGTTACCATCTGTACAATGGCAGGATGCTACTCAAGAGCGCGGGCACTGGATGCGGATCGCGGTTTGCAGCTCCTGCCGGACACTAACGATGCAGGGCTACGTTGACATCCGCCGATACCCATAAATCGACAACCTCGTCCGGACGCAGCGAACTCCGGGCTTTGGTCTCTCTGCTGGACGACCCCGACCAATTTGTTCAGCAGAAGGTTGAAGAACGGCTGTCGCAGCTGGGGGAGAGTCATGTCCCTTTGCTGGATGAGATCCGGAGAGAGACAAGCGATACGGCCATCCGGCAGAGGCTTTCGGAGATGATTCATGATATCACATTTCCCTCTCTGGAACAGGAATTCGCCGAGTTTGCCGAAAAAGGAATCCGATCGAACGAGGATCTGGAACAGGGGCAGCTTCTGTTGAGCCGGTTCGACAACCCGACCCTGCGCACCGACCTCTATCGCCGCCAGCTCGACAGAATGGCTTCCCGTCTTGAACCGGAAGTCCGGTCGGAGTTCTCACCGTCCGACCAGGTTCGCTCGTTTGTCTCCTTTTTCTTCGACAAGGAGTATTTCAAGGGCGCAAAAAAAGACTACGCGAACCCGGACAACTCCTTTCTGCACAAAGTGCTTCAGCGCAGGCGCGGCATTCCCATATCGCTGAGCATGGTGATGCTGTTCATCGCCCGCCGCATTGACTTCCCCCTGTATGGTGTCAATATGCCGATGCATTTTCTGGTGAAGTACGAATACGGCAACGACTCCACCATGCTCGATCCGTTCAACAGCGGCCGGGTCATCACCCTTGACCAGTGCTCCTATTTTCTGAGAAACAACGGCATCACACCCGAATCCGCCCATTTTGAGAAGGCCTCCGACTGGTCGATTATGGCAAGAACCCTGCGCAACCTGATAATCAGCTATGAGGAGCTCGGGGAGGGAAAGCGGATGATACGGCTCAAAAGGCTGCTCGGCTATGTGATGCAGGCCCGAACATGATCTGCGCCACACCGCTTCCTGCAGCTTCCCTGATGTGATGTCGCCGGGCGCCCGCTACCGGCCATGCGATATATAGGGGTCGAAAACTCTGGCGAGCTCCATGAATTGCGCTGATTGCTCCTCGTTTCCGTTTCTTCGGTGGATTTCAGCGGCTGATGCCAGGACTTCCGGATGGGTCGGGGACGCATCCATCAGTTCCTTCAGAAATACGGCCGCAAGCTCATAATCCTTTTCGCCGATGGCAATCTTGAGGCGGTAGATCTGCATCTCGGGCGGCAGCGTTCCGTCGTCAAGCCGGTCCAGATACCGCTTGCATCGCGAATAGATGGTACGTTCGAAGTAAAAGCAGACCAGATCGTGGTAGAGTACGGGATCGGGGGCGAGATCGTCCAGCTGCTGTTCCAGATGGCGAAGCACTTCGCGCTGGTTGGCCGCCATCATTAACCGGATAACGGACCCGAGTTTGTCAGGTGGAAACTCCGCGTGGAGAACCCTGGTTTTCTGTTCACTGGTGAACAACTCCTGGAAATAGTCCAGCAGGTGTTTCTCCGGATAGAATGGATTGATGAGATTGCCGAGGAGCACAAATTGGTGGAGGGGGTCGTCGCCGGTTCGGTCGGATGGGAAACGCGGCGCATTCTGCCACTCCTCGTGAAAAAGTGCGGCGTTGTGCCAGTAAGCTTTGCCGTAGTGGATCAGACCCAGATCCCTGGTTGTGGTTTCCGAGGTATGGTGGACAAACTGATCGCGCGCAATGACGATACGGTATCCTTTCTTGCGGATCCGGCAACAAAAGTCGGCATCCTCAAAGAAAGCAAGTCCGTACTGCTTGCTCATGACCAGGCCCGGCTCGTTTCGGAAGGCCATGCAATAGCCATCCACGAAGTCGGTTTCTGCAAGGTCGTCGATCTTATCTTCCGTGGTGTCGCCGTGCTTCTGTTCGGGGTGCCAGGTGTGGTCGGTGGCCGGCACAACAAGGCCGATGTCGGGATTTTTCTCAAGCAGCAGGCTCAGCCGCGCGGGTAGTGCGGATTTCAGGACAACGTCGTTGTGCATGACCAGGGTGTAGCCGTCGCCGGCCCTTGCAAGCCCCTGATTCACTGCGGCGGCAAAACCGAGATTTTGTTCGTTTCTCAGGACGGTGAGTGGCAGGTTTTTTCGAAGCAGCCCTTCGAGGTACTCCGGGGTATCATCAACAGAGCCGTTGTCGATTACAATCACCCTGGTGTTTTCACGGGATGTGAACCGGAAAACGGAGGTGAGGCAGTGCTCAAGATCGGGCCGCCGGCAGGTTGCCGTGGGGATGATGATGCTCAGCGGAAGCTGGGAAGCCACCTCCCGTGGGGTGTTTCCGGGCGCCGGCTCGCCGCTATGTGCATCAGATGTTTCGGTTTCGGTTGAATCTTCGCCTTCGCCGGGTTCGCCAGGTTTGTCGGACCCGGGCTGTTCTCCGGGTTCCGAAGGCTTGGAAGCTTCCTGCTGATCGGTGGCACCGGATGGCTCGCCGGTTGCCGCAGGTTTGCCGGATGCGGATGTCCCGTCGGCATCACTGACCTCAGAGGGCTCTTCGTTTTCGGATGGTCCGTCGTCATGGGATTGCTCAACGCCCTCGGAGAATGTTTCGCTGTCGGAAAGTCCATCGATCTCGTCGGGATGGGGGGCGTCAACGGATGTCTGCCCGCTTTCGGAAGCTTCGCCGCGTTCAGCGGATGCGTGAGCATCAACGGCAGAATCGGTGGGATCAGCTGCTTCTGATTCCGGCCCGGCCTGATCTTCGGAAAGCTTGTCCGGTGCCTTCGTATTGTCGTCACGGCCGGTACGTTCATCCCGTTTATCCTGCGTGGCCTCCGGTCGTGCCGGCGGATACCGGTGCTTTACCTCCGCGGCTTCCACATAGCGTCGCATCCGTTCGAGAATCTCCACTTTGAAAGTGCGGGCCCGGCGGTGATCAGGGTCAGCTGCAAGAATACGATTCAGCAATTCGAGAGCGGCGACACTGTTTCCTCCCTTGTACAGGGCCTGGGCTTCATTATACAGGGGTTCCAGGCTTTCGGCCTCTTCCTCAAAATCGGTATGCCCGAACGTTCTCAGCATCCGGAAGGCTTTCTCCTGACCTGAGAGCGAGAGTTCCGGGATTCGCAGCAGGGCAAGCACACACTCCTTTCTGCTCCGGTCATCCATCGGCTCACGGTCATCGTCATCAATACAAAATGAGGGTACGCGGATCGGGTCGGAGTCGGGATGCAGCCGGATGGCCCATTCGGTTGCATGCCTGGTGGTCCAGTGCGGGTCTGCAAACGTGCGGTTGGGACGGATTCTCTTGAGATCGAACAGATAGTGCCGGTCTTTGGGCAGCCGGTCGTTTTGAAGCAGTTGAAGCCATTCCAGAGCATTTTCGGGCAGCGGGTCTTCGGATCCCACAGCTACCTGGGCGCCGGAACCGCGAAGCAAATCCATTGCATGCTGTAACGGTTTCCGGTGGATTGTCTGCAGGCTTTCGGGAAGCCAGAGCAGGCGGCCCCGGGCTACTTCTATTGCCGAGTTCAGGGAGTTTCCGCGGCCGCGCGTAGCTTCATGTTCAAAAAAGTAGGTCTGCTTGTGCTGATAGTGCTCCACCAGTGATCGGATGGCATCGCTGGTTCCATCCGTGGATCCGTCATCGATAAAAAGAAATTCACAGGGGATGCCTTCCAGCGCGTACAGCGCTTTGAGTGTGGGTTCCACCCGCTCCTTTTTGTTGCGAAATATGCAGATGACCGACAGTATGGGATCTTGCTCGCGCACGGATTGCCTCCTGGTTCGATTCCGGTGTCGGGGTAATATACAATGATAATGGCAGGTAGTCGAACGGAAGCCTCGGCAGGATGCTTGTCTCAATCCCGTCAGGCAAAAAAGAGTGAATATTCGTATATTACCAAGCTGTACAAAATAACTGATTATGGCTCCCAGACAAGAAAATGGCATTGCCGGCGAGGTCGCGCGCAGACGGACTTTCGCGATAATTTCCCATCCCGACGCCGGTAAAACGACGCTCACGGAAAAGCTTCTGCTGTATGGCGGCGCAATCCATGAAGCCGGCTCTATCAAACAAAGGAAGGCGGCACGGCACGCGGCGTCCGACTGGATGGCTATTGAGCAGGAACGCGGTATCTCGGTCACCTCATCGGTGCTTCGCTTTGAAAAAGACGGGATCCGCTATAACCTACTCGATACACCGGGTCACAAAGACTTCTCGGAAGACACCTTTCGTACACTGATTGCCGCCGATTGCGCGCTCATGGTAATTGATGTCGCGAAGGGGGTGGAAGAGCAGACCGAGAAACTGTTCGAGGTCTGCCGGCTCAGGAAAACCCCGGTTATCACGTTCGTGAACAAGTGCGACCGTCCCGGGATGGAGCCCCTCGAAGTGCTTGGCAATATCGAGGAAAAGCTTGGGATACCTGCAGTGCCGGCATCCTGGCCGCTCGGGTACGGACCGGAGTTTCAGGGGGTTTACGATCTGATTAACCGGGACCTTCACCTCTACCGGAAAATGAAGCACGGCGCCCGGAAAGCCGAGGCCGAACTGCTGCCCCTGGAGGAAGGGCTGGATGCGAGCACGCTTGGCGATGGTACAAAAGGGGAATATCGGGAGATCATCGAGCTTATCGCGGATGATTTTGGAGGCATGGACATGGAAGCTTTTGCCAGGGGTGAAGTCACACCCGTATTTTTCGGCTCGGCATTGAACAACTACGGCCTGGATCTTTTTCTCGATCACTTCTCGCAACTCGCCCCGGCCCCGCAGCCCTACGAAACCGATAACGGAGAGCTGCGCGACCTGCAAAAGGACTTTTCCGGATTCATCTTTAAAATGCAGGCCAACATGAACCCCGAACACCGGGATTGCACGGCGTTCATGAGGGTAACATCTGGGGTGTTTGAACGCGGTATGGAGGTGACACTCTCGGGTAACGGGCGCAAAATCCGCATGGCCACTCCCCACAGTCTGATGGGCGAGGAACGGAAATTGCTGGACACAGCCTATCCGGGCGATATCGTGGCGCTATTCAACCCGGGGGATTTCCGCATAGGCAGTACCCTGCATTCCGGCGGACCGGTAAACTTTGACGTGATTCCGCTCTTTTCGCCGGAACATTTTCGGAAAGCGTCCTCCAAAGACCCCTTCAAGAGAAAGCAGTTGCGCGAAGGCCTCAAACAGTTGTCGGAGGAGGGAGTCGTGAATGTTTTTGAGATGCCGGATGGAGTCGGTAACGAACTGCTGCTGGGTACGGTAGGCGCCCTTCAGTTCGAAGTGGTGGAACACCGGATGAAAACCGAGTACAAGGCCGATATTGTTTTGAGTCCGACCTCCTATATGGCGGCACGATGGCTGCCGGATAACCCCGCAGTGATTGAAAAACTCAAAGCCTCCTACTCCACCAACGCCACATATGATATCGACGGAAACCCCATCGTTCTGTTTGAAAGCATGTATGCGCTGAATTCGGCGGTGGAGGCGGTGGGTGAGGAGAATCTGCTTCAGTTCAAGAAGTGACCGTTGCGTGATGGCGACGGCAATGTATTCTGTTACCATTTTGTGCGACTGATGTAAGGAGAGGCAGATTCGGGAATCATGGGGGTAGTCAATCCCGGTCAATTCGTTCTTATCATGTTCAAGCGTCGCTGGTTTTTCTGGATGGAGCGCCTTCAAATCACCCCCGGTGAACGGCGTGTGATGCTCAGTCTGATGGCCGTCAGTGTTTTGCTGGCCGGCTTCAGTCTGTTTGGTCCGGCCCGGACCGTATATGATGAATCCTACTACGAGCCGGTGCTCGAGGAATTTCATCGCTTGTCCGGGGTGCGGGCGGATGAGCGGGACGTCATACTGGCGCGCTACCGTCCCGGGGGAAATCGTCCGGCCTTTACAGCTTCACTGATGGATGGACGGTGGCATCCGTCGGAGTCGCCACTGTTAGTAGTTCGCCATACGAGTGATCCGCCGGTGAAAACTGCAAGAGAGTCCGGAACGGATACGCGTGACAGGCCGCAGGGGGATGGTTCGGCAAATGAATCCAGGGTGAATATCCAGATAGCCGATCGTGAAGCATTGATGAGTCTGCCGGGTATTGGTCCGGCCATCGCCGATCGTATTATTTCCTATCGCGAGTCGGAGGGTCCCTTTCGCGAACCGTCGGATCTTTTGAACGTATCGGGAATCGGACCGGTTACATTGGAGAGGATCCGGGATCTCGTCTATGTCGAATAGCCGGTGGCAGCCAAATATACTTCCGGTTCCTTTTTTGCGTTTCAAAGAGATAGCGCAGGTTTCGATGGGTGTTTTACTTGCGGCATTTTGCGGTAAAAGATTCCGCGCTGGCAAACCAGATTATATTAACGGTTATTGCTGAATTGACAGGGCCTTCATGCGCGACATCCGGCATAAACAAAAAAATAAACACCAAAAATCATTACATAAGGAATGAACGTTTCCATATTGTGGGTAGATGATGAAATTGAACAGCTTAAACCCCATATCATATTTCTGAAAAACAAGGGGTATGATGTGACCCCGGTAACCAATGGGGAGGATGCCCTTTCGCTGGTTTCAAAGGAGAAGATAGATATCATCTTTCTGGATGAGCAGATGCCGGGAATGGACGGATTGACAACGCTGAACGAGTTGAAAAAAATGAAACCGGGTCTGCCGGTGGTCATGATTACCAAAAGCGAGGAAGAGCAGATAATGGAGGATGCCATCGGCGGGAAGATTTCCGATTATCTCATCAAGCCGGTCAACCCCAACCAGATCCTGCTTACGGTCAAGCGTATCCTGGACAGGCACCGTATCCGTGATGAAAGGTCGGCGCAGACCTACCTCCAAAGCTTCAACGAGATTACGGCACTTATCAACGATCAGCCTGAGTGGAATGAGTGGATATCGATTTACCGCAGGCTGGTTAACTGGCAGCTGGAGCTGAAGAGTTCGGAAGAGGGGCTGCAACAGGTGCTGCAAGATCAATTCGATACGGCCAACATGGAGTTTGGCAGGTTTATTGAAAACGAGTACTACGACTGGCTGCGCTCCAGCAGGGAAGACCGCCCGATGCTTTCGCCGGACCTGATCGAGGAGTATGTCATGCCTGTAATCGATGAAGGAAAGAGCACTTTTCTTTTTCTGATCGATTGCATGCGCTATGACCAGTGGCTTGTTTTCGAGAAGATGCTCACGCCCTACTACAATATTTCTACCGATTTTTACTATTCCATTCTTCCGACTGCTACTCCATATTCCAGAAATGCCATTTTTGCTGGACTCTATCCATCGCAGATCGAACGTCACTACCCCAAGCTCTGGATGAGCAATGATGAAAACGAAACATCGCTGAACCAGTATGAAGCGGAATTGCTGACGGCGCAGTTCGAGCGGAAAAAGAAAGATTTCAAGCCCAAATACGAAAAAATTCTGCAGACGGCCGAGGGGAAGAGAATCTCCGACAAGATCATTAACTACACGCAGTCGAAGTTCAGTGCTTTTGTGATCAACTTTGTCGATACCCTGGTGCACTCGCGATCCGATTCGCCGGTGCTCAAGGAGATCGCTCCCGACGTTCCGGCATTTCGTGAGCTCACACGAACCTGGTTCGCCCATTCCTCGCTTTTTCAGATGCTGAAAAAGCTGTCTGACCAGGACGTGAATATCATCATTACAACCGACCACGGCTCCATACGGGCGTTACGGGATACCAAAGTACTGGGTGACCGGGATACGTCCACCAGCCTCAGATACAAGTTCGGCCGGCACCTCCGTTGTGATAATGACGCGGCCATTTACATCGACAAGCCCGCCGATTATTTTCTCCCCCGGGGGAACATGAACACCAACTACATCATTGCGAAGGAAGATTACTATTTTGTCTACCCGACCAATTACAACAAGTATCAGAACAAGTACCGGGATTCGTTTCAGCACGGCGGCGCATCCATGGAGGAGATGATCCTCCCCCTGGCGCGCCTTCAGTCCAAATGATGGCAGCGGCGGAGTTTGCAGCGGCTGCATTTCCGGTAATACATTCAGCGGTGCGGCGAAAATCCGTCCCATGAATGTTCCAAAGCCGAATCCGGTTTATAATGCACGGTCGTTATCCCGGGCGTGTCTGAACTTCGCCGGCAGCAGTTGTGGCGGTTACGTATTCGCAACCAGTTTTTAACAGAAATCACATTGACAGAAGCAGAAAAGAAGTCATCCACCATTAACAGAAAATCAGAAAGTGTCGGGGAAACGACCGCCGCCGGTCAACGGCTTGCCGAAAAACTGGCTCCTGGCGACACGGTTCTTCTCAAGGGAGACCTCGGAGCCGGCAAAACACACTTTGTGAAAGGTGTTGCACGTTACTTTGGCGTTCCCGAAGACGAGGTCCAGTCACCCACGTTTGCCCTGGTCCATGAATATCCCGGATCGGTACCTTTGTATCATCTTGATTGTTACCGGCTTAATGATGCAGATCAGGCCGGCCAAATCGGCCTGGACGAATATCTTTACGGAGACGGCATTTGTCTGATAGAGTGGCCCGAAAAAATCGACTCCAGGCTCCCGGACCAATATTGGGTTGTCGAAATACGCCACATCAATGAAAATACCCGGGATATTTCGATTCATCGATCGCTCTGATTTTTGTATCTTTACTGCCTGTTTTGCCCATGGAAACCAAACGACTGCCATATCGCTTTGACCGCCTTCCGGTTATTTTGCCGTTTCACAGACGCGCCGTGAATGACCTGCATACCGGCGACCTGGTGTATTACGGCCCGAGTCCGGAATTTTACGGTATTGGCGAAGTACTCAAGGTAGTTGACCGTTTTTGCATAGTCGATTTTCGTGGTACCGGTGAATATGGAGTCCACAAGGATGCCTTCGAATCCAGGTACCTGATACCGATTCACAAACTGAATCTGTCTCACCTGCTTAAGAAACTGAAATAGGATTCGCCTCTCCCTGCTCCGGGCTGCCGTGGCAATTTTTCTCCTCTCTGGATATACCCGCCGAGTTTTTTGGTACGACCATCGCAACGACTCCTACCCCTGATCGTGCCGTAATTCGAAAACCCGTGTGTCTACGTCTGCCTGCAGCAAGGGCAACCGGGTAAAACAGCCCTAGCCCTGAAGTTTGCTGTTGTCTGTTGTTAAGGGGTTCCCATGCCCGCGTTCACGTCCGAACAGCCAGACAACGCCGGCTGTAAACAGGCCGGGATAAAACGGTTCCCACCCCAGGAACGCATAATGGTAGAGGTCATCGCCGGTAATGGTTCCGAGTGCCATCCACAGGGTAGCAACACCACAGGGAAGCACGAGTGCAGCAATTGCCGCATTGGCTCGCAGACGGAAAAAAGGAATATAGATGCCCAGGACCGGCACAAGCAGACCGGGAATCAGAACCGAACCGATCACGTACCAGAGAGCTATGACACTTGGATAGATGGTGATGAGCAGAATTCCAAGAAGTGCTGAAAACAGCATGCACCATCGGGTTATGGCGACGCTCTTTTCAGGCCGCCAGAAACGGGCGACCAGGTCACGTCCAAGGGTTTGGCCCGAAAGAAACAGAAAACTGTCGAGTGTGGACATGATGGTGGCCAGCAGAGTAAGGAAAAAGAGTCCGCTTAGACCGGCAGGCAGCAGATACGATCCCAATTCCGGATAAACCAGTACCGGGTTTGAAATCTCCCCGAGTATGACAAATCCGTACAGGCCCGCCATAACGGTAAACAGGTCGAATACAAACCAGAAACCGACCGAATAAAAAATCCCCTTGCGAGCGGTTTCAGGAGTTTTGGCGGCGGCGGCCCGCTGGTGGAAAGCGGGGTCCACGAAGGTCCACAGCGCTATAAAGAACCATACCAGAAGGTATTGAATGCTATGTCCACCAAGTGGTTGCTTGTGAACATCGGTAAGGTCGGCAGTGATCTTCCACGGCGGACCGGCATAGCTCACGGCCAGGATCAGCAAAATGGCAAACCCGGCATACATGAGAATGACCTGGAGCATATCCGTTCGAATGACCGCGCGAAAGCCGGAAATACTTACATAGGCAACCGAAAACAGGGCGGTGGCCGAGGCGTAGAGCAGAATATGGTTTTCCGAGCCGGTCAGGAACTGGAACAGCAGACCCAGCATGAGGATATAGGGAGCCGGGCTGACCAGCAGGAAGATGATGATGGCGGATACGGCTCCGGATCGCGGAGAGTAAGTGTGCGATATGGCTTCCGGAATGGATAGAGCGCGGTTTTGCCGGATGCGGCCCGCCAGAAAGACGGCGAAGAGAATTGCGAACAGGTAATACGGAAGTCCGAATAATACCCACTGTGAGATGCCGAACTGGTAGCTGTATTCTCCCACACCCAGAATACCCCCGTACCAGGTGGAAACCAGTGTTGCGATAAAAGCCGGAAGCGTGAGCGTTCGTCCGGATAACAGAAAGCTGCTCTCGGTTTCATTTTTCTGCCGGTTCCGGACGCTGATGATGATCAGCACCAGAAAATACGCCGCAATGATGAGGATGTCGATACGGTGCACGTCCTGTGGTTTTTATGTGATCAGTTCAGAAAAGGAGGTCGGTGTGACCGGCCATGAACAACAGCGCGCCCGATCTGTGCCGGATTCGCAGGGTATCGCCGGTGGTTTCGTTTGAGGAGCCGTCACGGCGTCCGTTCTCAAGTGACTCGTTGTTCAGCGGATAGCGCAGCCCTTCGGTGACGATGCCTTCAACGATGCCTGAGAGCGGAAATAGTGAAACAGGATGACCGGCCGGCAGGGACAGGGAAAAATCCCTGGGCAGTATGCGTACATAGAAGCTGGCGTCAAAAAAGGCAAGCAGGCCGAACCGGTCATGGAGTTGCTGCATGACGGAAAGGTTTTTCAGGGTATGGTCCAGGCGCCCGCCCGTGGCTCCAAGGACATCCACCCTGGACGCATTCATGGTAATGGCATGAAGCAGCGCCTTTTCCAGATCGTTCGTTTCCTGGTCGGGATCACGGATTATCCGCCCGGTAAATCCATCGGCGGGCCGGAAGCTGTCGAGGTCGCCAATCACCAGATCCGGCGGATATCCGAGCTCCAGTGCGGTATTTCCGGCACCATCAGCTGCAATAAAAAAATCACAGCGCGCTGTCAGCTTCTCCATCAGGGGCTTTTCTGGAGGGTCTCCGTGAGCGAGAATCAGTATGCGCATGAACCAGCTTGTTGATTTTTGATGTTTTGAAAAGACAACGGAAAGCGTGATAATATGCAGGTAAATTATCCGAAAAGAAACATAATCAAGATGGTCAAAAAATTTGCCGAAAAGCTGGTCAGTCACAGAAAGCTC
The DNA here is from genome assembly GCA_029688905.1 of Balneolales bacterium ANBcel1. NCBI lineage: Bacteria > Pseudomonadati > Balneolota > Balneolia > Balneolales > Balneolales bacterium ANBcel1. The sequence continues at coordinate 201,969 of JARULB010000003.1, read as the reverse complement.
GGTCTGATATCCCATATTAGCCCGGATGGAGACGCCATCGGGTCACAGCTGGGGCTGTATTACTGGCTGAAACAGATGGGTGTGGAAGCCGAGATGTTCAACGACGACCATGTGCCGTCCAATCTCGCATGGCTGGAAGGAGCATCACTCATACAGGTACCTGACGAGGGTTTGCTGGATCAGTGCGACGGGTTCGTTTTTGTCGATGGGAACCATCCGTCCCGCTTTGGCAATACCGGTCCATATTTCGAAAAAACGCAGAAACCGATCTATCTGATCGATCATCACCTGGATGTTCCGGAGGGTTTTTTCCGGGCGATGTGGTGGGATGCCGAAGCCAGTTCCACAGCGATGCTTGTGTATCAGCTCTATGAATCGACGAAACCGGAGCTTCTGAATAAGGCTGCCGCTGAAGCCCTGTACAGTGGCGTAGTCACCGATACCGGCTCGTTTCGATTTGCCACCGTTACCTCCGGTACCCACCATGCTATTGCAAGGATCATCGATGCCGGCGGGATCAAACCCGCGGAAATCCATGAGAAGCTGTATGATGACAAGAGGCTGCAGGATCTGCATCTGCTGGGAAAGGCACTGGATAACATTGCATTGCACCACAATGGGCAACTGGCCACTCTCTATGTGTCCGGTAAAATGCTGGAACAGACCGGATGCTCGTACGAAGACATGGAGGGGTTTGTAAATTATCCGCTTGGCATCCGGGGGGTGATGGTTTCGGTGATGTTTTCCGAGCGGGAAGGGCGTGTGAAAATGAGCTTTCGGGGGAAAGCCGAGGTGGATCTGAACCGTTTTGCCAGAAAATTTAATGGCGGCGGACATTTCAATGCCGCCGGCGCCTGGCACGACGGTCCCGTTACAGATGCAATCGACGCGGTGGTTGCCGAGATGAAAAAGCATCTTTGAATTTCTGAAGGCGGAAGCATGTAACCTAATGGGGAGCAAGATTATGAAAGCAACAGTTTTGGTGTTTGTTTGGGTTCTGTTAACCGGAATCAGCCATGCCGGTTATTCCGGGGACGAGCGAGAGGTTCAACCGGAATCCGGTTACCTGGGCTATATAGAGGTGTTTGATGAGCGGCTGCATCAGGTGCTGGATACATCGGCGGTACCGGAAATCATCGGCGATGGGTTTCAGTGGGCGGAGGGCCCGGTCTGGGTAGAAGAGTTAGGGGGACTGCTGTTTTCGGATGTGCCGGAAAACCGGATATACCAATGGACCGAAGAAGAGGGCATTTCGGTCTATCTGGAGCCCTCAGGTTATACGGGGCACTCGGGTCGGGGCGGAGAGCTGGGTTCCAACGGCTTGATCATCGGCAGCGAAGGAGAGCTGTTACTGTGCCAGCACGGGGATCGTCGGATTGCCCGCATGGAAGCGCCGGTCGGACGGCCCGCTCCCGAATTTGCCACAATGGGCGAAAAGTATAACGGGAAACGCTTTAACAGCCCCAACGACCTGGTACAGCACAGCAGCGGAGATATCTATTTTACGGATCCGCCCTACGGGCTGGAGGAGTATGTCGATGATCCCAAAAAAGAACTCGATTACTCGGGAGTGTACCGGATCGACAACGGCGGCAGGGTACATTTGTTGACAGATGAGCTGACACGGCCGAACGGACTGGCCTTTTCACCGGACGAACAGTTGCTTTATGTCGCCAATTCCGATCCCAGGAGCGCCCTTTGGATGGTGTATGATGTACTGGAAAACGGTGATATCGCCAATGGGCGGGTATTTTATGACGTAACCGACTCAGTGGGCAGTGAGCCGGGGCTTCCCGACGGGATGAAAGTTACGAGGGAAGGCAATATTTTTGCGACAGGGCCGGGTGGTGTGTGGGTTTTTTCGCCGGACGGCGTGGCGCTTGGAATGATTAAAACAGGAGAGTTTGTCTCCAATTGTGCTCTGGATGAAGGGCAGCGGATCCTCTACATGACAGCGGACTCCTACCTGCTGCGGTTGGCATTGTAGCCGAACACCGTCATCCGGAGCCGGCTATCCGTGCGGCCGGGCCATGCGCGAACCGGTGCCAAACGACAGGCGCATACCGGTGTGTCCGGTCATCCGCTATTTTCCTGATTTCTTCAGATGCTCGGCAATCCTGTTCTGATGCTCGTCGGAGGCCCAGAATCGGGCAAATTGCTTCCGCTCCCTTTTTAGTGATTTTTCGCGGGGGTCTTTGAGAGCCAGGCGGGTGCTCTTTTTCAATTCTTCAATCAGGTCGGGTTCGCATTTGGCAAGCTCCAGAGCCCACTCCCAGGTATTTCTTCGCAGCTCGGAGGTAATGGAGAGTTTGTTGATAAGCCCGGCCTGGAGCGCCTCTTCCGAACTGATGATCTCGTTACTTCCCAGCCACTCCAGTGCCCGCGACCGGCCGACGCGCTCCACCAGCCTTGTTATGCCGCCCCATCCGGGAGGCACCCCGAAACGCGTTTGGGTAAAAGCAAACGATGCGGTCTTGCTTGCAATTGCGAAATCAAAAGCCAGCAGTAGTTCGCAGCCACCGCCATGAACCTCTCCGTTTATGCAGGCCATGGTCCAGAAACGGTTTTCTTCAAGCCGGTGCAGGATGTCTCCCATCCGCGCCGCCATAAGCAGACTCTGCTCTTCTGTTTCCAGCGATGAGAAAGCCGTTACGTTCTCTCCGGAGGCAAAAAAGTGGTGGCCGGTGCCGCTGAGGATCAATACCCGTATCCTGCCGTTCTTTTCAATCTCTGCCAGTAGTTTTTCCAGCTCGTCCATCACCTTGAAATCGATGGCATTGTTGGTTTCCGGATGATTGATTTCTGCCCAGTAGATGTGCTTCTTTTTGTTGATTTTGATGGCGGCCACAATTCTGGAGTCTAATGGTGACAGGGGTTCAGTTGGCGACTTCGTTATCGATCCATGAGAGGTAATCCGGATTGCCCATGGCGATCGGGAGCGCGATGACGCAGGGGCACTCGTAGCTGTGCAGTTCTTTAACTCTTTCCTGCAGGCGAGGGAATGCGGAGACTGTGGTTTTGGCAATCAGGGCGACCTCCTGCTCCTTCTGAACCGCATCATCCCAGAAAAACAGAGCCGAAATATTACCGAGAATGTTGGTGCAGGCCGCCAGCCGCTCCTGAACAATGTGACGGCTCAGCATCTCTGCTTCTTTCTGGTCGGCAGCCGTGATGTAAACAAATACATGTTCCATATCATCGCCGTTTTTGTTTACGAAGGTTAAGGGAGTTGATCAGGAACCATCCCGCATATCTGCCGGTAAGAGCAGGGCCGAAGCATAGCAAAGGCCGGCTTGTTACGGGGCAAATTTACACATTCACAAGATAATAGAAAATATGGAGCTTCGGAAAATGAACCGACCGGGCGCCTCATTGAAAAAAACGGGCATTTTTTGTATATTACGAAGCTAATTTGTACAGAAGCATGTTGTTGTGAAGGCGGTATGCCAAAACCTGCGGCAGGTGCATTACATGCGAGAGTGGTGAAATTGGTAGACACGCCAGATTTAGGATCTGGTGCCGAAAGGCTTGGGGGTTCGAGTCCCCCCTCTCGTACAGAGTTTTAAACGGAATCTGCAGGTTCATTGTTAACCGGCCATTACCGTTGATCTGTAATATACATAACCCCCAAAAACCAGTTACGTGAATATATCCGTTGAAGATAAATCCAAGGTAGACAAGGTATTGACCATCTCGGCAACTCGGGAGGACCTGGAGCCCCGTTTTGAAAAAGCGTACCGTTCCTACCGCAAAAAAATTAACATGCCCGGTTTCCGCCCGGGGCAGGCGCCCAAGTCGATTGTTAAAAAGCGGTTTGGCAAGGAGATAGAATCCGAGGAAATCAACAATTATGTACAGGATGTGTTCCGGGACGAAGTGGTCCCGAAGTACGACCCGGTCGGCGAGCCGCAGTTTGAAGACATGAAATGGGAAGACGGCAAGCTGGAAGTGAAGATCGTTATTGGTGTTAAACCGGAGTTCGAACTTCAGGAACTATCCTCCCTGACCGTCGACAAGATGGTGCATGATGTCACAGATGAAGAGGTTGAAAAGGAGTTGGAGCACAGCCTGGAGCGAGGCAGCACCTGGAAAGAGGTTGAGAGCCCGATCCATGAGAAGTGCCGGGTTACGGTTGATGCCGTGCCGGTGAATGCTGAGGGCGAGCTTCAGGAGGATGACAAGGATACCGATAAGGAGATTGATCTTGGTGACGACGGGAACGAGGAGTTCCGGGTAGCATTGGAGGGAGCCAAAACCGGTGATACCGTTGATGTCACACTCGGAGAGGGCGATGACAAGGAGGCCTTCCGGCTAACCGTTAAAAAAGTGACGGAGCCCGAGGTACCGAAACTTGACGAGGAGTTCGTCAAGCAGGCTACCAACGGCGAAGTGACCAGCGTGGATGATTACCGCAGTCGGATCAGAAGCCAGATGCAGAATTACATCGACCAGATGTCGGGCGACATGGTCAAACAGGAAATTATGGACAAGCTGATCAAGGCCCATCCCGATATTGAGATTCCCGAAGGCGTATTGGCCAAGTTTCAGGATGCGCTGCTGGACCGCATGAAGCAGCAGATGCAGGGCCAGCCGTTGCCGGAGGATTTCGATGAGAAGGACTACAAGGAATCGGTGAAGGACGATGCGATGCGCGAAGCCCGCTGGGCGTTTATCATTGATGAGTTCGAGAAGAAGTTCGACGATATTGAAATCAAGCCGGAAGATGTGGACGAACGCCTTGCCACCGAAGCGGCCAGATACGGGCTGCCTGTCGAGATGGTCAAGAACTTCTACGCCCAGTCGGGGGACCAGCTCGAGAACCTGCGACGATCCATCCGGACAGACAAGCTGTTCGACCGGATTGTGAACGAAGTTCAGATGAATGAACTTGATAAAGAAGCGTTTCAGAAAAAAAAGAAATCAGAAAGTAACGAAGAGAGCAATTCATGAACGACTGGAAACAACCCCTGATCGACGAAAAGAGTTTCGGCGGTTCACACACCCAGAACAGTCTCATCCCCATGGTTATTGAAACCACCAACCGGGGAGAGCGGGCGTTCGATATCTACTCCCGGTTGCTCAAAGACCGGATTATCATTCTCGGAACGCCGATCAATGATGCGGTGGCCAGCAGCATCGTAGCCCAGATGCTGTTTCTGGAGTCGGATGATCCGGAGAAGGATATCAATTTATATATCAACAGTCCGGGTGGCGTGGTCTCCTCCGGCCTGGCCATCTACGACACCATGCAGCACGTGCGCTGTGATGTCTCCACCATATGCATGGGCATGGCCGCTTCCATGGGAGCCGTACTGCTTGCCGCAGGTGCCAAAGGCAAGCGAACACTGTTGCCGCACTCCAGGGTGATGATCCATCAGCCGTTGGGCGGGACCCAGGGACAGGCCAGCGATATTGAAATTGAGGCGCGCGAAATCATCCGCATCAAGCAGACACTGAGCGAGATCATTGCCAGGCACGCCGGAAGAAAAGTGGAGGAGATCATTCGGGATTCGGACCGTAACAAATGGATGGATGCCAAAGAATCTCTGGAATACGGACTTGTCGATAAAGTCCTTGAAAAACCGGCCGACAAATAACTGAAAAGAAGATCAAAATCCAGGTTTCCTCAACATGAGCGACAAGGAAAAGAAAATTCGCTGCTCTTTCTGCGGACGGTCCAGTCACGAAGTGAACAGCATGGTGGCCGGCCCCAGTGTATACATCTGTGATCAATGTATCACGGATGCGTCCGGTATCGTGAAGAAAGACCTCTCTGACGAGAAACAGTTTACGCAGGATTTCCGCTACGACCTCAAACCGGTGGAGATCAAAGCATATCTTGACGAGTACGTCATCGATCAGGAGGATGCGAAGAAAACCCTTTCCGTAGCGGTTTACAACCACTACAAGCGGATTGCAAGTCCCGAGTTTGACGACGACGACGCGGAAATCGAGAAAAGCAATATCGTGCTCCTGGGACCGACCGGGTCGGGAAAAACCCTGCTGGCACGTACGCTTGCAGGGATTATTGATGTCCCGTTTTGCATAGCCGATGCCACGGCGCTCACCGAGGCGGGTTATGTCGGCGAGGATGTTGAAAGCATATTGTCAAATCTGCTTCAGGCCGCTGATTATGATGTTGAACGGGCCGAGCGGGGCATTGTCTATATTGATGAAGTGGACAAGGTGGCCCGGCGCGGCGACAACCCCTCCATAACCAGGGATGTTTCCGGTGAAGGGGTGCAGCAGGCGCTTCTCAAGATCCTGGAAGGGACCAGCGCCAATGTACCGCCCAAAGGCGGACGGAAACACCCGGAGCAAAGCTTTATCACCGTTAATACCAAAAATATCCTCTTTATCTGTGGCGGTGCCTTTGAAGGGCTTAACGAGATTATTTCACGGCGCCTGTCAACAACAAGTATGGGGTTCAACGCCGATTACCGGGACAAGTTCGACAAGGACGACCCCAAAATATTCACATACGTGGAACCCGAAGATTTACAGAAGTACGGCTTGATACCGGAACTGATCGGGCGTCTGCCCATCATATCGGGACTGGAAGAGCTTTCCGAGGAAGCGATGATCAACATTCTGCTCAAGCCAAAGAACGCGATCATCAAGCAGTACCAGAAACTGTTCCGGATGGAGGGCGTTGAGCTTGAGTTTGAAGAGGAGGCGCTCAAAGAACTGGTGAGACTGGCGCTCAAGCGAAAGACCGGCGCGCGCGGACTCCGTTCCATCATGGAGCGTTCCATGCTCGATATCATGTTCACCCTGCCCACCATGGAGAATATTGAGCGCTGTATCATTACCAAAGAGACGATTTCCACACTCGCCCCTCCAGTCTACAAGAAGCGGAAGGCCTCGGCTTAACGGTTGCTTCGGGCGGTTGCCCCGGGACAAGGCGCCGGCATGTCGGTGAATTTTTAGCCCAAACGGGATTACTGTCGCTGCCCCGGCACGTTCAGGTTGCCCTTGGCGACATCGATCCGGGAAGACGGCAGGATAATTCTGCTTGCATAGGAACCCGATTGTAAAGCGCCAGGTCCGGTTTGTGGGAAATCAGTACCCCCTTTGATTAGCGCAGATCAGGTTCGCGGAGCCACGGGGTGTGTCGGGCTATGACAAAAATTTCGAGCATCCGGCCTGAAATAGCTTTTCCCACCTTTTCGTTACATTGTATGGTGCGCAATGAATCCGCCGAAGGCCGCATCGTAACTTCCACTAATCTCCTCCACCCATGCTTTTCAGAAGCAACTCAAACCGAATCAAGGGCACTCTGATTTTCCTTCTGGTGATTATCGCCATAGGCTCTTTCACCTACACCCAGTATCTGGTTGAAAAGATACGCGAGAAGGAGCGCTCGGGTGTAGAGCTCTGGGCGCGAGCCATGGAGTATAACAGCAAATCGCACTTTCCGGATACACGAGAGGAGCTCGAACGTGTGATCCGTGAAATTACGGGAACCTCGCTGGTGACTAACCGCGACCGTGATCGGTGGATTTCAGCCATCCGGCGAGCCGAATCGGATCTTTCGAACTCCCATCTGGATTTTGTCGCCACTGAATTGATAATAAAAAACCGGTTTGAAATCCCCTCGGTTGTGGTTGATGAAGACCTGGAAATTCTCCACTCCAGAAATACCGGGAACCGGGAACTGGACCAGGAAATTGTGGCTGAATACGCCTCGATTAACGAGCCTATACGAATTGAGCTTGAGGCCGGTAACGCCATTCAGGAGCAGTTTGTCTACTATGGAGACAGTGGCCTAATCCGAACCCTTCGGTATTTTCCATACGTGCAGTTCGGTCTGCTGGCGCTGTTTTTGGGTATGGGCTATCTGAGCCTGAGCAGTATCAAGCGGACGGAGCAGTCTAATTTGTGGGTTGGGATGGCCAGGGAAGCGGCTCATCAGCTCGGTACGCCGTTGTCGAGCCTGTACGGGTGGGTTGCCTTGCTGCGGGAATCCAACAACGATCAGCAGACGCTCCACATAGCGCATGAAATTTCAAGCGACCTGCAACGCATGCAGATTGTGGCCGACCGGTTCAACAAAATCGGCTCTGTTCCAGAACTGAAACCGAAACGGCCAGGCCCGGTGATTCGGCATGTCATGGAATACCTTGAAAAACGCCTTCCCCAGCTTGGAAAGCAGGTCACGTTAAGTGCCAATATCACATCCGATAAAAAGATCCCCATGAGTCAGGAACTGTTTGCCTGGGCACTGGAGAACCTGATGAAAAACGCACTCGATGCTATCGACAAGTCCCGTGACAATGCCAGGGTTCATGTCGAAACCCATGAGCACAACGGCTTCCTTATAATCGATGTGACGGATACGGGCAAGGGGATTCGCAAACAGGTGCGAAGCGAAATATTCAATCCGGGATACAGCACCAAGAAGAGAGGCTGGGGGTTGGGCCTGAGCCTGACACGCCGCATCATTGAAGATTACCACCAGGGGAAAATCTTTGTGCACAAATCGGTTCCCGGTGAAGGAACCACAATTCGGCTGATGATGCCTGTTTCAACAAATAACGGGCATAAAGGGCAAAACAAGCGACCCTGGGCAGGCAAGATGGAAACAGCAACAGAGGCAGAAAACGAGAATTGAGGGCCCCACAGAAGCCTGTCGCCTATCGGGTCCCGGATGCAATTGCATTACCGGGCAAATCGATGAGCGGATATCAGGGATGGGGAGGACTTGCGGATCGCCGGGCCGATTGTCCGCATGGCGGATTACTCACTGCGGCAAAGATTTCAAAAACGCCACCCAGGTTAATTGGCTTGTCTCTGCTACTTGTAACCGCGTCTTGAGGCGTATTCGGAGAGTTGGGCTTTGAGCAGGTTACGCCCTCTGTGCAACCGGGAACGGATGGTGCCGATAGGAACATCCAGCATATTTGAGATCTCCTCGTAGGTAAAGCCCTCCACATCACAAAGCAACACAACGGTTCTGAAATCCTCCGGCAAACTGCTCAAAGCGGAACTGATGTCATCATCCATCATTTGACCGTACATGCTGGATTCCAGGTCGGTGGTGTTGGACTGTTCGCTGCGGATGGATTCGTAAAAGGGCTCGATTTCATCGTAATCAACCCGGGTCGGCTGTTTCGAAGCCTTCCTGTAATTGTTGATGTAAGAGTTTTTCAATATCCGGAACAACCACCCTTTGGCATTGGTGCCTTTCTCATAGCTGCTGAAAAAACGGAAAGCTTTGACGATGGTATCCTGTACCAGATCTTCCGCATCGTTCTCATTAGCGGTCAGTTTCAGAGCAAAATTGTAAATGGCATCAAGGTGCGGAAGAATTTCGTCGTTGAAGTCGTTTTGCTTCTGAATTTCCTCGCGGGTCATTCTATCCATCAAAAATAGGTTTTTATCAAGGTTGATGTTCGTTATTCGCCTTTCACCTGGCTGGCAGCATTATGTAAAACCTGTTTTTTCGGAGAGGGTACGTTACTGCTGATTGGTTTCAATGTAATAAAAGGCATCCAATAATCCTTGCAACCGCAGAGGATTGTTCGTTTCCGGATACAGTGATATGGATTTGACGGGGCGATAATCCCGCTCAATCGATAATCCCGCTCAATCCACCCCTTGTTCCTGGATGGTGACGAAAAGTTGTGCAGCGTCTGTGAAAGCGAGGCTTTGGAAAGCCGCTTCAGAAAGCATCAGTCGATTATCCGTAGTGCGGTCGTTGATGAGGACAAAAGTGCCCCGGTTGTTGCCGGGGTTCTGGATGTAAATCACGGAACCGAGCGGCAGGCCGGGGTGGGCGGCTGTCAGTGCCTCCGGGTTGTAAAGGTCACCACTGGTCGTGGTAGTTCCGCGGCGGTTATCGGGGTAGCGTGATACCTGCATGCGGGTTGTTTCCTGGCTTCCCTGTCGGATTATGTAGGGGTTGCTCCTCGTAGTTGTGGCGGCCAGCAACAATGTGATTTCATCACCGGGCCGGACGTCATCCAGGCCAAGTTCCGGATTGAGCGCCCTAAAATCGTAGTGGTCCATGCCATGGAATTGAAGAAGCTGGGATATGGAGTCCTGGTCGCCAACGGTGTATCGAATAAATTTTCCCTGCGGGGTGCTTTCTCTTTCCCACTCTGCGGTAACGGAAGGGGGAGGTGTGGGGCGTGTGCGTACCCGGAGTTCCTGGCCGACATGGATCCTGGAGTCTTCCAGCCGGTTCAGTTCCATCAATTCATCCACACTCATTCCGAATCGGGAGGCAATGCGGTACAGGGAGTCGCCGGGCCGTACTTCGTAATAGGCGGGCTGGTCGGGCTCCGTTTCGGCCGTGACATCCGGGGGAATGTCCTCCGGAGCCGTATCGGTCACAGGTACGGTATCGCGCCGGGGAGAGTCGTCCGCAACCGGTGTGGCAGCATCGGGTGTTGGCTCTGCGACCTGCCGGTGTCTGACAATCACCAGCTCCTGCCCGATGGAGAGCGCCGGAGAGTCCATTTCGTTCCATGCGAGGATGTCATCTACCGGGACATCGTAGATCCTGGAGATCCGGAACAGGGTCTGGCCCGCTTCAACGGCATGAACGGTGGTGTCGGGTTCAACGGTCGTTCGGCGGGATTCGCGGGAGTCCGGATGTCCCGGAGAGAGGTAGAGCTGCTGGCCGATTCTGAGCTGGTTGTCGGGCATCTGGTTCCACTCCCGAAGCTGGTCAACGGGGATGTCATACTGACGGGAGATACCGAAGAGGGTTTCACCGGCACGAACGGTGTGGGTTTCACGGTCTGGCTGGGCGGCCGCGATGGATGGAATCATCCAAAAAACGAATAAAAGCAATAGCGGAAGGGATCTCATAGGGGAAAAGCTTAAGGCGCGTCGTATTCCAGTTCCTGAAGGGCTTGCTCCAGCTCCGTGGCGGCGTGATGGTCACCGGCATTCCTGGCGATGGTAATGCCGTTCGTATAGGTTTTCAGGGCCAGGCGGGGTTCGTCGGTCATCTGATAGAGTTTTCCAAGATGATAATAGACACCGATGTATCCGGGATCCTTGTCGCGAATATGTTCGAAAAGCGACCGGGCCGTTTGGTGGTCTCCGGTTTTTTGATATTCAAGGGCCAGTGCAAAGCGGGAGAAGCTGTCGTCGGGGTCTTCCTGAAGAAACGCTTTCAACTTGGCGATTCTGTCCTGGTTGGCTTGGGTCATGATCGTTTGTTGGTAGTTATTCGCTTGGCATCAAAACGACCGGAGGGTCTGGTTCATTGCGGCAGATCAGTCGGAAGGGTAGCGCCCCGAGATTTCCTCCACGGAATCGCCGCCGTACTTTTCGAGAAAGGCGTTGGCCAGAACGGGCGCGATTACATTTTCGGCCACGATCAGAGCCCGCGGCAAAGCGCAGACGTCGGAGCGCTCGTATCGGGTATCCTGCTGCTTTTTCTCCACAATATCCACGGTTTGCAGGGGTTTGAGCATGGTGGGAATGGGCTTCATCACTCCCCGGATGATAAGCGGCATTCCGGTGGTAACACCGCCTTCCAGCCCGCCGGCACGGTTGGTTCTTCTGCCGTACCGATTATCTTCCCATGTGATTTCATCATGGACGGTATGGCCGTGACGTCTGCCCGATTCAAATCCAAGGCCTATTTCCACTCCCTTCATCGCCTGGGTACTCATGATGGCCTGGGCCAGCAGTCCTTCCAGCTTGCGATCCCAGTGCACATAATTGCCGAGGCCGGCAGGTAGCCCCGTTACAACTACTTCATAGATTCCGCCCAGGGAACTGCCCTCTTTTCTTCGTTTTTTGATCTCTTCAACCATATGTTGACCAAGATTCGGGTCAAGGCAACGGACTTCCGAGTTGTCGGCGCTTTCGGAGAGCCGTTCGGCACCATCGGCGATAACAGGGTCTGCGATTTCGCGGATATGTTCCCAGGAGTTGTACCCCTGTTCCCCGATCCTGGTTACATGTCCACCGATCTCTATCCCGAAATAACGCAGTAATTCACGCGCTGTGGTACAACAGGCTACCCGCATGGCGGTTTCGCGGGCACTTGACCGTTCAATGACGGGACGGATATCGTCAAACCGGAATTTTTGAGTACCTACAAGATCGGCGTGACCGGGCCTGGGGACTGTGATTTTCTCAATGTCGTCATCCACCGGCTCAACGGACATTACCAGCGGCCAGTTGGCTTCATCTTTATGATAGGCTCTGTTTGCGAGTTTCAGGGAAACGGGATGCCCCATGGTTTTTCCAAACCGGACTCCGCCGGTGATTTCCACGGTGTCTTTTTCAAAAGCCATGCGTCCGCCGCGTCCGTAACCTTCCTGACGCCGTGCCAGTTGTTTTGAGATCGCTTCACGGCTGAGGGGGAGCCCGGCGGGCAAACCTTCAACGATGCCGGTGAGTTCGGGGCCATGGGATTCCCCGGCTGTCAAATATCGAATCATGTTACTTCACTCTGAGAATCCACCCGTCTGAAGGGAGGGATATGATTATAAAGCGGGTCCGGATCGGTTATGCACGGAGATGGCACGGATACGGACAGAAGTGGTTACAACGGCGAAATATAGCAAAAACCTTCCAGAATTCCGGTGTAATATTCTGCTGATCCGGGGTTCTGTTCGCCTGCTGAGCGATCAAAAGTGGTGGCTGAGGCTGAGCTGTATCAGGCCTCCCGTCTCGCTGTAGGAGGAGCGGCTTATATCGAAGCGGAAATCGCGATAGCCGATTCCAAGACCGATTCCGGCACCGGAGAGGTCAATTCGCTGGTCTGACTTAAGCTCCTGATTCCTGAGGTGGTCATAGCCGATGCGCAGGTTTACATTTTCGGAGAACAGGAGTTCGACTCCCATACGCATATGGCGGAACAGATTGCTGGTGAAGCCGGGGTCGTCTTCGTCGTCGAATACAGGCATCTCCCAGCGGTTCAATGAGTGCAGCGCAAGATTGAAACGAAGGGGGAGATGCTGAAGCCGGTGTGTAATTCCGGCGGTTATGGTAAATGGCAGGTCTTCCCGTGTGTCATCAAAAGGGGTCAGTTGAGCACCAAGGTGCCGAAAGGAGAGGGCGGCATGGGTATAATTACTATTAAAAGAGTAATAGAGTCCGCCGAAAAATGCGATTGCCGTTGATTGATAGCTGTCGTAGCTGCTGACGATCAACTGGGTTCCGAAGCCGGCCTGAAGCCGGTCTAAAAGGGGTCGGGAAATAGCGCCGCTCCAGGAGAAGTCATACGAGCTGAACGACCCGTGTTCCCTTCCGTCACTGTCCGTTCTGGTGAAGTCACCGTAATTCACGAAGCGGATTCCGCTGGCGAAAGTTCCGATATTGCCGAGGTGATAGGCAAATCCGGCGGAAGCCAGGTAGATATCGGAGAAGTGGTTCAGATAGGATACCGACAGCTCCTTGTGGGAGACTTCGGTAAGATAGGCCGGGTTGGTTGTAAACAGGGAAACCCCGCCCTGGTCGAGAGATACGTGGTTGCCTCCCAGAGCGGCGGACCGTGCGTCGGCAGGAATTTGCAAAAATCCGAATACTTCGTTGTTTCCTATTTGTGCAAGCGCGGGAGACTGGAAGCCGAGTATCAGCAGTAACAGAAAAGGGATGGGATATTTCACAGTCGGGAAGAAAAATTTATTCATTACCTTTCGTAGGTAAGAAAAAAACACCAAACCAACAAGAATGGCAGAAAAGTTTACGGGCTGTTTTATATTATCTGTTCTGATACTCACCTAACAAGAACGACGGATCCATGCAATTATTTGTCGATGTCGGGCGCTACTGCAGATTGATTTACGAAGCGATACGCTCTTCCACCGAGTTTGGCATGTACTGGAAGAACCTGATCATCGAGATGGTCAAGACGGGTTACGATTCGTTGCCGATCATCATGCTGGCCGGTTTTTTTACCGGTGCGGTGATGACAATCCAGACCTCCTATCAGCTTGTAGCCGGATTTATTCCGCCAGCCACGATCGGATCCATCGTATCACAGTCGCTGCTGATTGAGCTTGCGGCCGTCATCAGTGCGCTTGTGCTTGCCGGGCGCGTTGGCGCGCGTATCGCCACAGAACTTGGAACGATGGCGGTGAGCGAGCAGATCGATGCCCTGGAGTCGATGGGCTTCAACTCGGTAACCTTCCTGGTGATGCCGCGTGTACTCGCTGGGATATTCATGTTTCCGGTCATCTATGTGGCGGCGGTTATATCCGGAATGATCGGTGGGTTGCTGGGGGGAATCATGACCGGCGCCGTTCCGATTGCCGACTTCATGCTGGGCGCCCGTCAGGTGTTTTCACCGGCGGATGTAAGTTTCGGTGTCATAAAATCCTTTGTTTTCGGTTATATCATAACCTCAATCTCCTGTTTCAAGGGGTATTTCGCCTCCGGTGGCGCTGAAGGTGTGGGTACGGCAACCACGCAGGCAACGGTGTTGAGCTGTATTTACATTCTGCTGGCTGATTTTGTTCTCGCCTTCGTGCTCTTATAGATACTGTTTTTATATGATTGAAATTAAAAATCTTACAAAAAGCTTTGGCAATAATCTTGTCTGGAGTGATGTAAGCCTCTCTATTGAGGAAGGAGAGACCCTGGCGGTAATCGGCAAGTCGGGTTCGGGGAAGTCCGTTTTGATGAAGCATTTGAACGTTCTGCTTTATCCCGACTCCGGAACGGTGACCATTGACGGCCTCAATGTTTTCGAAATGCGTTATGCACGCCTTCGGAGGCTGCGGCAGCGTTTTGGCGTGTTGTTTCAGGGCGCGGCACTGTTCGACTCGATCACGGCATACGAAAACGTTGCATTTCCGCTGCGTTACTTCACCGAACTGAAAGACAACGACATCCACAAACGTGTGATGGAGTCGCTGGAACTGGTTCATCTTAACGACATCGGCAAAAAGTCACCGGCCGAGCTCTCCGGCGGCATGAGGAAAAGAGTGGGGCTCGCACGGGCAATTGTCCTCAATCCCGATTATCTTTTGTATGATGAGCCGACATCCGGCCTTGACCCTCAAACATCGGATGAAATCAATGACCTGATCATCAGGATGGCCGACACACTGGACATTACCTCCGTTGTCATTACACACGATATGCACAGTGTGCTTCGAGTGGCCGATAAAGTGGCATTTCTGGATGAACAGAAGCTGAGCTGGTACGGAACCCTTGACCAGCTCAAGTCCAGCGATCATAAAGCTCTGAATTCCTTTATCAAAGCAAGCGAATATTCCATTTAACCATAAGCGGAGCCCGGTTTGAAAAAAGTTCATAATGAGATCAAAATTGGATTAACCATTGTGGTTGCAATGTTGATAGCGGTCATCGGTTTCCGTCTGATGCAGGATGTTCCCCTGTTTCGGCCCAGCTTGCAGCTGTATACCGCTTTCGAACGGGTGGACGGCATCACGCCGGGCAGCTCTATCTACATGTCGGGGGTGAAGATAGGCTCCGTGAACAGAGTTTCAATCGCCGGTCCCGACAGCGTCGAAGTTGTTCTTAACCTGTCGTATGCCGAGGGGATACCGGTGGGTTCCAGGGCGATTATTATGCCGTCAGATCTCATCGGCGGAAAGCACATCCGGATCATTCACTCCGGCAGGGAGGAGATGATCCCTGATGGAGGGTATATCCAGGGGGAGTATGATTACGGTACTCTTGCCCAGTTGGAAGAGTTTGCCGAGGGAATCAGGCCCGATGTAGAGCGGTCGGCCGGTAGCCTTGCAGAGGTGCTGGAACAGTTTGAGGGACTGCTCAAAGAGAGCGGGAAAGATGATTTGCAGCAAACGCTTGCAGCCCTCAGGAGCACTTCGCGGGAAGTTGACGAACTGATTCGGCGGCGCAGTTCCGACCTGGACCGCTCCCTGAAGAGTCTAAGTCGTTTTACGGCCAACCTGGATACCCTGAGCTCCGGACGGGAATCAGATCTGGAACGTATCCTTGAAAACCTTGAGACGACGAGCATGGAGCTGGGTACCATATCCAGAGAGCTGGGCGGCGTCAGTTCCGAACTGAACCAGATGATGCAGCAGATCAACAGCGGAGAGGGAACACTGGGAAGACTGATCCAGGATCCGTCCCTGTACGAAAACCTGGATAGCCTGAGTGTGAACCTGAAAGAGGCTACCCGAATACTCAAGGAGGATCCCGGCCACTTTCTCAAACATATGCGTCTGGTGGATATTTTTTAGTATTGAAGTATGATACCCGGGTATCGTGCCGTTGGGTTCGGGACGGAGGGCCGGTCCGTTTGAAATCCGGATTATTCATGTGATACAGCCTGCGTGCGGCAAGAAAACCGGCACCCGGACGTTGTCCTTATGGACTTTGTAATTCGCGGTATTTGCCGTATATTTTCAAGCTATCTTAACAGCTTTTATACCACCAGATATATCTATTTAAATTTCGTTCCTGAGGTTTTTCTATGGGTTTGATGCAAAAACTTAGATCCGGCACCAAATATATCATTTGGATTCTCATCCTCTCTTTCGGTCTTCTCTGGGTACTGGCGGATACCCAGGTATTCGATGCCATGATGGCCGGTCCCAGAAATATGGGCGAAGTGAACCGGGAGCCCATTTCCTATGCCGAGTTCAACCAGCGTGTCAATCTTTTTACTGAGCAGCATCGTGAGCAGACGGGCGCCAGTCCCGATACCGAAGTGCGTGCCCAGTACGAGGAGATGGCATGGGAGCAGCTGGTGGTTGACAGAATCTTGCAGCAGAGGATGCGGGATCTTGGCATAACGGTTACCGACCGCGAACTGGTTGAAATGGTCACCGGCGACAACCCCGATCCCTTTATCCGTCAGCAGTTTACCCGCGAAGACGGCACCATCGATCGTATTGCCCTGCAGAATGCCATCGAATCACCGGAGAACAGGGAAATCTGGATCATGATCGAGCAGCAGCTTCGCGAGCAGCGCCGCCAGCAAAAGCTCAACCAGTACCTTGAAGCCTCGTTGCGGGTTAGCGATTTTGAAATTCAACAGCATTATAAGGAGCAGAACAGCCGTGCAAGCCTCCGGTATGTCCGTTTTCCCTATTCCGACATCTCCTCGGATGAAATTGAAATCGCGGACTCCGACATCCAGGCATTTTATAATAACAACAAGCAGAGGTTCCACAGAAACAAGTCATGGCGCTTCTCCTACGTCACGTTCTCCATTGAACCGACCCCGGAAGATACTGCCAGAGTACTGAATCAGCTGGCCGATCTGCGCGAAGACTTCCGCCAGGCCGAAAACGCGGAACAGTTTCTGCGCAATAATTTTTCGGAAACCAGCTACTTCGACAGCTTCCTGAGTCCGAATGAAGTTCGCCGGGAGCATCTTCGCGTGTTTGAACTCGATGTAGATGATGTGACCGAACCCTATATCTACAACAACAGGGCACACATGCTCCGGTTGCTGGAAGAGCGTTCCTCCGACCAGACCTACGAGCGGGTGCGTCAGATCAGGCTCAGAAATAACGATCAGGACCGGGCCCTGGCATATGAGCTGATGGAGCGATTGAACAGGGGAGAATCTTTTGCAGAGCTTGCCCGTTCGTATTCGCGTCACAGTGCATCGGCTGAACGGGGCGGTGAACTTGGATATGTCTCACGCGGAGGATGGTCGGAGGATGTTCTGGCCAATGTGGTATCGAATACCGCTGTCGGACAAATTGCAGGCCCCATCCAGGGAGAAGACAATATTTCTCTGTTGGAGCTGGTAGACAGAACAAACCGCGAAGTACGCTTTGCGGATCTGAGCCGTGATATTGAAGCCGATCCTTTTGAGACCATTCAGCGTCTGGCAAATGAAGCTGAAGATTTCCAGTATTTCGCAGAGGCTGACGGATTTGTCGACGAAGCCGAGCGCAGTGGTTTTGTCGTAGAGGAGGCCGTTGCCACCGAAGGCAGCCCGTTTATTGCGGGGCTGGGTCAGAGCCGTCTTCTGCTCAACGAATTGGCCCACATGCGCCGTGGGGATATTTCGGATGTGATCGAAACCGAAGAGCGATTTATCGTGTTCCGGGTGGATGAAGTGATTCCTGAAGGCCCGCGTCCTCTGGAAGAGGTCCGGTCGCAGGTTGAGTCCCTGGTGCGTGACCAGAAAAGAAAAGAGCTCATGACCCGGCGGGTCAACGAGATGCTCGAGGGCCATCAGTCGCTTGAAGCATTTGCCGAGCAGCATGGCAAACAGGTGCGGACTGTCGAAAGTGTTCGCCTGAGCGCATCTACCGTGTCCGGTGCCGGACGGGAACCAAAACTGGTAGGCGCGGCTTTTTCACTTCCGGAAGGCCGTCTTTCGCCTGTGATTGATGGCAATAATGCGGCTTTTGTGATGGTAGTCGACGAGCGTACCATGGCGGATCCCTCGGCAATTTCGAGCAGTGATCGCCGTGAAATCCGCAATACACTTCAGCAGCGGAAAAACCAGGCCTTTACAGAGGTATGGGTGGATCGCGTGAAGGCAGGCGCCGATATTCGCGACTTCCGCGTACAGCAGAGAATGATGCAGCCGCAGGCTCCGATGTAATTATCGCAAGGGGCTGCCGCTTGAGCAGCCCACCCGGTTATGGGGTTCTCCTCGACAGACAAAAAACGGATGAAGCGGGCTCTCAGGCTCGCCGGCAAAGGGAAGGGATATGTAGCTCCCAATCCGTTGGTTGGCTGTACTATCTATTCAAGAGACGGTGATCTGATTGGGGAAGGATATCACGAACGCTACGGCAAGGAGCACGCCGAAATCAATGCACTGAACAGCATACGTGACCGCTCCGATTTGATCGACGCCACCGTATATGTCACCCTCGAACCCTGCTCTCATCACGGAAAAACCCCGCCCTGTGCCCTTGAGCTTGCCAGATACCCGTTGAAGCGGGTGGTGGTTGCCATGAGAGATCCCAATCCGAAAGTGAACGGAGATGGGTTGCGAATTATGAGGGAAAAGGGCATCGCCGTCGAGACCGGCCTTCTTGAGGATGAAGCAATGCGCCTTAACGAGACGTTCCTGTTCAATATCCGGTTCGGCAAACCCTACGTGATTCTCAAGGTGGCACAGACACTGGACGGGTATATAGCGGCTCCGGACGGCGACTCCCGGTGGATCACCGGCACGTCGGCCCGGAAGATGGTTCACCAGTGGCGCAGCGAGTACGATGCGGTCCTCATAGGCAGGAACACGGCATTGATGGACAACCCCCGGCTCACGGTCAGGCATGTCAGCGGCAGGCAACCGCGCAGAATTGTGATTGACGGCCCGGGTACTCTGCCGGACGACCTGCACCTTTTCAGCGATATCCACGAAGAGAAAACCATAAGAGTGACCTGCGGCAACCGCCCGTCCGGGTTCGAAAAGGATCCGGCGCTAAGCCTACTTCAGCCGGATACATTTCGCGGCAAAACGTTGAACGTGACCGAACTGGAAGGCCATGCCAATCTGGAACAGGTGATCAGTGAGGCGGGTGCACTTGGAATCACATCCATCCTGGTGGAAGCCGGAAACCATTTGGCCTCCGCCCTGGTCCGGCAAAATCTCGTGGACAAGCTCCACCTGTTCATCGCGCCCAAAATGCTGGGAGGCGGAACGCGGAGCTTCCTCGGCCTTGGCATCGACCGAATGAGTGAAATTCTTGAGTTCCGCTCTGGCGAATGGAAAAAAACAGGTGACGACATGCTGTTTACCGGCTATTTTTAGAAATTTCGGGATGGTGTTGACACTGCCTGTCCGAATGATATCCCGGAAAACGGGGTTCGTCAGACAGATGGGAGGTCGCATATTCACATTTTAAGTTTACCGGAGGTGAACGAGTTATGTTTAATGGAATTATTGAAGAGCTGGGTACCGTGAAATCGGTCCGTGACATCGGAGGCGGAAAGGAGCTGACCATTTCCTGTGAACTGGCCGATTCCCTCGAGGTGGACAACAGTTTGTGTGTTAATGGTGTCTGCCAGACGGTGGTCCGGCAGGATAAAAACTCGGTGTCGGTACAGGTCGTTGAAGAGACACTGCGAAAAACCGCATTGGGCAGTTTGAAAGCCGGCTCCAGGGTTAACCTGGAGCGGTCTCTGTCGCTGGCGCAGCGCATTGACGGCCATATCGTTCAGGGGCATGTCGATACCACCGGCGTTGTAGCCGATGTTCGCAAGGAAGGAACCAACTGGCTGGTCACCATAACGTTTGACCCCGAGTGGAGAGACCTTGTCGTCGGGCGGGGCAGTATTGCGATAGACGGAATCAGCCTGACCATAGCGCGGGAGACGGCGCAGGATTTCACCGTGGCCATCATCCCCTACACCTGGGAGCATACGGTGATCAGCGATCGCAAGAGAGGGGATCGCGTGAACCTGGAGTTTGACATTCTTGGCAAATATGTGCTTCGGTTCATGCAAAATCGTGCCGGCGAACACACCTCCGGTTATGATGAGGGCGGTCAGACATCAGGAACAGGTGCCGGTTCCGGTTTTTCCCCCGGATCGGGCCAGCCGGCCTCTTCCGGCCCCCGATCCGCTTCAAACACGCCGAAGATGGACTTTTTTGGCATGGGTGCCGGCCAGGACAAAAGAGGGGGCGGTTCTGGCGGCGAGGGACTCACGGAAAAGAAACTTCGGGATTCCGGATTTACTGACTAACCTGCGCTTGGATCCGTCAGGCGAATCCCGCTGTCAGCGGAACCGGTTGATCGGACTCTGCTGACGCTCAAGATTATTCAGGCCGGGTAGTTTCTGGATCAGGCCCTGAATACGGGTGTCGCGCACCGTCAGCCGGAACAGGAAGAACTTCATATCGTCGAACGGATTCCACTGAAAAGAGAGATCCCAGCAATGCAGATTCCTTGTGATATTGAAGCGCGCCGGGGTCAGTTGTTTCTGGATGAGGTCGTAGCCGATGCGGGTACTGAACTGCCACTCCGGAGTGAGACGCATCTGGATGTTGGTTGCTTCAATCTGAGCGCTCTTTTGCGAGGCGCCGGTTGCGGTTCGGTTCCAGCGATAGTTGAAATTGACGTTGAACGACCAGGGGAGGTCGGTCCGGTAAACACGACCCTCCATGATGGCCCGGTCTACCGGATGAAAGCGGGATTGATCCAGCGGGTCGTAGTGCTCGGGATAATACCAGGTGGTTTGCTCCGGCCGCCGGGCGCCCCCGCTGCTGAATTGCGTGCTGGCCGTCATGGAGAAGTTGGTCATGCGCATAAAGCGGTTTGACTCCTGCCACAGGTACCGGTCAATTCGCCTGCCATCCTCATCGGTGTCGTAAAAACTGAAAGTGGCATTCGCGGAAAGATTGATATTCTGGATGAAGGATGTCCTGAAAGAAGTTCTCAGGTCAGAGAGATTAAAGCTCTCAGCAGCAAAGTTATAACTTACGCTTGCATTAAGCTGGTCGATCAATCTGACGGTATTCTCCCTGCGCTCCCCGGTAGTGTCCCGTCTCACCTCTTTGGTTTCCAGAACGTTGTTGATGCTCAAGCTCAGTGTGCGTTGTTCACCGGCTGCGGGTCCGCCTACAATTCCACCCTGAAAGATGGAGTAGCGCTGGGTGTCTCCATCGGCGGTGGACTGAACATCCCGGTAGTATCCCCAAAAGGAATCACTGAAATCCGGGCTGTAGCTGAAACTAAGGGACGGACGCATGGTGTGACGAAATCCTTCGAAACGTCCTATGCGGGCCTGACTGGTGCCGTAGATAGTGGTGTTAGCGCTTAGGCTGGTCGAAAAATCTCTTCCGGCCGCAAATCCGCTTTCCATGCGTGAGACGACCCGCTCCTGATCGGGATCCCATTCCCGGCGCAGGGTTTCCGGATACCAGTATTCCGTGAAAGTGATGCTGGATGTCAGGTTTGCAAACTGGTTGCTGAGCAGTTGGGCATTGGCGGAGGCGTTGTGCCGCATACCGATATTGATATGCCGAAAGTCGCCGGTGGCTTCACGATGTCTCGACGGGTGGAAGAGGGCCTCCAGAAAGCCGACGTCGGAGTCATCCGAAGGGGTAAAGTTAAAGCGTGAGTTGACGGTGTTCCGGTACTGGAAAGAGATGGATTCGTACCACGATTCACCGGATCCGGGCCCGGACCGCTGAAAGGGTGTCAGGCGTCGCAGGGAAAAGCTGGTGTTGGGACCGGTAAGGCTTGTAGCGTTGGTGGCAAAATTCAGGGAATGGGCTCCGGATGCGCTGAAGGTGTAAATACCGTCGGGGTGATTGAAGTTGTAGGACATATTCGACTGGGTGCTCACCTCGGCACGCTCATCCACGTCATAGGAGTTACGATTGTGGAAATCGGCGGTTCGGAGATTGATATTGGCACTGACGGAAGAGTACGGATTGATGGTCTGTCTGTGATTGACGGCAATCCTGCGCTGGATATTTCTGCTGAAATCGGGATCGGTCGGCTCCATCCCCTGGTCTCGGGAGTAGCCCAGCTGGATACTACCGTTATACCGGTCGGTTCTGCGGTAATTGACGGTGGAGTTGAGGTAATAGGTTCCGGAGGTGAACACATCCATGGAAACCTGGCCGGTCACGTAGTCACTGAAATATTGGAACCAGCCGAGATTTTGGAGTCCGAGTCCCCTGCGCTGTTGATCCTGATAGGTAAAGGAGGGTTCCAGAATGCCGGATTGTCGCCGTGTGATGCTGGAGGGGACGTAGCCGAACGGGAATACCAGCGGGTAGGGAATATCCAGAATATAGAGCCGGGCCCTGGTGAAAAAGATTTCCTCTTCGTCTACCACTTTCATGCGGGCGGCACGGATATAGAAATGGGGATGGTCAAGATCGCAGGTCGAGTACAAACCGTCCTCCACAAAAACCACATGGGGAGCGGTTCTCTTGACCTGTGTTCCGATGACGTTCCCCTGGTCCATAGCCATGCGGGCCACCTCGAATTTTCCCTTGTCGGTTTCGTAATTATAAGAGATTCTCCTGCTTCTGACCCGATCCTCGCCCCGCTGCAATACCGGTTGGGAGAGGGTGTCGGCGTCTTCGGCGGCCCGTGCGCTCATCTCGTTCTTATCCAGATTGAGCAATACCGTTCCCGCGGTAAGTTCTCCCTGAACGTTTCCGACCCGTGCATTGCCGTACAGAGTGGCGATACGTTCATCGCGGGTGGAAAAAATGAGGGAATCCCGGGAGGAGAATCTCACGGGGTCGTGAGAAGGCTCCACAGCCTGCACGGTTTGAGCCTCAAGGGAGACCAGCATCATCCCCGAAAGAACCGGAAGCAGAAAAGTCAGGATACAGAAACGTGCTGAAGGCACAGGGGGAATGCTTAGCGGTGAGGTGCAATGTGCTCGAAGGCCAGGCTTCCGGCACCCAGAAGGGCGGCATCATTTCCGAGCGTCTCATAGCGGATTTCAAATCCTTCCAGAAAGGGAGGCATGAGACGTTCCCTGGCGGCTTTGCGGGCCGGTTCGAGAATCCGGTCGCCGGCTTTTGCGACACCGCCGCTAACGACGATGTTTCGAATATCAAGCGTATGCACGTAGTTTACAATGGCAAAACCCAGCATGCGGCCGGCGTTGGCCAGGATTTCAATGGCCAGCGGATTGCCTTTATCCGCTTCTTCGCTGAGGTGTCGCGGTTCCAGCCGGTCGGGGTTGTCGATGAAATTGCGGCAAAGGGGGTTCTCCGGATGGTCCTTGATCAGCGGCAGTGCATTTCGGATCATGAATCGTTGTCCGAGGTAGGCTTCAACTCCGCCTTTGGCATTGCTGTTGGATTCCGGTCCGTTGTAATCGATAATCACATGGCCGAGTTCGGCGGCACCACCGGTTGTCCCACGGAACAGTTCCCTGTTGTAGATGATACCGCCGCCGACACCGGTACCCAGCGTGAGCATGATAAGGCTCTCCATTTCCCTTCCCACGCCGAAGCGAGAGCAGCCGAGCGCCATCAGGTTTGCATCGTTTTCAACCACGGCGGGCAGGCCGGTGCGCTTTTTAATTTCGGTGTTCAGGTTGATGGTATCCCAGCCGGGGAAGTTGGGTGGGCTGGATACGGAGGTGCGGTCCATGGATATGATGCCGGGTGAACCGATGCCGACGCCAACCGGTGCGTCAGGGGCATCGTCCCTTGCCTTGATAACGGCTTCCGCGATTCGGTCAAGCACGGTTTCGGGTCCGCTGTCGGCGTTGGTTGGAACGGAGTGCCGGGACAGAAGTCCCTCATCCTGGTGAATCAGGGCCGATTTTATATTGGTTCCGCCAAGGTCAATACCAATGGAGATCATGAGATATATTTGAATACTGGTAGAAGTTAACTGCGAAGCCTGCAGGGTATGAAACTGCTGGATGGACCGTGTGCCGGTTTGCCGGCCGTCTATTCCTGAATGCGATAAATGGTTTCACCGGGTTTTCTCATGCCGTACTCCTCCCGGGCAATGCGCTCCAGCATCTCGGGGTTGGAGTCCAGTTCATCCAGCATCTCCTGGATTTTTGCGGTCTCTGACTGGAGACGTTCGGTTTCCAAAATAAGCTCCTCCTTTTCCATGTTCAGCTGAACCCGTGTCCGGACACTGTATGTATCGAGGAAACCAAACCAGAGGATAAGCAGCAGCAGAAGCACCGATAAAAGCAGTGAGCGGCGCCAACGGAGGGGATTTAGAAAGCGGAAATTCATGAGACCGGCTATTTTCAGGATTACATTTTCCTAAAATAACCCATTTTACGATACAACGCATCCATAACGGAATAAAGATATCCCGCTATGGAAATCAGAGGAAATGCCCGTTTTGGAAATGGTGAGATGCCCGCTCCCGGCGGGCGGCGTTTTACCTGGCTGTGAAACTCAACGGTCTACACATACCAGAAGGCGCCCTCGATGTGATTTATCTCTTCCCCTTTTCTGCCGGGATTCATGATGGTGACCACATCGAACCGGACTGGTGCCCCCTCCATCCGTCGTTCGTGCATCCAGGCTTCCGCCACTTTGAACAGCTGTTGCTTTTTCTTTTTGTCGACACTCTCCTCAGGTTCCCCGAAGGTGCGGCTTCGGCGGGTTTTGACCTCGACAAATACAATCTCCCGGTCGGTTGCCGCAACGATATCCACCTCGGCCCGCATAAAACGGTAGTTTCTGTCCAGGATTGTCATGTTCCTGGACTCCAGAAACGCTACCGCTCTGTCTTCTCCGGCTTTACCCAAATCGACATGGTTCATATGCTGATCCGGCCGGAACAGCCGGTTGGTTTAAGTGAATCCGGGTTTGTAGATCCGAGGTTTCGGAGGTGTTAGTTCGAAAAGAAGAAACCGCCTCAGGAAGCCACTTCCCTGCTTTTGGCGGGCTGTTTGCTTTCGGCGCCGTTCCCGGATGAAGACGCGCCTCCGGCGCCTTGTTTCTTGCCGGAATCCTTGCTGCTGTCGTTCGACTTGTTCTTGTAATCGGTCACATACCATCCGTTGCCTTTGTACACCACGCCGCCGCCGCCCGAGATGATTCGTTTGACCTTCTGGCCGGTTTTCGGACAGGTTTTCAACGCTTCATCCGACATTTTCTGGATGATCTCAAACGTGCTTCCGTCTTCCCTTTTGTACTGATACGTTGGCATTTCTACTACAGCTTATGGTAACGGTTTCTTTTTATCGTTGTGGTAAACACCGCCTGTAAGGAAAAAGTTTATTGCTTTTTGAGGGCAGCAAGGCCTTCGCGCAGCCGTTTGATCGCTTCCTGCAGATGCTCCATGGAAGCCGCGTAAGAGAGGCGGATGCCGTTTGGCTCGCCGAAGGCGTCGCCAGGCACAGCTGCGAGTCCGCGCTCTTCAAGCAGGAACATGCATAGATCGGTGCTGTTGGCAATCTTTTGTCCTGAGGGCGTCACGGAGTTCAGATAGGTGGATATGTCGGGAAAAGCGTAGAACGCACCGCCGGGATTAAAGCAGTTGACCCCATCGATTTCATTGAGTGCCTTGATCATGTAGTCGCGGCGTTCGCGAAAAGCCTTGACCATCTCCTTAACAGAGTCGCGCGGACTGTTATAGGCCGCCTCGGCCGCTTTCTGGGATATGGTGGATGGTGCAGAGGTTTCCTGGCTCTGGATTTTTGACACCGCCTTGACGACCTGTGCGGGTCCGGCAAGATAACCCAGCCGCCAGCCGGTCATGGCAAATCCTTTGGAAAAACCGTTAATCAGCAGAATGCGATCCATCAGATCGGGAGCCGCCTGGGCAATGCTCACATGCTCGCCGTCAAATACGATATATTCGTAGATCTCATCGGAGAGCACCATAATGCCGGGATATTCGCGCAGTACATCGGCAAGCGAGGCAAGTTCCTCTTTGGTGTAGCAACTTCCGGTGGGATTGGAAGGCGAGCAGAGGATCAACATTTTGGTTTTGGGAGTAATTGCCTGGCGGAGCTGGTCGGCCGTCATTTTATAGTCGTTATCAAATTCCGTGGCAACAACTACCGGTGTGCCGTCGGCAATTTTGACCATCTCGGGATAGGAGACCCAGTAAGGCGCGGGAATGATGACCTCATCACCCTTGTCGATGGTTGCAAACAAAGAGAAGCCGATCGACTGTTTCGCGCCGTTGGACAAAAGGATCTGATCCGGAGTGTAGGAGAGTCCGTTTTCTTCTTTAAGCTTGGCGCAGATCGCTTCACGAAGCTCCGGGGTGCCGGCATTAACCGTATATCCGTGATGTCCGTCACGGATAGCCTGTATGCCCGCTTCACATATGTGCTCCGGAGTTTTAAAATCGGGTTCGCCCTGGCTTAATGAGATGACGGATTTTCCTTCCCGCTGAAGCTCTTTGGCGCGGCCGGAAATTTTCATGGTTTCTGAAGGTGCTATAGCCTGCACTCGTTGTGCGATCATAATAGTATCTGGTGAGGTTGGGGGTTTACAGTCACTAATAATACGCTTCTACTCCAAAAGCACGTAAATATACAAAACCCGTGTGGTATTCGCTACGGTTATTCAATTCCGGAATTCAAAAAAACGAAAAGTAAACAGGGGTTTACCGGTACTTCCTGTTCAGAGCTTCGGCTACATTTTCCGGGACGAAGTGGCTCAGATCGCCTCCCCAATGGGCAATCTCTCTCACGAGTGAGCCGGAAACAAAAGTAAGCTCCTCGCGAGGCATCAGGAATATGGTGTCGATGTCATTATCGAGCTTGCGGTTCATGAGCGCCATACGGAACTCATACTCGTAATCGGAAAACTGTCGCACACCCCGGATCAGTGTCTTGACATTCATTGAGCGGGCAAAATCGACCAGCAGACCGGTGAACTGGTGGATTTCCACCTTGTTTCCCCAGGGTTTGGTATCGATGCTCTCCCGAATGAGATGCTGTCGCTCTTCCGGAGTGAAGATGGAGTTTTTGCGTGTATTCACGGCGATGGTGATGTAGACCCGGTCGAACAGGTTGGTCGCCCTTTCAAGAATATCGAGGTGCCCGTAAGTGATTGGGTCGAAGGAGCCTGGGTAGATTACATTCACGATGCCCTCCTATTAGGTTTCGGTTTAGTCCGGGATATCGGTTGTTTTTCCGGTGAAGCAGACGTCGGTCGCTTCCCACTGCCGGTACTCCTGCCGGTGGCGCTTTCCGGCATCATGTGAATCCCTGTGAGCCGGGACGGGCCCGGGTCACGTTTTGGAGACCGGGTCTCTGGTGAAAATGGTGACGATGGTTCGGCCATAGGGTTTGGAAAACGCACAATGTGGATGATCCACGAAATTATGGCGTTTGTCGTGCTCCAGAAGGAACCAGCCGTCTTCTTTTAACCATCCGTTATGGATAATGATTTCCGGCAAATCAACCATGTGTGCATAATCGTACGGAGGATCTGCAAAAACAAGGTCATACGGCTGGCCGGGATTTCTGAGCCACGCCTCTACGGTTGAACAGACACTTTGCACCTTCTTGTCGATTCCGAACCGGGAAGCCTGTTTTTCCAGGTTTTCGACGGCTTTTGGGGAAGCTTCCACAGCGCAGACCCGCTCCGCTCCCCTGGAAATTGCTTCAAAGCCAAGATTGCCCGTTCCGGCGAAAAGGTCCAGGACATCGCTGCCGGCAATATGCTTCCGGACTTCAATAACCGCGAACATGCTCTCTTTTGTCCGGTCGGATGTAGGCCTTATCTCGACATTTTTCGGAGCGGCAAAACGGCGACCCTTAAGTGTTCCGGTAATGATTCTCATAGCGGGTTTATGATACCGACAGAAGCACGGCCGGGAAGGCACGTTCCAGTGGGAAGCTGAAAGTCTCTTCTTCGGAAGTGACCTGCATTTTCTTCAGGCTGTCCATGACCAGGATGTCGGAGGAGTCGTCCCAGTACGTGCTGAGCGTTTCAACGATCTCTCCCGAATGCTCGCCAAAAACCATCACATATTCATGAAGGCCCTGGATCCATGAAAGATGGGAGGCATGCTGAAGCCAGTGATAAGGCAGGTCCCGGATGTCATCATAGGAGAAAAACGTGGCGGCCCTGAGCTTGCCGAGAAGATAGGAAGAGATACTCAAGCGGCCTTTGTAGGAGGATACCGACAGGAATGAGCCGCGAAACTGACTGTGCCGGAGCCATTGCTGGCCGATCTGGAAGTCCGAAAAGAGGTGATCCTGACCGGCGTTTCCAAGCAGGGAGGTGAAGGTGAGGATATCGTCTTTGCGCCTGGCAGAGAGCAATTTGAAATCCCGATTGCTCAGCGAGTGCCACTGCAGGTCGGCCTGACCGGAATCCATCCCCTGCATCAGTATGTTCAGATGAGCCTCGCGTTCCTGGTTTTCGTCAAAAACCGTCTTGGGAATAATGCTCCACAACTCAAAAGAAGGGGGGGAAACGGCGAACGATCGAGCGGTGTTGTGATCCTTCATCAAGTTGTGAAGAGTATCACATACGCCGGGGAAAGTTTCCGGATCACGCGTGCTGACGGAATGGATCAGGTCGAATGAGAAATCGATACATCCGATATGCTCAACTACACCGGTTTTTGCCGGACGGGATACCGCGTAAAATAATTTGTTGGAATCGAAATTAATCCCAAGTTGCGCATCCATAGCCGGCATGACGGTGCGGTTAGTTCCAGTTGGTAGCGTTCAGCAGGTTGGTACGTTCCAGGGAGCCGATTCTGTCATCGGTATCCGGGTCTTCAAGCAGATAAATATTAGGCCGGATGGTGTCGTTTAATGCATACTGAAAACGCTGCCCGGTTCTCGGAGAGTAAATTACGGAATCCGGATGATATTGTGACGGGGGACGGAAAGCAAAAAGAGAATCTCCCTTTTGAACCATCTCATCATTGGTTTTCAACCACTCAACCAGTTCATCCAGCGTTTCGGGGAAACCCCCTTCCCTGCGTTGGTGTTCAACAAGAGCGTCCCTCGCTACCATCATTCTGTGGCGAACCTGTTCGGTGATTTCGCGCTGCCGCTCGATTTTTTCGTAAGGTCCGGTAATAGAATCATAAAGCAGCCACGCCAGGCCGATAATAATAACTGCCAGGACGCCGCTGATTATCCTGTTTCGGGTATCGATATCCATGTTGTAGGTACTGAAAAATTTTAAGTAAGTCGGTGCAAGCCACACGCTCGAAACACGAAAATACGTTCGGTAGCTAAGATATGCAACAATACATTGCGCCAGCTGAGAAACGCTATCCGGACGGGTGTATTGTTGCCGAATTCTGAACCGGATTTGCGATATCGCCTTTTTGGTACCCACTCTTTGGAGAAAACGATATTATCCGTCGGTACTGGTGGCGTTGCGGCGCTCCGGCCAAATTGACTGCACAAAAAACCTCATACTCCATGAACAGCCTCTTGTCCATCCTCAGGGATGTCGCCGTCGTCCCGTCCTTTTCATCGTACGAAAACCTTCTCCATCCGGTAGTTAAAAAAAATCTGTCGGCAGTCAAAGGAGCGGAGATTGTCCATGTGCCTGACAACAACCTTGTGGCGCTGATTCCCGGTCAGCCTGACCGACAACCGGTTGCGCTTGCGGCCCATCTCGACAAAATTAATCATTTCGGGGAGTCGCCGCCGGAGACACTCCCTTTTACGGTGGATGATGACCGCGTTACCGGCCAGATGGATAATTCCGTGGGCCTGGCCCTTGCCATGGCGCTTGCCGGGGAGTCGGCAGTACGGAACTTTCCTCCGCTAATATTGCTCTTTTCGGAAATGGAGGAGAGTTACGGCCTTAAACACCATCCACATCTGCTGAGAGAAGGAGGCGCCGGACTGCACCACGGGATCGGGGCCGAGAGGATTGCCAGGCACCTGATTGAGACGGGGCAGCTGCCGGAGTGCGTCATCACGATAGACACCACGCCGCTTTTCAGGGGCGACCGGGGTGTGGCCCTGTACAGCGAACACTGGAAATTCACGGGGATCAAACCGGGGGAAAAAGAGAAGGTGGAGACCGTCCGGCTGCGGGATGAGCTGCTCGCCCTGGATCCCGGCATCATGCTTTCCAACAATACCAACGATTATCTTCACTACGGAGTGGAGTTCAACAAAAACCACGGGCACGGTATTCCTTCGGTGGCCATTGAGCCGGCCATCCACCCCTATCACACAAGAGATGAATCGGTGTTTACGGAAGATATCGAGCGGGCGCATGGCATATTGACCCGTTTTCTCGAGAAGAGGGGATGACGGAATTTGTCACATATTTTTGTACATTACCGCATTATCAATTACCCGATTATTAAACCTGCGATTTAAGAAAATTCCATGCTTTATCAGGACAAGTTTTATTACCTGTGCCACATTCCGCTGAGTGCCGAAGGGCCGGATGATGTTGAGATTATCGAACGGGCGGCAAATTCACGGGCGTTCTCCGAACTGTTCAAAAAATATGAAGAGCTGCGGTCCCACGCGTTTAATGAAGACGGGCTCTACAGCGTTGTCCGGGCAGACGACATCTATGTCCTGATTCGAACAACAACTTCCGACCAGGCCAAATCAGAGGCCTACGATGAGGCCCGACCCGGCCTGATTACCAACCTCGAGCACCGGGTCATGCAGCAAAATGACAAGAACGCCGCGGAAATTCTCAGAAATGTACACGATGTCGATCTGAGCATTTAGGCCGCTCATCCGTGCCCGCCGGGCCCGGCAATCGTCGCATCCATGGTGAACAACGAACCGTCATCACTGAAAGACCGGCTTCTGCAGCTCTCCGAACAAATTGTGGATCTGTCGGATGAGATGGACCGTGCGGATGAGAATGAAGACGAACGCACATTGCAATCGTCGGTTAGAAGCCTGCGCGCCATTGGTGACGAGCTGGTGGACTACCTCAGCCGGGCTTCCGGAGACGACCTTGCGTTTTCACACTTCATGATGGGCTCGGTCTGCAGCCTGCTGGGGTTCTGGCAACGCGCGGAAGAGTCGTACCGGTCCGCTTTGGCGCACTGGCCAGACCACGTAGGCATCCTCAATGAACTTTTCGATGCCCTTGTTGCCCGGAAGAAATATGGTGAGGCCGAAGAGGTGATACGTTCCAGTATCCGCCACGGCGGCGAAACACCGCTCATCCTGCGTAATTATGCGGCGGTTTTGGTTCATCAGAAAAAGCTGAACGAAGCCAAAATCGTTATGTTCAATTGTATTGCCCGTTTTCCGGACGACCAGGAGAGCCGGGTTTTCCTTGATAAGCTCGAAGCGGCCGGACACCGGTAACCTCCCTGCCGGACTATTAACCAGACGAATCACCTGTACCGATGAAAAAACAGAAAGGCTACGTGCGGCTGACCCCCCGTGTTCGGGCGGAGATATTATATGAGGACAAGCACCTGATTGCGGTCAACAAGCCGGCAGGAATTTTGACGGTTCCCATCCCCGGAATGAAATCCGCCAATCTTCAGGAGCGCCTGGACGACTACCTGGAAAAAGAGAAGAAAAGCGCCCACACGGTACACCGGATCGATCGTTTTACAAGTGGCGTAGTACTCTTCGCGAAAAGCAGGAGGGCTTGCGGCCGGCTGATTGAGCAGTTTCGCAATCATGAGCCGGCGCGGATTTATCTGGCACTGGTGCGAGGAATACCCGATCCGCCGGAAGGCGAGCTGGTTCACTATATGAAACGGGTGAAAGAGGGATTTCGGAATGTCGTGGTATCTGAAAAAGATCCGGACGGCACCCGTGCGTCTCTCCACTTTCGGGTTATTGAAAGCTTTCGGGACTCGAGTCTGCTGGAAGTGGCGCTGGAGACCGGCCTGAAAAACCAGATCCGGGTGCAACTGGCGGAAATCGGTCATCCCACGGTTGGCGATCGGCACTACTCCGTAGACGAACAGGAGGAGAAACTGATCGACCGGCAGGCACTGCATGCCTCGCGCCTGGAGTTTATCCATCCCGTAACCGACACCGTCGTGGGACTCGAAGCGCAGGTCCCGAAAGATTTCAAGCGGCTGCTTGTGTATCATCGAAACCGCAACTGACGCATATTGCGCGAATCCCTGGGTACCGCTTTCCAGGCAACAAAAAACCCGGACTCAGACGTGTTCGCATTGTACGGGTACCGGGATTGTCCGTGAGAGTGACCGCTGTTCTCCCAGGTACGACGGCAACGTGTGCCGCATGCCGGGAAACAGAACGAATTACCGCTCAGTTTCGTTGAGCGTAGTGTAAAAGAAAAACGTTCGATAGAACATTAATAAAGCAAAACTGCAGGAGGAAACTATTATGGACAGCGTAATTGAAAAAACAGATGCCAATATTGACATCGGAATTCCGGATGAAAAGCGTGAACGTATCGCAATAGCGTTAAGCCATCTGCTGGCGGATACCTATATGCTCTACCTGAAGACGCACAACTACCACTGGAATGTTACGGGAATGAACTTCCAGCCGCTTCATGAAATGTTCGAAGAACAATATACCGAGCTGGCCACAGCCATTGATGATATTGCCGAGCAGATCCGGACATTGGGACATTTTGCTCCGGGTTCGTTCAAGGAGTACTCCAAACTCACCAGTATCACCGAGGAGGAAGGGGTGCCGGATGAACGAACAATGGTTAAGCGCCTCCAGGAGGCCAACGAGACGGTCATCCGTACCGCGAGAAAGGCCCTCCCCGCATGTGAAGACGGCGAGGATGAGGCGTCACTTGACATTGTCACCGAGCGCCTGAGAAACCACTCAAAAGTTGCATGGATGCTCCGAAGCCATTTGCAATAGCATAAAGCAGGTGCATCAATCAGCTATTATAAAGGCAGCCGGTACGTTCCGGCTGCTTTTTTTTTAGTTTTTACGGACTGCCGTAAATTGTAACCGGTTGCTCCATTCATATCTGTCACATTGTACTACCGTTAAACCCTATCCGACATGAACTACGATTTACAGGCAGGTGAAATCAACGAAATTATTGCCGAACAGGTAATTCCATATGGTTTGAATGTACTGGGAGCCATCGCCATTCTGATCATCGGATGGCTGGTTGCCGGATGGGTCGGCAAACGTCTGGGCAGAGTGTGTGAAACATCCCCAAGAGTGGATGACACCCTCGCCCCGCTCATCGCGAAAACGGCGAAGATGGTGATTCTGTTCGCCACGCTTATTGCAGTGCTGGCTCAATTCGGATTCGAGACGACCAGTCTGGTAGCGTTGCTGGGTGCGGCCGGCCTGACCATCGGCCTGGCCATGCAGGGGACCCTGAGCAATGTGGCATCGGGGGTGATGCTTCTCTCGTTCCGCCCCTTTGAAAACGGAGATTTCGTGAATATCGGGGGATCGATCGGTATTGTGGATGAAATTGGGCTGTTCATGACCAAAATGCACACTCTCGACAATATATTTGTCATCCTGCCCAACTCCCGAATCTGGGGCTCCGAGATCATGAACTACTCCAGGAATGAAACCAGGAGGGTGGACATGGTTTTCAGCATCAGCTACCGTGATGACATCGACAAGGCCATGAAGGTGGTCAAGGAAGTCCTTGATGAGGAGCCACGAGTACTGAAAACCCCGGAACCACTCATTGCTGTCGGCAAACTTGGAGACAACTCCGTGGACCTGCTGGTCAGGCCCTGGACAAAAACCTCCGATTTCTGGATGACCATGCTGGACCTGACCAAACTTGTCAAGCAGCGGTTTGACAAGGAGGGTATTACCATACCGTTTCCGCAGCGGGATGTCCATCTGCACAATTCATCATTGGCGGAAAAAATGTCATGACTGGCTGGTTGTTCAGGATGAGCCCGGAATCTCGAAGATCTTTTTAAGCAGGCTCTTCTTGCTGGAGGATTTTTTGAAGAGTTTCTCGGGATCCATTTCCTGCATGATATCTTTTAGTGGTTCCGGCAGATTGTCGGTGACCCCGGAGCAGAAGTAGATGTTCAACTCTCCCCAGGGGTTGGAGTGGATGGTGTCCATGAACGACACGGTCACAAAATCCCGGACCTTGTCATAGATAAATTCCGGTATAACGACATAGCCCGGCCGGCCCACATGTTCCAGATGGTTTGCCAGGTTCACCGTATCGCCCCAGACATCATAGGCGATCTTCTGGTAGCCGATCACACCGGAGGTCACGGGTCCGACGGCAAAGCCGATACGAAGCTGCCAGTCGGCATCGGTTTTATGCTCAGTGTAGTAGGCCACAAACTCCTTGAACTTCAGTCCGGCCAGAATCGGGTAGAGGTATATGTTGGAAGGATGGGTATTGATTCCGCCAACGGCGAAGTACGCATCACCAATGGTTTTTATCCGCTCCATACCGAATGCTTCCACAATCTCGTCGAAGGCGTAATAGATCTGGTTGAGGTGATCAACGCTTCTCTTCGAACCCAGCTTTTGTGTAATACTGCTGAAGTTCTTGAAGTCGGTAAACAGGGTGGCGGCAGTGTCCACCGATACCGGTTTTGGGAATTCGCCGTTCCTCAGACTTTTAATCAGCCCCATTGGAAGCATATTGTGCAAAATCGCGGTCAGGTGATCGCGGTCGGTCTGCAGCTGTTCCCGCAGAATTTTCAGAGAGAGGTGCGTATGTATCCTGGCAAGCAGCTCCGCTTTCTTAAACGGCTTACTGATGTAGTCGATCCCTCCGCTTTCAAAGCATTTAAGAATGATATTGCTGTCGGTGAGCGTAGAGGTGAAGATGATGGGAATATCCTGGGTTTTGGGATTCTTGAGCAGTTTTCCCGCCGTTTGAAACCCGTCCATTTCAGGCATCTGGACATCCATCAAGATCAGGTCGGGTGTGATTTCCTCGCAAATCTTCAACGCTTTGATACCCGTTGTTGCAGCCGCGATCCGATACTCGCTCTGCATGAAGAAGGTGAGCAGCAACTCCAGGTTCAGTTGGTTGCTTTCTACTACAAGGATGGTAAATTCTCGGTGATGCGTGCTCATTTAAAGGTATCGGATGATGATCCGGTAATACATTGCGGAAGAAACTGCGAATAAAATCAAATGCCGGCCTATCTTACAATAATTTGAACTGAATGGAAACAAAAAAGGTTACTTTTCGGGAAACCCAAAACAGACAATTCCTTTACTCTTCACGTGAAAGATATGGATTATTTTAAAAGCAAAAAGGTTCTTGTAACCGGTGCCTCCTCGGGTATCGGTGTTGCTTTCGCCCGGTATCTGTCCATCTGGGGTGCCGAACTGATCATCACTTCCCGCCGCAAGGATCGCCTGGAGCAGCTCGCGGCCGAGTTGCGTGAGGAGCATGACGCAGAGGTAACCGTGATTGCGGCTGATCTCTCCGACCCCGACGGTGCCCGGTTACTAAGTGACCAGCTCGACAAAAAGGGGATCTCCGTTGACATCCTCATCAATAATGCCGGTTTCGGGTATAACGGCCGATTTGAGGATGCTCCGCTGGAAACCTATGAGCAAATGATGCAGGTGAATATGAACTCGCTGGTGACACTGACCCGCACCCTGCTTCCCGGCATGCTGGAGCGCAACCACGGCGGTGTACTGAATGTCGCATCCATGGCCGGTTTTCTGCCGATCCCCTATTTTGGTGTCTATTCTGCGACAAAGCAGTTCGTAATCAATTTATCCTGGAGCCTGTGGCATGAGCTGAAGCACACCGGTGTGCGTGTAAGCGTACTCTGCCCCGGACCGGTGAACACCGAGTTTATGGATGTGGCCGGAGTTGACAAGGCGAAGTCAGCTTTCAGGGGACTGCAGCAGGCTGACGAGGTTGCCCTCAGAGGTCTGAAAGGCCTAGCCGCGGATCAGGGCATGACTCTCTCAAGACCCCTTCTACGAATTCCCTTGCTGCTCAGTAAATGGATTCCCATAAAAATCGGACTAATGATCGGTGAATTGGCCATGAAAAAGTAGTTTATATCACTCTATTGCCGTCCATCCTGTTTGTTATCGCTGTGATTTTTATTATTCTATTACGCTCTATAATTTGCAGGCTTGTGGATGGTTTTGTTTTATAGGCAGAGTTCTTAATCCGGTTCGCATGACAATTTGCTGGATTTGCAAGTGATATTATTGCAGTTATTTCGTTATATAAAGCAATCTGATAAATATTTAAACCAGTTTAAGTAGTGATTTTGATGGAAAGAGAACATGTGACGGTGACAGACGACGGACGCATCCGACAGAAGGATGGTGCAAATTTTTCGGGCAGGGAACTCGCTCGTGTTGAACCGGATGCTGCTGATGAGGCTGTTACTTACTTTGAAAATCGTTTTACGGAACTTGAGAAGTATGTGAATACCGAATTGCTTCGGTTGAAGCAGGTGACGATAAATGACGATTTAAAGGCCAGTCTGGCACAGCTGCGCGAAGAGATCCTGTCGGCGAAGGCCATTGGAGATTTTGAGGCATTGCTTGGGAAAGTTGAGGGGCTTGCATCGCAGCCGGATCAGGAGAAGTCCGAGCCGGAAGAGACATCCGAAAAACCTGCAGAATTGACGGAAAACGCTGACGCGCCGGTAGAGAATGACTCGAAGGCATCTGAAGTTACTTCAGAGCCGGAGGAGAGTACTGCTGAGGTTTCGGAAAGTGCGGAGGCCCCGGCTGCGAGTGCTGACGGAAAACCCGAAAGCGCGGAAGAACCGGCGGAAAGCTCCGGGACGGAGCCGCAAGAGAAGAGACGTGAAGACTTGCCTGAGAGCCTTGCCCCGTTGGCTGCTCTTGCCTCTCATGCCCGTGACCTGGCAAGACAGAACGACTGGATGCACGGACAGGCCGGCTTCGAACAGATTCAGGAAAAATGGCAGGATATTGTGGCGGCGGATGAATCACTGGCTTCCGAACCGGGATATGCCGATTTGCTGAAAGAGCGGGATGATGCCAGAAAGCAGTTCACCGAAAGAAAGGAAGCCTGGCATCAGAAAAAGAAGGAACGGAAAAAGGCCAACCTGGAAAAGCGGGAAAGGCTTCTGGAACAGTTGCAGGAGGTTATCAACAAAAAGAAATGGCAGGCCATCAAGCAGGTCAATTCCATAAGCAGCCGATGGGAGGAGATCAAAGACCTTCCCGGCGGGGACGAGGCCTCAGCCCAGGAGAAGAGGTTTGCCGATCTGCTGCAACAGTTTAATGAGAACAAAGTCGCTTTCCTCGTCAAAAAAGCCGAAAAGGAGGAGGCGAATCTTGCAGGCAAGCTGGCCGTACTGGACAAAATGAAGCAGCTTGTGGCGGCGCTCGGACCGGATACCGAGAACTGGGACCAGAGAGATGCCGAAATGGAACTGCTCTCGAAACAGTGGAAAAAAATCGGGCATGTTCCCATGGAGCAATCCGAAGGGGTCTGGGAGCAGTTCAAATCCGTTCGTGACGAGTTTTTCAACAGGAAATACGAGCACAACGAAAAGTTCCGGAAACAGACCAAAAAGAACATCCAGAAAAAAATCCGGATGTGCGAGAAAGCGGAGGCACTGGCGGAGGAAAAAGACCTCGCCCTGGCTGTGCGGGAAATGAACAACCTCCATAAGAACTGGAAAAATACGGGAGCCGTACCCAAGGAAAAAAACGATGAGCTCTGGGAGCGGTTTAACGAGGCTACCCGGAAGTTCAACAAGATCAAAAGTGAGAATCAGGATGTAATCCGCCGTCAGGAGCAGGAAAACCTTGCACAAAAGGTAGCCTTGTGCGAAAAAGCGGAAGAGCTGAAAGAGAGCACCAATTGGAATGAGACCTCAGCCGAGCTTGAGAACCTGATGAAGCAATGGAAGGAGACCGGTCCGGTATCGCGCCGGAAATCCAACAAGCTCTGGAGCCGGTTCAAGAAGGCGATGGATGCGTTTTATGACAACAGACGCAAGCACTACCGGGTCGTCCGTGAAGATCAGAAGGCCAATTACGAGAAGAAGCGGGGAATTGTCTCTGAAATCGAAAAGCTGGCCGGGCAGGAGAATGTCGAAGAGGCCCTGGAACAGGTGAAGGAACTGCAGGAACAGTTTAAAAAAATCGGCTTTGTGCCGATAAAGAAGAAATCCAGACTCGATTCGGATTACAAGGCCGCATGTGACACGTTTTACGACAAACTCCGTGCCACCACCCGGGGCCGTTCGGAATCAACCGGCAAAGAGCCGGTTTCAGGCCGGGCCGGCAAAGGCGCGCGTGACGAGTACTTTAAGCTGAAGAAAGAGTGTGATAAAATGCATGAGGAAATCATGCGATACAAGGATACCATGACCTTTATCAACCCCGGTGGAAAAGGAAATGCACTGATTGACGACATCCAGAAAAAAATTGACAAAGAACAGAACAAGCTGAATGCGAAGCTGGAGAAACTCGAGGATTTGAGGCAAAAAATGGAGGAGTAGTCTCTGCGCGGCCTCCGGCAGACAGATCATCGAACTGGACGGATTAGCCCGGCTTTACGTAATCGAGCCAGAGAGAAACAGTATTGATGGAAGATCCCTATAAGAATATTACCATTCTCATGATTGAAGACGACATCACGCTCTGTGAGCTGATCGGGTCTTTTCTCATGAAAAAAGGGTATACGTTCCATCATCACAACAGCTACGAGGGGGCGCTTGACAAAGTCAGGGAGGTTATGCCGGACCTTATCGTCATGGACCTCCATTTCCCCGACGGCAACGGACTCCATCTTTGCAAGCTCCTCAAGAATACCGAAGACCTGAACGGAATTCCGATACTGGTGCTTACCACCAGGGACTATCCCGTGGAAAAGGAGATCGCCATGGCATCAGGCGTCACCGATTTCTTCCACAAGCCAATGGACTACGGTTTGTTCGCCGACAAAATCGATGAGATTCTGGGGGATTCCATCGATATCCGGTTCTGGGGGGTGCGTGGATCTACACCCTGCGCCGGAAACAAGTTTGTGAACTACGGCGGGAACACCATGTGTGTGCAAATCATCATACCGGGACAAAAAAAGCTCCTCATTTTTGATGCAGGCTCCGGTATCCGCTCTCTTGGCAACGAACTGGCAAAGTCCAGCGAGCCCATGAGCGGACGGATATTCTTTACTCATGCCCATTGGGATCATATCCAGGGCTTTCCCTTCTTCAAACCGCTTTTTTCACCGGATAACCGTTTCGATATCCACATGCCGCCGCAAATGGCTGGAAATACCAAGGAGGTGCTGCTGGACCAGATGTCCTATACCTATTTCCCGGTGACATCCCAAATGTTGCAGGCGCGGCTGGAGTATCATACGCAGTCGCACCCGGTACAGCACTATGACGGCTACAGCATCCAGTATATGTCCGCCAACCATCCGGTGGAAACAGCCATCTACAAAGTCCGAATCGGGAAAAAAGTGATCGTCTTCTGTCCGGATAACGAGCTGAGTGCAATCAATGTAGATTCCAACGAGCGGGAGGACCCGTTCCTGAAGCAGTTCGACCGGTTTGTGGCGGATGCCGATGTGCTGATACACGATGCCCAGTATAGTCTCGAAGAGTATGAAAAGAAAAAAAACTGGGGCCATTCCGCCTGGGAAATCGCTCTTGAGAGAGCCACAAAAAACAGGGTCAAGCACTTGATGCTCATACACTTTGACCCCGATTCCGACGATCAGTACCTGGACAACGTCTCCGACAGGCTCGAAAAAGCCGTTGTTGGTACCGGTATTCACGCCGAACTGGCCAGAGAGGGATACACCTTCCGGCTGCCCGGCTGATCCCTCATTGACCGGCTCTATTCGGCTGAAAGGGTCGAATTCGTTCGTAACGAGCGGCAACAAACCGGTTTCGGCGGTGCGTTACGAGCAGTTGGCGCCGGACAAGCCGAAATCACCGGCAGCGGGTGTCTTTTGTTTCGAAAACAGATATTTTCATACTTCACTAAACACCCCTCCATCCAGGCACCCGGATCCAATGAAAAAAAGAGTACTCGCGGCGGCGCTCGCCATTCTGATCAGCTATATTCCCGTACACGCGGAAACCAACCCGGTCATTCTAATTTCTGTCGACGGTTTCATGCCGGAGTATCTGGAGCGCACAGAAACCCCCAACTTTGACGCATTGGCCGGCAGCGGAGTGCTTGCGGATTATCTTATTCCGGTTTTCCCAACACTGACCTTCACCAATCACTATTCCATCGTTACCGGCCTTTATCCCGAAAATCACGGAATCCTTTCCAACAGCATGTACGATCCGGAATGGGAAGCCACGTTCAGTCTCGGCAACCGGGACGAAATCGTAAAAGGGCGCTGGTATGAGGGAGAGCCGCTCTGGGTTACTGCGGAAAATCAGGGAATGCGGACCGCATCCATGTTTTGGGTGGGAAGCGAAGCCGAAATTGCTGGAGTGCGGCCAACCCGGTGGAACAGCTACGACAGCTCCTTGCCCCATCAGCAGCGGATAGATTCGGTTATCACCTGGCTGACCCTCGAAGATGAGAGCCGTCCTGATTTCATCACTCTCTATTTCAGCCGCCTGGATTCCCGGGGTCACAGTCATGGTCCGCATAGTATCGAAGTGACCGAAGCCATAGCCGACATGGATGATGACATGGGCTATCTGATTGCGGAGCTGGAACGCAGCGGCCTCCGCGAGACCACCAACATCGTCATCGTATCGGACCATGGTATGGCCGCCACATCCGATGATAAAGTAATTTTTCTGGATGAGATCATCGACCTGGATGATGTGAGGGTCATCGGCTGGGGACCCGTCTCCATGATTCGTCCGGATGAGGGTAAAACGGAAGAGGTGTACCGCCTCCTTAAAGAGGCAGAGTCGCACTACCGCGTCTATTACCGGGACGAGCTCCCCGATGAGTACCGCATCGGAAATCATCGACGCACCCCGGAAATTATCATGGTCGCCGAGCTCCCCTGGTCTATTACCAGCCGCTCGTTTTTCGAAAGGCGCGGATTACTTGCCGGAAATCACGGCTGGGACCACCGTGAGCCGGAAATGCGCACGTTTTTCCTGGCGGACGGACCGGATTTCAAATCAGGGATGCAGGTGGAAGCGTTTGAACTGATTCATATTTACGAGATGATCTGTCACATTCTGGGGCTTGACCCTGCGGAAAACGACGGCTCCCTGGAGGCAGTTCGTCACATGCTCGCAGAGTGACGGGACATCGGTTATTTGGATTGAATCTGACTTTTTCTAGCAATATGTTTGACTTTGTCGGCATAGGTCAGTACTTATGCAACAGATATTCAGCTTTTATTGCAATTACAAAATAGAAACCAAGCAAGGTAATCAGAATGACGTACGTAGTAGCCGAACCCTGCATTAACTGTAAATACACAGACTGTGTTTCAGTGTGCCCGGTTGACGCATTTCGCGAAGGGCCCAATTTCCTGACGATCCATCCTGACGATTGTATTGATTGCGACGCCTGTGTTGCCGAGTGTCCTGTCGAAGCAATTTTTCCGGACGATGAAGTGCCTGAAAAATGGGAACACTATATTGAACTGAACGAACGGCTTGCCGAGCTGTGGGATGACAAGGTCATCAACGAACAGAAAGATCCTCTCCCGGATGCCGACGAATGGGCGGAAAAGGAGAAATCGGAAGATATGATTAAAGAATAACGGGTTTCGCTGCAACTCAACCTACAGAGGTTACACGTGCCCGATCGAAGTCCTGATTCTGAAGATTCTATACACAAGCGCTTTGTCCTTGCGGGCAAGGCGCTTGCTGTTTCAACCCCCTGTGTGATGGGGATTTTGAATGTGACGCCGGACTCGTTTTCGGACGGCGGCCATTACGCCGGCACCGAACCTGCCCTGCAGCGAATCCGGCAGATGGTTGAGGAAGGTGCGGCCATTGTGGATGTGGGAGGGGAGTCCACACGTCCCGGTTCCGATCCGGTTCCGGAAGCAGAGGAGCTCGCGCGGGTGATACCGGTGCTGGAGCGTGCCGTGCCGGAATTCCCCGGCGTTATGTTTTCGGTGGATACGACCAAGCCTGAAGTGGCCCGCCGGGCACTGGAGTGCGGGGCCCATATGGTCAATGACGTAAGCGGACTCCGGGCGGCGCCCGAACTGGCCGATTTGTGCGCCGAGCACCGTGCCGCGCTGGTGATCATGCACAGCCGGGGAACGCCCAAAACCATGCAGCAGCAAACAGGCTACCAGGATGTGGTCGGTGAAATACTCGAATTCCTTGAGCAAAAGGTGGCATACGCCCGAAGCCGGGGCGTTGAGTCGATCGTCGTTGATCCCGGAATCGGCTTTGGAAAAACCCTGGAGCAAAACCTGCAAATAATGCGGCATTTGCATACCTTTAGCCGTACGGGTTGCCCGGTGCTTGTAGGCGCATCCAGGAAATCCTTGATCGGACAGCTTCTTGCCGGTAAAGACGGGCCCAGGCCGGTCGATAACAGGCTTGCCGGGTCGCTTGCGCTTCAGTATCATGCACTTACACTGGGAGCAACGATTTGCCGGGTGCATGATGTCCGCGAAGCCAGGGATGTACTGGATGTTTTCCTGGCTTTGTCCTGACAAAGAACCGTCCGCATCAACACTTTCCGGCGTGTGAATCCCGGAGGTACACCGAATTCCGAAGCACATAACAAAC
The DNA here is from genome assembly GCA_029688905.1 of Balneolales bacterium ANBcel1. NCBI lineage: Bacteria > Pseudomonadati > Balneolota > Balneolia > Balneolales > Balneolales bacterium ANBcel1. The sequence goes on along the minus strand of JARULB010000003.1, from coordinate 159,145 downwards.
ACGGTGGTAATCTTGCCAATCGGATTTTTAGAATTTGGCTTAAAGGACCTGATCGAAACGCTGATAATAGCGGCCGTTATTGTTTTGCTCTATCGCTGGATTCGGGGTTCTTTCGCCGTGCCTGTCGTCATTGGCCTGATCATCGTTTTCGGTGTGAACGCCATTGTGAGCATGTTCGACCTCACCACCATAAATTTTGTACTGCGAAGGCTGCTGGATGTCGGGATTCTGGCCGTGATCATTATCTTCCAGCCGGAAATCCGGAAGCTGCTCTATAATATTGGAGAAAACACAAGCCTCTACCGGTTTTTCGATCGCGGCGGTTCTTTTTCGGTTATTGATGAGGTGATTGATGCCGTGAAGTCACTTTCCCGTTCGAAAACCGGCGCACTTATCGTTTTTGCGAAGGGTGCCACCCTGAACGACCTGGTGGATAAAGGTGTGGCCATCGATGCGGATGTGAGCAGCGAATTGCTCCTGACCATATTTAACAACGATACTCCGCTGCATGACGGGGCCGTCATCATCCGGCATAACAAAATTGTGGCGGCGAGCGCCTATCTGCCCATCAGCCAGAATCCGAACATATCCACCGTATTCGGAACACGGCACAGGGCAGCGCTGGGCATCAGCGAAGTGAATGACGTGCTGGTGGTGGTAGTCTCCGAAGAGACCGGCAGGATCTCGGTAGCGCAAAACGGCTCCCTCACCAGCGGCATGACGATTCAAAAGCTTCGTTTTGAAATGCAAAAGCACCTTGGGGAAGAGAAGAAGGGAGAATCGGAAGCGTCCAGCTTCAGGCAGTCCGAATTGGAAGCCGGCTGACAGCTGCAGCCCATCTTCGGCACTGCATTGATATCAGCAAGGCAGGCGTGAATCCGATCCTGAAATCACTCAAAAAGCTTCCGCCATCTAACCTGCCATACACACGAAACCCGGAAGACCGCCGCTGCCCTGCACAGGGCTTTTCTCACCCCATCCCGCCTTTCTTTCCCACTGCATTTGCTTCGTTTCAAAAAAACAGAAACCCCGGGAACTTTTTATGATCGCTGGGCATTATTGCAAGGATAGAGTTTGTCAATTACCCGATTGCCGGCGTGAATCAGTCTTGATTTATCAAGGATGTCAAAATAACCGGCGAATAATACTGTAGCTACTTTTAAACGGCAATATATTATGGATATCATGGAAGCGATGCAGCTCGTCCGGAAACATGCAAAGGACGAAGCTTCGGCCAGTGCACTGGGAGAGATGGTCGAAAAAATTATTGAAGACAAGGATCGTACCGAAAAAGAACTCAAGCTCCTTGAGGCGGCTATCCGAAACGACTACGACTCGATTATTATTACCGAACTTACACTGGAAGAGCCGGGCCCCCGCATTGTATATGTCAACGACGGGTTCGAAAAGATGACCGGCTACAAGAAAGAAGAAGTGATCGGGAAAACCCCTCGTATCCTCCAGGGACCCAAAACCGACCGTGCAACCCTCGACCGGCTTCGCGAATCGCTTGTGGAAGGAAAGGCGTTTTTCGGTCAAACCATCAACTACAGAAAGGACGGCTCAGAATTTGTCAACCAGTGGGATATCCATCCGCTTGTTGACCATGACGGCAAGATTACCCATTGGGTCTCCTACCAGCACGATATCACGGAGCGAAAGCGCGTGGAACAGTCGCTGGTCGACAGCAAGATCGAAATGGATGATTTCTACGAAACATCCAAACGTACCGTACTGGATGTTGCCGAAGACGGATCCATCCGTTTTGCCAACAAGTCGCTGCAGGAACTGGTCGGTTACGAGAAAGAGGAGCTGCAGAAAATGAAGGTCTGGGAAGTTATGCCCAAAAAACACGGTGACATCCTGAAGGATCGGTTTGATGATCTTTGGAAAGAAGACTTTTCCGGCCAACCCGACTATCGCTTTATTCTGCAGCACAAGAGCGGCCTGCCGGTCCAGGTGGAGGTGGGAGTCAAACCGCTTGAGCTGAAAACAGAAAAGGTGATGCGCATGGAGATCAGCAATATCTCATTGCGCAAAAAAGTGCTCAAGACGCTCTATCAGAGAAACCAGGACTTCAACCGCATCTTCAACACAAAAAGTGATTTTAAGTACGGCATCAGTTTCAACGGCGATCAAAAGCCCGCCTTCCGCTGGGTATCGGAAGAGATATTGAAGGTGACCGGTTACACCCAGGAGGAGTGCGAAGGCCATGAGGGCTGGAAAAAGCTTGTGCACCCGGATGACCGGGAAAAAGCCATTGGCCACCTTCAGAAAGTAAGTGAGGGACGATCGCAGTGCTCCGAGTACCGTATTGTAGGCAAGAGCGGTGAGGTCATGCCCATTATGGATTATGCCAAACCGGTTGATATCCAGACGTTTGATGTCAAGGGAGCGGTAGTTTTAATTCATGAGGAACAGTAAGCGGCCTCTCGCCGGGCAGCGGCAACTTGTTCCTTGTCGTTTGATGCCCTTGCGAATTACCCCCGCCTTCTCCCGTTCCAGATGATTTGCGCTGTGTGGAAGCTCTCCCTTCCGGTTCCGTCGGCAATCTGATGCCGGCACGAGAAACCGTGTGCGCAGAGCAGGTCCCGGTTACCCAATTGTCGTACCGCCGGGAACAACGCCAGTTCGCCGATTTGTAAGGAGACTTCGAAGTTGTCCTTGTCGTATCCGAAACTGCCGGCCATGCCGCAGCATCCGGTTTCCATGGCGAAAGGACGATAATCCGCCAGCGTCAGGACATTGATTACGGGAGCCATGCCGGTCAGCGCCTTGGCATGGCAATGCCCGTGTACATGCACCGTTTCTCCGCCGCCGCTGAAATGCATTTTTATGTCCGAGGCGGGAATCACATCACAGAGAAACTCTTCAAGCAGGTACGTCGCCTCCGCCACCTTGCGGGAATTCGTTTGCAGCTCGGTGCCGCACAGATCCGGGTACTCGTCCCGGAAGGTGAGTATTTCACTGGGCTCGAGGCCTACCAGCGCAAACCCGGCTTCGGCATATTTCGAGAGTTTCCGGATGTTCGTTTCACAGATGGCCCTGGCCTGATCCAGCAGTCCGCGCGAAATCTGGGTTCGGCCGCTGGCAAGCGGACCCATTACGGTGACGCGGCAACCCAGGCGCTCCAGAATGCCGAAAGCCGCTTCGGCCACTTGTGGGTCGTGATAGTCGGTGAACCAGTCCACGACAAGCAGCACCTTCGGGCCCTGCCCGTCCGACCCGTTGCCGGCAGTCGGCGTGGACTTTTTCAGAGGGGCGGTGAACGGGGTCCGGTGAAAGGCCGGAAGGTTCCGTTTGGGGTGTATATTATATAGATATTCAAAAAGGCCTCTGACCGGAGGCAGGCCGGCGGCAAAATTGACAAGAGGGGCCATGGCACCGGCGAGGGGATAGAGCCGTTCCGGGTTGCCGAAAAAGCGGTCGGCCCGGGAGGTGCCACGGGACAGGTGGCGCCCGTGCTGAAACTCCGCTTTCATCTTTGCCATATCGACATTGGCGGGGCACTCGGTTTTGCACGCCTTGCAACTCAGGCAGAGCGCCAGCGCATCATGGATCTCGTCGGAGGTAAACCCGTCCTGGCGGCGTTCCGCAAAAATCTGGCGAAACATGTTGGCACGTCCCCGTGTGCTGTCCTTCTCCTCGAGGGTGGCCATATAGGAGGGGCACATGGTGCCGCCGCTTTCCGCTTTCTTTCGGCACACTCCGGCGCCGTTGCACAGCTCCAGCGCATTGCCGAACCCTCCTTCGGCACGCCAGTGAAAAACGGTATCCACATGGATGTCGCGCCATTGGGGCGAATAACGCAGGTGCCGATCCATGGGCTCCGGATCGATGATCTTTCCCCGGTTGAGCAGAAACTCCGGGTCCCAGAGCTCCTTGACCCGGCGGAGCAGCTTCATCACCTCCGGTCCGACCATTCGTTCAATAAGGTGCGAGCGGATTCGTCCGTCGCCGTGTTCGCCGGAGAGGGAGCCCCGGTAGGATTTGACCAGATCGGCCACTTCTACCGCGATGGCTTTGAGTTTCTCGAGCCCTTCCTCCGTTTTTATATCAATGATGGGACGCAGGTGCAGTTCACCGACGGAGGCGTGTGCGTAATAGACGCTTTGTGTGTGATGGCGCTCCATGATTTTTTCAAAGTCGGCGATATAGTCCGGCAGGTCGGCTACTCTCACAGCCGTATCGTCGACAAACTCCGGTGAGCTGGAGTCGGAAAGGTGTCCCATGAGCAGGCCGAGCCCGGCTTTGCGCAGATTCCAGACGCGCGCCATTTCGGAGGGATCCTCCATCAGCGGCCAGGCGTAACCGTGCTTTTTTTGCTGCAGCAGGGAAGTGAGCTCGAGAGCTCTGGAGCGAATGTCATCATAATTGTTGCCCTGAAACTCGATCATGAGCAGGGCCTCCGGTTCGCCCTGCAGAAAAAAACGGTTCCGGTTCTGTTCCAGGTTGCCTTTGGTGGCGTCGAGGATGTGTCTGTCGGCCAGCTCGACGGCCGCGGGATCAAACGCCACGGCATCCACCGTGCTTTCCAGCGCTTCGCGCAGCGATGTAAAATGAGGGATGAGCAGCAGCCGGTGTTTTTGGATGGGTTCGAGCCTTACAACCGCTTCGGTGACCAGCGCCAGGGTGCCTTCGCTGCCGCACAGGAGTTCGCTAAGGTTGAAGGGGCGGCCGCCCGGTGTGACGGGGTGCATTTCACAGAGACGGTCCAGCGCGTAGCCGGTATTTCTCCGCGGGATGTCCGGATGGGGATAGTTCCTGAGGATAAGATCGCGATTCGTTTTCAGCAGGGAAAGCATCTCCCGGTAGATGCGGCCTTCAAGGGTGGGCAGGTTTACTTTGTCGGAGAGCTCCTGTTCCGACAACGGGCGAAAATGGACAGGCGAGCCGTCACTCAGTATCACGTGCAGCTCCTCAACATGCTCCCGGGTGGTTCCGTACATGATGGAGTAGGAGCCGCAGGAGTTGTTGCCGATCATGCCGCCAAGCATGCATCGGTTGGTGGTGGAGGTGTCGGGACCGAACAGGAGGCCGTGCGCGGCGGCCTCGCGATTGAGCTGGTCCCGGATTACGCCCGGCTGAACCCGCGCGATGCGCCTTTGCGGATCAATTTCGAGTACCCGGTTCATATGCCGGGATATGTCGGCGATGATTCCGCTGCCGGTGGTTTGGCCGGCCAGGCTGGTGCCGCCGGCCCGCATGGTAACGGGCAGGTTGTGTGTCCGTGCGTAAGAGGCTAACAGGCGAACATCTTCGGCATTGCGAGGAAACGCAACGGCCAGAGGACGCTCCTCATAAATAGAGGCGTCGGATGCGTACAGCCGTCGGGTAAACGGGCTGAAATCCATAAAAGCGGGATCGGATGCGGGCCGGGACATGGTTAGCGGTTTATAAGTGAGCCCGCAACACCGGCAATAAATGAGAAAACCATTAAACGGTGTTCGGAGGATGTTGCAGAAAAATTGGACGGAACAGGCTCAAACTTCGCGTATCATCAATTAAATACAAAAAAATATCTGTTAAGAAATGAGTGAATTACCCGATAAGCAAAGGACAAATCTCGAAGACTGTACGGAAATGTAAAAAACTCAAAGGCTGGACGCATTTCGAATTTTGGACTAAAAAGATGCATTGTTTCAATTTCACGAATGTATTGCGTCTGAAGAAAAGGAAAGATAACTTGACGCATTCGATGTTTTTTTTGCACAATCTTGCAATGGATAAACAGAGATCGGGGGAAAAGGCAAAAAAGCAAAATGCTTGCCTGACTGACTCAGAAAAAAGGGATACGACGGATAAAAAAGTTTTATTTCCCGTTTTTTTTGCTATGTTTACTGTTGCTGGTAAATTAGAAAAAATTGAGTTTTGCCTTGTGCAGTACGTGATTACTGTTTAAATTGACACGAAATTCTTTTAATGTGAATCGTAAATAGTGATTTTGGGCGCATTGGCATAATTAACTGAACTCATTGATAATCATGGTCATACATGCTAACGGATTCGCAATGGGCGCCTGGGGTGTCTCATACGATTCATTATGGTAATATGGAATACAGGCCTTTCGAGCAAAACAACAACCAAAAAGTACATCCATGATGCTAACAGCTTCAAAAACCAACGACGTGGGAAAGACACGTTTCAAAAATCAATCATTTAAAGAGATACATATGAAAACTTTAATACCAAACAGGTGGCTACGGTCATTTGCTTACGCGTTCGTTGCGTTTGTGTTTACCGTGGCGATCGGCGCAGGAACGGCGCTGGCTCAGAATACCATTTATGTCGACGCCACGAACGGCTCGAACATAAATGATGGTTCCGAGACTCTTCCTGTTGCTACAATCAACAAGGGTCTGGAACTGCTGGATGATGGCGGTACGCTCATTATTCTTGGCAGTGCTTACAATGGCGCCGATGGTGATGGTGGTAACCTGACTGTCCAGGCGTCCTCTAATGCGGACAATGACCTGGAGTCATTGACGATCCAGTTGGAGACAGGCGTTCAGTCAATAGTCACGCTGCAAGATGCGACCGTTGAAGTTGATATCGATGGTGAATTGACATTCCTCTCAGCGGACGGAACCTATCTGCAGCAAGAAAGTACGTCTCTGACCCTGACATCCGGTAATGTCAATATTGATGCTGAAAGCTCCTGGAGACTGGCAGACAATACTACCATCTCCATCAAGGAAGATGGCGCGTTCACTGGTGCGGCTCCTCAAAAAGCTGCCAATCTTTCCTTGGTCTATACAGACGCTGATGCTGCCGCCGGACCTGAAGCTGAGTACGGCGATTATGGAAGTGGATCGATAACGGTGAATCTTTCCGGAGCCGGTGCATCTATTGATTTTCCTGCAAGTATCACCACGACAGGTGCTTTCGTAAAAACCGCAGGGGATGTTACTCTGAGCGGAGATCTTTCTGTTGGCGAATTTACTAATACAACAGATGACCTGACTGTCAGCGGGAAACTGACTACTACCGGTGACAACACGCACGCTGATGGTGATGTGGAAGTCGGTGCTCTTGAGGTGGATGCCGACTACGTCGTAGCAGATGGTGATCTGACAGTAAACGGCAACGTCACTCTTAATGGTGGATCCGACTTTATCAACAACAACACCGGCGATGTTCTGGTAACCGGAGATCTGCATGCCACTAACGGATCAGAAATTACTCTGGCAGCAGCTGGAAGCTTGACAGTTGAAGGCACTGTAACACTGGACGCAGACGATGTAGCTCAGACTTATTTAGCTGGCACTCCCTTTATCGGAAATGCTGCTGGTGGTGATCTCAAGATCGGTGACTTGGTATTGACCTCCAATGATGTGACTGCCGATGTGACGTCGGTTATTTTTGTTTCCAATGGTGCTGGCGGTCTTGTTGAGATTGGAGCTGTTACAGCCGATGATGTACAGGATGCAGCTGGAAACTTTACCATGGAGTTTGAGGTAGACCTGGTGAATGGCGCTGCCGGTGAGTTTGTTGCTTCCTCCGGTGTGTTTAGAAACCTTGTAAACAATGGTGGCGGAGAGTTTACCATTGGTGCCGCTACCTTTGAAGGAAATGTCTCCAATGATAATGTTTCTTCTACATTGACACTCACTGCGGATCTTACCGTGGAGGGTGTGCTGACCAACGCTGGTACAGGTGCTGGTGATGGTATTCTTCTTGGATCCAATACCCTGACTCTTGACGGCGCTAACGCACACGTGACAGACGGTGGTGAAATCAAGGGAAGTGGCAAGCTTTATGTCACAGGTGGAAATAACAGCTTTAATGGCGGTACCCTCGGTAATGTTGAGGTGAATAATGCTGATAATACTACCACATTTGAGAATGCCGCTATTGATGTTAATAATATTGAAGTCACCGCGGGTACACTGAACGTGATTATCGCAACTACTGCTGAAGGAGCAACTACCGTTTCCGGTGGAACTCTTGATATTGACGGTGTTGCATTTACTGCAGAAGGTGACTTTGTGCTTTCATCCGGTGCTGCTGACCTTGATGCTACTGCTGTTCTGAATATTGAATCAGACTTCACCCGTACCGCAGGAACATTTACGGCTGATGCTGGTTCCGAACTGGCTTTCAACGGTGCTGCACCTCAGAGTATCAGTGTAGGTGACAACTTCCAGGTGGCAAATGTCACATTTGACAACAACGGTGGAATCATTACTGTTAACCGCTCCATTCGTTCCGAGGGAGATGCTGAAATTACGGCGGGAACCTCCGTTGATTTCCAGGGCTTTAACCTGATTATGAATGGCGATGGTGGCAGCCTTGCTATTAATGGCGACTATACCAATACAACTACTGGTGGTGTGTATATCGGTGGTGTTGACGGTGCACTCAACAAGGTAGTACAGGGTGGTGATGCATTGCCGACTAGTTTTGATATCACCGGTGACGGTGAATTCGGAAACCTCTTTATTGCAGCGGGATCCGGTAACACCCCGACCGTTGGACTGAATGCGGTAACTGCGCTTACATTCACCGATCAGCTTGTTCTTATCTCAGGAACATTGAATGTGGATGGTACAAATTATGCTTCCGACCTGTCGCCTGTCGGTGATGATGCCGTAGTAGTAGTCTACCCTGCATCAACTGATGGAGTTGACGAAGTGGCCGGTGGTACATTTAACGGTCTGAACAACAACTATGACCTCGAGTACAGAGGTGCATTGGCAGGTGCCGAGACTATTGGCAGCGAATTGACTCCGGAAGTGGTCAACGTAACCGTTTCCACGACGGATGATGTTCTGAACCTTCCCAATGTCAGCCCGGTAACTATCAAGGGTAACCTGACTATCAACGATGGTGCAACTCTGGTAGGTGACGGTGCAGCTCAGGATCTGGAAGTTGAAGGATCACTTCTTGTTAAGGAAGGAGCTATTCTTATTGATGGCGGCGCGGCTCTGACCATCAAGCTTGAAGAAGATGATGTGGATCACGAGGTATACGGCCTTATTGACGACACAGGCGCAGGTGTAGTCCTCGAGCTTTCAGGTGACAACCTGACGGTTAGTGGATCCGGCTCTTTTGTTGCCTCCAATAATATTATCAATGCCGCTGTTGCAGTAGGCGGTGCTGATGTGTCCATTTCTGGTATCCAGGAGATCCAGCAGGCTGTGACCATTGACGATGCCTCAGATGCTTCGCTTACACTTGCCTTGATTGATCGTGATGACACAGATCCAGCAATTTCTACGGGTCTTGTAACAGGTGGTATCGTTGTAGACAATGCTGGTGGTGGTGATGCAACATTAGTGCTGGCATCGGATGTAGATGTTACCGGCGGAGCGATTACCGTTGGTGCAGATGGTTCTGTTTACTTTGATACCTTTGATCTGAATGTAGATAATGCTACAGTGCTGACGGGTCATGCAGATGCATCCTATGCTTCCAACGGTGGCTACCTGGTAGCTGAATCCGGAGGAAATATTGATGCAGACGGTGCTGATGTTCCCTATGTAAAGCTTGAAGCCGCATCAGTACTTGTTAGCGATCTTGAAGTTAGCGGAAAACTGATTGCAGAAGCCAACCTTACGGGTGGCCAACTGCTTACCATTTCTGGCGATGCCGACTTGTTCGCGGATGTTACGAATGATGTCGACCTTACCGGTGATGACGCTACCATCGATCTTGGAGATGCCAATCGTATCGTTACTGGTAACCTTCAGGTAGACTCGGATGGAACCGTAACTCTCGCTAACGATGGTACGACAAGAATTCTTACCGTTGCAGCAGGTTCGGATTATATCCACACAGATGGTACGTTCTATCTTGCCGACAACAATCTCTACATTAACGACAATCTTGTTTACGTAGAGGGCACACTGGCCATGACCGATGGTTATGTCTGGCTTGATAATGCAACCATTGACACCGATGACAACAACCTTGAAATCGCCAACCTCAGGATTGTCAACGGTTCTGAAATTGCTACAGCTGCTGGTGATGATGATGAGGTAACTGTAACAAGTAATCTCATACTTAAATCAGGAACATTTGACATCGACAACAGCGGTGCAGCCGATGCTTCAAGGCTCCATATCGGCGATGGTGTTACCATTGAAAGGCAAAACAATGCTGCCGTGTTGAACACAGCTCCGCACTTTGGTGATGCTGTTCATCTGGTATACACGACCACTGCTGGTATTACTACCGGGCCTGAAGTGCCTGCAACGGACATTGTTCAGGATGTTAATGTACAGGTTGATGTGACCATGGATGATGACATCATCGTGAATGGTACTCTGACACTTGTAGGAGACCTGGACATTGTCGACGAAGCACTTTCTGTCGCTGACGGCGGTAAAGTTATCATGAATGGCGGTAACCTGGCTGTCGGAGCTGGTTCTTTCAGTGCTGATGAATACGAAGTTGTTTATCAGCAAGTTTATACTACTGATATCGAGCTTGTCAGCGGAAATGTATCTGTAGAGGTGAACGGTGTTCCTGCGGGATCAATTACCGTCACTCTTGATGCAGACTACACATTCGCCAATCTTGAAGTAGCCGATGGTGATGTTCTTGATATCGATGATTACACCCTTACATTTGTAGGAGACTTCACAGCTACAAGTGCAGGCGTAATCGTTGGTACAGCCGGAACTGGAAACCTGTCGTTTGCCGGTACCGAATTGCAGGCAATTGCCGTACCATCTGATGGACTCACACTTGGTGTGGATGTCACGTTGGATAACCCGGCCGGTGCTGAACTGACAGGTGGTAACCTTACTGTAAACAATTCCAACTTCCACTTTGTTGATGGTTTGCTGAGAACCGGTGATAATCAGCTTGTTCTTACGCATACAAGTACATCCAATCAAGGATTTACACGCTCTGGAGACAGCTATGTAGTTGGTAAAGTGACCAAGACTCTCCCGAGTACTGGTACTGCATCCAACCGTGTTGAGTTTCCTGTTGGAGGTGAATTTGAAAATGGCGCAAGTGCATATGCACCGGTTTCATTTACTTTCAATCAGCCTTCTGCAATTCCTAGTGGAATTACAATGACGGCGACTCACAGCGAAGTAGATCCGGACAACGCCCTTGCTGAGTTGGGATCCAATGGTTTCCCTGTTCCCGATGGTGTTGAGCCTGGTGTAGACCTGGCCCGCTACCCTGATCGTTTCAAGTGGAATGTAAAAACATCCAGCCCGTTGTCTCCGTCGCTTGTATATGACATGGAACTCGAGCGTGAAAACTACAGCGAATACACCACTACCGGTGTTACCGCCGATGTTGAGGATATGAGAATTATCCGTCGCTCCGCAGACCATGTTGATAACCCCTGGAGACTTCAAGGTGATGCGGATGAGTATCTGCAGAGCTATCAGTCCGGTACATTCCCGGATATCCACCCGACAGTTATCGTCCAGAGTGTACAGGGTGGTATTCGTGCCGGTAATGGAACCATCTTTACCTATGCTCTGAAGTCCAACCTTGAAGCTACTCAGCCGGCTGACATTGTAGCCAATGCCGGTCAGGAAAGAGATGTCGTACTTCGCCACTCACTGCTTCACACCGATGGTGTATTCAAAGGTGGAACAGGTACATATACCTATGATATCTCTGGTTATGACGACGATGTCGCAACGTACTCGATCGATGCTGATACACTGACCATCCATGCCGTAAGCCCCGGTACTACCACATTCAACATTGGTGTGACCGATGCGCTTAACGACACTGAAGCAACCATTGTCAACATTACAGTAGAGCCTGCCCTCATGGCCGGTGAACTTGATGATGTGACATTGAATCTCACAGATACATATGTCGTTGATGTAACAGGTCTGTTTACAGGCGGTGCATCTCCGATTGACATCGTTGTAGCTTCCGATGATACCGATGTTGTAACTGCTGATATCGACGGAATGGATGTTGAACTGACTACAACAGGAGTCGGTACAGCAACAGTAAGTGTTACAGGAACAGATCAGACCGGAGCAAGTGAGACGGTTGAATTTGATGTAACTGTAAATGCTACCTTCGTTGCAGTTGGTACCATCGATGATGAAACACTGAGAGCCGGTGATGATTATCAGCAAGATGCAGAATATGTCGAAATCGACCTGGCTGACTTCTTTGATGGTGGTTCCGGTGAAGCTGCATTTGAAGTTTCTGCAGCCGATGAAGATGTTGTTCATGCAAGTATTGATGATGACAACATTCTCACGGTAACAGTACTGTCAAGCAGTATTGAGCCTGAGGCAGTAACTGTGACGGTTACTGGTACTGATGAGATTGGGGCAGTAGTGACCCAAGTATTTGATGTCACTGCAGTTCCTGCTTACGGTGACGTAAATGCTGACGGTCTGGTCTCGTCCTTTGACGCTACCCAGATTCTGAGATTCAACGTTGGTGATGTGGAATTCAATGCAGTACAGGAGTATGTAGCAAATGTCAAGCAATCTGGTGATGTATCCAGCTTTGACGCTGCTATCATTCTTCAGTATGCTGCAAGAATGGAAGGCGTAACCATTCCGTTCGATGCATCAGCCAAGTCTATTGGTTCCGGTTCGCTTGCATGGGGTGACATGACCCGCAACGAAGAAGAAGGAACTGTCAGCGTACCGCTTATGCTTTCCTCCGAAGGAGCTGGCGTATACTCGCTGGATATTCAGGGTATTTATGACCTGAATCAGGCTTCCATCGAAAGAGTCGAATTTGCTGAACTTCCCGAAGGATGGATCACAGCACGTTCCGACATTGAAGATGGTGAGTTCAGACTTGCCCTTGCCGGTGCCACACCAGCAAGAAACGGTCAGATCGCAACTGTTGTCTTCAAGTTGGAAGATGCAAGCAGTTCAGCAGGTATTCAGGCCAGAGGTTTTGTAAACGAAAGCCGTTACGAACTGGAAAAAATGGAAATCGTGGAAATTCCGGATGAGTTTGCTCTCAACCAGAACTACCCGAACCCGTTCAACCCGACAACTAACATCACGTATCAGTTGCCGGCAGCCGCAGACGTAACCATTGAAGTTTACAACTCAATTGGCCAGAGAGTACTCACACTGGTAGATCAGAACATGAATGCCGGTACTCATACAGTCAATGCTGATTTGTCTAACCTCTCAAGTGGAATGTACATTTACAGAATTGTTGCTCAATCTGAAAATGAGACATTCTCCACAACAAGAAAGATGACCCTGATCAAGTAAGATTAATTACAGGTGAGCGTACAATTGCGTACGCTCACCTTTTTTACTCTTAAATGCAGATGAATTTCACAACTTAAAGGGAACTCTCCATTATGAAGAAACTACTTCAATCAATACGAACTTCTATCCTGCTTGTGACAGGTTTAATGCTTATGGGCGTTAGTACCGGTGTTACTCAGGATATCGAGATAGATTTTGGAGGTGACATTTCCGGCCGCCCAGGTGACGAGGTGACCGTACATGTAACCACCAGCGATCTAAGCGATCTGGAGGTTAGAAACTTTGATATTGCCATCGAATTTGATGCTGATCTTCTAACCTTTGAAACAGATGACATAGTTGCCGGGCCTCTGGCTTCCGGTGGACTATTTCAATCCAACATCACGGCTGACAACACCATCCGAGTTAGCTTTGCTTCTTCGAATATTATAGAAGGTGAAGGAGTTCTCTTCAGTTTCACCGGTGAACTTGGACCTCCGGGTGCCAATCCGGAAGGACTTAAAGTTACCCGTAATGATCTGGGAGAACCCGGCCTTTATGATATCGCCCCAGCTGCACCGTTTGATATTTTCGTACAATCAGCTGAGGTAGCCATTCAACTTCCTCATGTAGAAGGATATATCAATGACAGTTTTCAAGGTGCTATTGACTCCGATGATCTTTCGGAACTTAATATTGTATCCTATGACCTTGAGTTCCACTTTGATGAAAGTGTAGTAACGTTTGACGGTGTTTCACAAGCTGGAACATTGTCTGAAGGTGGCCTTGTGGAATTTAATGTGCCTCAAGATGGTGTGGCAAAAATCTCCGCTGCATTTACTTCACCACTTGGCGCTGGAGATGAACTGCTTCATTTGACCGGTACACTTTTGGAAGAAGTGGATAACAGTCCGCTTACTTTTACAAGTGTTCAATTCTATGACAATACCGGTACAGCAGTACCTATCATAGGACTGAACGGTTCTGTTACTGTTATGGATGCAGCTCCACCAGAATTTACTTCTGTTCTTGAAGATGTAACCATAGATGAGAATACGACGCTGGAATTCACATACGAAGCCGAAGATCCTGATGGCGGAGATCTGGAATTTGCGATTGTTGAAGCTCCGGAAGGTGCTGAAATTGATGCTGAAACCGGTGAATTCAGCTGGTTTGCTGATTTCGGAACATCGGAAGATAGTCCTTATACCATTTCCGTTTCCGTTACGGATGGCATTTTCGTAACAGAAACTTCTGCTGAAGTTACTGTCAATTTTGTTAATCCGATTTCGGCATTTGCTCTGCTGAGCCCGGAAGATGGTGCATCGGTACTTGTAGAAGGTCCAACCGATACGGAAGTTGATATCACTTGGGAAGCAGCTGAAGTTGCAGACCATGATGTCACTTACACATGGTATCTCAACGCCACAGATGATTTCTCCGATGAAGTTATTTTGGAACTTGCTTCCAATAATGACGGACTTGATGAAATGCTTACAGTTACGCTTCAGGACCTGGATAATGTTCTTGCTGATGCCGGACTGGAAGTAGGTGATGAGATTGATTTGTTCTGGACCGTAAAGGCAGCCGCCAATGGATTGGAAAGATGGGCTGATGAACCTTTCGCCATTACATTCGAAAGAGGAGATGTTTTCATCGACTTCGTAGAATTTGATTCCATTGCAGATATGTTGGAAAACGCTGAAATTGGTGACTTTGCAATTTTGACAAATGAAGTAATTGTTACCTTTGTAGCACCTAACTTCAGAAACCAGCACTATCTCTCCGACAATACCGGCGCTGTTCTTGTAGATGATACCGGCGATATTCTTTCCGGACTTGAGCGTGGAGATGGAATCACTGGTTTTTCTTTTGAGTATAGTGAATTCCGTGATGCTGCCCAGTTGCTTCCCTTGGAAAATATCGAACCCAGTTCTTCCGATAACGATCTTCCATACTGGGAGTCAACACTTGCAGATCTTGAATATGTGGGAGAACCTCGTCTGGTAAAAGTATCAGCAGTTGAGTTTCAGGAAGAAGGCGAATTTGCCGCTTCAACAAATTACTCTATTCTTGATGCCACTGTTGAAGAGCCAGTTACATTCCGTACTCATCTTGGTGACTCGGATGTGATTGGTGAGCCTATTCCTCAAGGTCCCCATAATGTAACAGGTATTATCGCTGAATTTCAGGGTAATCCTCAGCTTTATGCTGCCCACTACGATCTGATTGTTCCAGCAGTAGTTGTTCCGGATCCACCTGAGCCACCACATGCGTTTGGTGATATCATTAACGTGAATGGTGGTTTTGAATTCACTGACCTCGGCAATGTTAATGATGTTGATGTTCCGTATTGGAGCTTTAACAACCAGGCAGGCAATGCCACAATGGAAATCGTTGAAGATGCCTACCAAGGTGATCGTGCCTTGTTCATTGACTTCGGTGAATGGAGTGGTACATCAGATGACTGGCATGTTGAAACAGTTAATGAGCCGTTCCATGTGCAGGAAGGTGACATGATCAGAGCTAGTATCTGGATGAGAGCAGACTCTGATGAGCGTATTGCCAATATGTTCCTTGGACTGCCAGCAAGTGGTAACTGGGCTCGCTATCCCGGTGATGCTGATGCAACCGGAGGTGGTGGCAGGATGATGCAACTGTCAGAAGAATGGACACAGTATGAACTTCTGCATGAAGCAAGTGCTGATGATGAAGAACATGGTATGAGACTAGGTTTGGCCCTTAACCATTCAGCGAATGACGGTGCCGAAATCTACATTGACCATGCTCAGGTTGAAGTTGTGGTACCTATCCCGCAACCGCCGCATGCCTTCGGTGACTTGATCAACTTTAACGGTGGTTTTGAAATGGACGAACCCGGCGAAGTAGGGCAAGGTGATGTACTGGCCTGGACCCTTAATCCTGGTGATGCCACTTTCGAAATTGTTACTGATCAAGTCTACGACGCAGATCAGGCAATGAAAGTTGACTTTGGTGTCTGGAACGGAACCACCAACGACTGGGAAGTAGAATTGGTTAATGAGCCGTTCTACGTACTGGAAGGTGATGAGATTGAAGTATCCATTTGGATAAAGGCTGACAATAACGATCGGGGAGCAAACCTGTACCTCGGACTTCCTGAGAGTGGTGGCTGGGCTCGTTACCCGGGACATCCAGGCGTTGAAGTGGATCTGTCTGACGAATGGACCGAGTATACTTATCGCCATACAGCAAATGCCGATGATGAGGAACATGGAATGCGCTACGCTGTCGCTCTGAACATGGAGAGAAACGATGGTGCTATCATTCATGTGGATCATCTTGAAGTAAGGATCGTTGAGCCTACTTCAGGTGAAGAAGAGCCGCTCCAGCCTCATGTATACCAGCTCAATCAGAATTACCCGAACCCTTTTAACCCGACTACTACAATCTCCTATGAGATTCCGGAAGCAGCACATGTAACTGTCGACGTTTATAACGTTGTGGGTCAGCATGTTGCTACTCTGGTAAATACCGAGCAGTCGGCTGGAGTACACTCGGTTAATTTCGATGCTTCTAACCTGTCTTCTGGTATGTATATTTATCGCATGCAAGCTGGCAGCTTTGTTCAAACCAGAAAAATGATGCTGGTGAAATAACAAATAAGATTAAAAGAAATAGTTCTTTCTTGAGCCGCCCACTAATAAGTGGGCGGCTTTTTTTTTGTATATTTTTATTTAAGAATTCAATTCTCTTAGCCCTATAAAATTATTAAAACAATCAAATCAGGTATATAGTCAATTGTCCATGAACACACATATAATATCAAAAAGTCTATGCCTAACTTTGTTTGTTATGGTGATTATTGGACTAAAATCAGTTAGGTCACAGGATATATATCTTGAACTACTAGAAGAAATAAAGGGGGAAGCAGGTCAAGTAATTACTATTGAATTTACTATAAGTGATCTCGAAGACTTGGAAGTTCGAAATTTTGATATTCACATAGCGTTTGATCCAGAATTAATCGATGTGCATCAGGTGACAGATGGTCCCGTTATTCAAAGTGGGTCAATTTTTAAGAATATTACTGAAGACCATAGAATTAAACTTTCATATGCTTCAGTAAACAAATTGAAGGGTGATGGTGTGCTGTTTAGAATTGATGCAACATTAATTGCGACAGGTGTGAATCCTCAAGGCATGACGATTAATAGACTTGATATTGGGGAACCGGGTAGGTATGTAATTTCTCCTCAAACTCCCCATAATATCCCTGTAGTAGTGGGAACAAACAGCTCAATAGTAAATGAATCAGTACAAAATGAGAATAAACAGAATAAGCTGGTTTACCACAAAGGTAATTACCCAAATCCTTTTAATCCCCATACTACTATTACATATCATGTCGAAAATCAGGCTCATGTCCTTATTAGAATATATAATTCAGCAGGTCAACTTGTGAGCACGTTGATAAATGAAACCCAATCTGCTGGCACTTATTCAATACCCTGGAATGCATCAGGTCTAAACAGTGGATTATTCATTACTGAAATAATAGCTATCAATGAATATGGAGCTAAAAGCAGGACAACAGATATAATGACCTTTATTAAATAGATCGGCTCAAGAAAATTATTAAAAAATGCTGCTGCTCGTTTATTAAAAAGTCAATATTTGTACAAAACCACATAGTCTCTATTTTGTCAGTCTCAATTCAGTTACAAACTACTTGATTAATTAGTGAGATATCAAATGGCTGATCATCATAAACGAGTAAGGGTGCGTTTTGCCCCATCACCAACAGGTTTGCTTCATATCGGGGGTCTTCGAACTGCACTTTACAATTATCTATATGCACGCCGACATGGCGGTACATTCGTCCTTAGAATAGAAGATACCGACAGAACCAGGTATGTAGAAGAAGCCGAACTGGACATACTGGAAAGCCTCGCATGGGCCGGGTTGAATCCTGATGAAGGCCCGGTCATGCACACTGAAAGAAACATTTCATCAGAAGGGAATTCACCGGCAGATAGTGCATTATCTGGTTATGAAAAATCACTCAATAACTACAGGGGTTCATTCGGTCCTTACCACCAAAGTGCCAGAAAGCAGCAATACAGGAAGTATGCAGAGCAACTGGTAAGCAGGGGATACGCCTATTATGCATTTGATACCGTTGAAGAAATTGAAAGCATGCGTGAGAGTCTTAAAACTTCGGAAAATCCGGCGCCAAAATACGACGGTCAGACTCGTATGCAGATGAGGAACAGTTTGACTCTGGATGAAGATGAAGTCAACAAGTTGTTAAGTGATGGTGCAGAAACTATTATACGCCTGAAAATTCCGAAAGGTGAGTCTGTACATTTTGAGGATTTGGTCAGGGGCGCGGTTTCTTTTGAAACAGATGGGCTGGATGACCAGGTTTTGATAAAAGCGGATGGAATGCCAACATACCATCTTGCAAATGTGGTGGATGACCATGAGATGGACATCACCCACGTAATACGCGGAGAAGAGTGGCTCAGCTCAACTCCTAAACATATTCTTTTGTACAAGTATCTGGGGTGGGATGTTCCAAAAATGGCTCATCTTCCATTGATTATGTCCCCAGGTGGCGGGAAGCTTTCAAAACGAAAAGCGGAAGAAGAAGGGATTCCCGTAAATGTCAGAGATTATCGTTCTGGGTACTATGAGCGTGATGGCCTTGTCAATTTTTTGGGATTGCTGGGCTGGAGTCCGGGTGATGACCGCGAGACATTGACCCTTCATGAGATGCAGAAAGAGTTTTCACTGGAGAGAGTTGGTAAAAGTGGCGCGATATTCGATTATGACAAACTCATCTGGTTTAACGAACATTACCTTAGAAAAAGAACGGATGAAGATATTGCTGCGCAATTAATAAGGTTGATTAAAGAGTCCGGTTTCCCAAAGGAGACTTTTGAGAAAAGCACTGATTCAGTTTCAAAAGTACAAACTGAGTCCGATGAGTCAGGCTGGAAATCGTTGAATGATGAACAGCGTTCACTGGTTTCAGACATGCGTTACATGACAGGAATCGTTCGGCTTCTTAAAGAACGTGTTTCATTGATTCCCGAGTTTATTAGTTCTGGAAGGTTTTTCTTTGAAGCACCGAAAGAATATGACAAAAAAGCTGTCAAGAAAGCCTGGAAACAAGGTACATCTCAACTCGTGGAGAAGTATATGGACAAGATTCGGGATCTGGACGATCAGTCATTCTCAGCGGCCAGGTTGAAAAAAGAATTATCAGACCTTGTAGAGGAGGAAGGTGTTGGTTTCGGAAAACTGATGCTGCCGCTTAGAGTAGCAGTTACAGGCTCAGGATCGGGACCAGACCTGTTTGAGTCGCTGGAACTTATCGGCCGTGAAGAGATTATTAAGCGATTGAACTTTGCTATACAGAATCTTGGCAAAACATCACATTAAAAACGTTCTTTAAAAACTATCCAGCTATTGTGCAATTAATGCTATCGTTATCATACTGTGTACAGGTTTCAAAGTTTCTTTTATTGATAATAATTAGTGCGTATTGGCTTTATTGAGGGGATAGCTCAGCGGTTTGTCACGGATGTTTTTTATATCTTGCGCCATTGCAAACGGGTGCCGGTTTATTTCACCGGTACCATGTATATCTCCACCGCCATCTGCTTTTGATTAATGAGCTCCGAGCGTTCCATCCTCCATAAAGTCCTGAAAGGGTTGATGTTTTTGCTGTTGGGAGTACTGCTCGTTCTGGCCTTAACGGGCAGCGCCGGGTCGGCACCCTGGTGGAGCATACTTCCGCCGTTCGCGGCGATTGCCATTGCCCTTGTGTTCCGGCAGGTCCTGTTCGCCCTGTTTGCAGGCGTATGGATGGGCGCATGGCTGGCAGGTGGAGCGACACTGACCGGTATTGCCACCTCGTTTTTTGCCACCGCCACCGAATATATTGTGCCGTCCGTGGCCGTTCCCGGGCATGTGAGCATCCTCATCTTCAGCCTGTTTATCGGCGGGATGGTCGGAATCATCGGTGCCAATGGCGGCACGAAAGGAATTGTGAGGGCCATAACACGGCTGGTAACCAACCGGCGCCGGGCCCAGGTCACCACCACGATGATGGGCTATATCGTTTTTTTTGATGACTACGCCAACACCATGGTGGTCGGAAGCACCATGAGGCCGCTCACCGACCGTCTCAGGATTTCCCGAGCCAAACTTGCCTATCTGGTCGATTCTACGGCCGCCCCCGTTGCCATCATCGCCATCATTTCTACATGGATTGGAGCCGTAATCGGCTATATCAGTGAAGCCGCATCGGCCATCGACGGCTTCGGGCACACCTCCTATTTTGTGTTCTTAAACGCCCTTCCATATAACTTTTACGCATTTCTGGCCATAATCTTTGTCGCCATAATCGCGCTGAGCGGCCGTGATTTTGGTCCAATGCGACGGGCCGAACTACAGGCATTGCGGGGGCATGACGGCTCACGTGTGGATGATGTAACGGATGATGACGATGATCCGGATAATTCCCCGGCCGATGTCGGCCATTACAATGAAAACGGTAATACGGACGTCCATCGCGATCAGCACCAGGGTGGAGCGTCGAAAAGCGACGACTCCTCAAGCAGCGCTCAATCTGGCCGTGACCAGCGCGATCGCTCTTCCCACTGGCTCAATGCCGCACTGCCTATCATCGGCCTGGTAGGGGTTACCCTGGCCGGACTCTGGATCACCGGAGAGGGGACTACCATCCAGGATGTGATCGGCTCATCCGATTCCTATGCTGCTCTGGTCTGGGGCTCCGTTTTTTCTCTGTTCCTGGCTATCGCCCTCACCATCAGCCAAAAACTCATCTCAACCGAGAAAATGATCAAGGGCATGTTCCGGGGGATGCACCTGATGTTCGAGGGGCTGGTGATTCTGGTTCTGGCATGGTCGCTGGGGATGGTCACACAGGACCTGGATACCGCCGGATTCCTGGTGTCGCTTGTTCAAGGAGTCCTGGATCCCTACTGGATTCCGGTGCTCATCTTCCTTCTTGCCGGCTTTACCAGTTTCGCGACCGGCTCGAGCTGGGGAACCATGGGGATTTTGACTCCGCTGGTACTGCCGTTAACCTGGACCCTGAGCGGTGCAGCCGGCCTCTCATCTCCCGAAACACATCTTCTGGTGTATTCCAGTGTGAGTGCGGTTCTTGCCGGCGCCGTATGGGGCGACCACTGTTCGCCGATTTCCGACACCACCATTTTAAGCTCACTGGCCTGCCGCTGCGATCATGTCTCGCACGTCAATACCCAGCTTCCGTATGCCCTTACGGTTGGAGGGATCAGTATCGTCGCCATCATCGCATCCACCATCCTGGGAATACCGCTCTGGTTGATCTATCCGGTATCGATCGTTGCCATGATCGCCATCGTTTACCGATTCGGGAAGAGTACGGAAGAAGCGCCGGACCCTTCCGCAGAAAAGGTTTCCGGGTAACCCTGTTCCAGCTCAACAAGCAAAACGCAACCGAGATTTCACTCCATGGAAAACCGATTCAAAGATCGTCTTGCCCGCTTCAAGGCACCGAACACCATCGTGCTGATGCTGTCACTGCTGTGCATTTTTGCCGTGCTCACGTGGATTATTCCGGGCGGCAGCTACGACCGCATCGAAAAAGACGGCCGCGAGATTGTCGACCCCGACTCTTTCCGGCAGGTGGAATCGGAGCCCGCCGGCTTCACGGAGCTCATCATGGCCCCGATCAACGGGTTTACCGACTCATTTGCCATTCTGATTATCGTCTTTATTTTTATCGTGGCCGGTGCGTTTGCCGTCATCCAGAAAACGGGTGCCTTCACCGGAGCGATCCAGAGAGCCGCTGTACTTTTCAATCGAAATGACAAACTCCGGCCCTATTTCATCCCGTTTTTCATACTGCTCTTTTCAGCGATGGGAAGCATCTTCGGGATGTCCGAGGAGGTGATCATATTTATCCCCCTGTTTGTGCCTTTGGCACTGGCCTTGGGCTATGACTCGATCGTTGGGGTAGCGGTGCCCTTTGTCGGTGCCAGTGCAGGCTTCGCCGGAGCGGTGGTCAACCCGTTCACAGTTCAGGTTGCACAGGGCCTGGCCGAAATCCCGCTGATATCCGGCTGGGAATTCCGGGCTGTGGTCTGGGCGATAACCACCCTGGCGGCAATAGCCATTGTGGGGGGATATGCCCGCAAGATCCACAAAGATCCGCGAAAGTCGCCGGTTTACGAACTGGACCGTGGCCGCCCCGAGGAAATGAGCGCGGAAGTATCCGATTTGCAGCCGTTTACATGGAACCAGAAATTGATTCTTCTGGTATTTGCGGCAGGTATTGCGTTGTTGATTTACGGCGCAACCAGCCTCGGCTGGTATATTGCCGAGATGGCGGCGCTGTTTCTGGTGATCGGTGTGCTTTCGGCCGCCATCGGCCGCATCGGGGCCGGAGTGGCCGCAAACGCATTTATTGACGGGATGAAGGATGTGCTTGGAGCTGTTGTGGTAATCGCGCTCTCCCGATCCATCCTGCTGCTCATCACCGATGCGCAGATTGTGGATACGATTCTCTACGGACTGTCGACTGCCATCAGCGGATGGCATCCGGTCGTTTCGGCGGAGATCATGCTGGTGGTGCAATCCATGATCAATTTCGTGGTTCCCAGCGGAAGCGGCCAGGCGGCACTCACCATTCCGATCATGGCCCCGCTGGGAGATCTTTCCGGCATCACTCGCCAGACCGTGGTGCTGGTGTTTCAGATGGGTGACGGTATCACCAACATGATCATACCGACATCCGGTGTGACCATGGCCGTGCTGGGTATGGCCAAAATCCCGTGGAGTACCTGGGCCACATGGCTTGCCCCGCGCCTGGCGTGGTTTTATCTGATTGCCGTCGTTGCCATAGCCATTGCCGTACTTTCCGGTTACTCCTGAGTACCTGTTGCCGGCTCATGCCCGTCCGTCGCAGCCAAACGCAGCCACACGGACTTGTCGTGCCGGCCGGCAGTAGCAATCCGGTCAGTTCAGGTGAAGTTCCTCGGTCCGTTTCTCCCTCTCGTCCCTTCCATTCCTTTCAACACTTTCATCCCTCTCACGCTCTGGCGGTGAAATTCTTTTTCGCGTGATCAGCTGCGATCCGCCGCGGAAAGTCAGGTAGTACCAGACCCACTCGGCCATCACACGGAAACGATTGCGGAATCCGATGAGGAAAAACACGTGAACT
Organism: Balneolales bacterium ANBcel1; assembly: GCA_029688905.1. Classification (NCBI taxonomy): domain Bacteria; kingdom Pseudomonadati; phylum Balneolota; class Balneolia; order Balneolales; species Balneolales bacterium ANBcel1. Next base: position 135,763 of record JARULB010000003.1, on the reverse strand, counting down.
ACAGACCATAGAAGCCAGGCAAAGAACCCTGTGAACTTCTGGCCGCCGATTTCCGCAACAGCTTTGGCTCTTCCGATGGTAGCCATACTGCCCTTGTCAAAGTAGGAAAATGGGGTACGCGCTTTGCCTTTGAGGTCACGGATGATGTTGCCTGCGGCGTGGTCCCCCTGCTGAATGGCACCCGGAGCGATGGCGGGAGTCATGCGGCCGTTGTCGTTCACATGCTTCGCCGCATCACCGATTACGAAAATCCGGTCGTGTCCGGGTACGGAGAGATCCTGGTTAACGTGCAGCCTTCCATCATTTTCAAGGGGGATGTCCAGTGTTCTCAGCAATGGCGAAGCGGCGTTGCCCGCCGCCCATATGACGTTTTCCGTTCTGATGGTCCGCTGTTCTTCCTCTCCGGAGATCTGAATGGTGACACCATCGTCATCGATGTCCGTGAGCATACTGTTCAGCCAGACGGTCACGCCCATCTTTTCAAGGTCCCGAATCGCACGCTCTCCGAGCCGGTCATCGTACATGCCCAATATCCGTGACTGGCCCTCGATCAGGTGGATTTCCAGAAGCTCAGGGTCGGCATTTTTGTAATCCTCCCTTACGGCTCTCGAGGCAATCTCGGCAATGGCTCCGGCTACTTCCACCCCGGTCGGACCACCGCCGACCACAACGAAAGTCTCGAACTTTTTCCGCTCTTCGGCATCCTGCTCCCTTTCGGCTTTTTCAAACGAAAGCAAAATACTCTCCCGGATGTCAAGGGCATCGGAGAGGGTTTTAAGGCCCGGAGCCCTCTCTTCCCAATGTTCGTTTCCGAAATAGGAGTGACGTGCACCGGGAGCCAGAATCAGGTAATCAAACGGCAATTCGCGATTTTCGTCGATACACACAACCCGGCGCTCCTTGTCAACGGTTGTTACCTCGCCCATCAACACACTTACATTTCGGTCATTTTTGAAGATGGTACGAGCCGGAATGGCAATATCGCCCGGTGCCAGCGCTGCCGTGGCGACCTGGTAGAGCAGCGGCTGAAACAGGTGGTGGTTGGTTTTGTCGATCACGGTAATATCCACCGGATATCGTTTGAGCTTATGTGCTGCTTTAAGCCCTCCAAAGCCGGCTCCGACAATGACAATCTTTTTTTCGTATGCTTTATTCTCAGATTTCATGGTAGTATGTGAGTCCCGAATTTCCCGCGAGAATGCAACCGCCCCATCCAATGAATTTTTTAGTCCTGGGGGGGCGGATAGAGGCCACATCTGCGGATCAGTCGGTCTAGTTGTGTATATGGGAACTCCACAACAAAGCAATGGTTCACAGCATTCATCAAAGCGGAGAAATCATTATACTATTTCATGATATGAACAGTTAGAGGTTACGGCATCAGCGATTTATGCGATGTTTTGCATTTACTATATATATGTGGATTTTTGTGGCAACAAGTGATATAGCATTGATTCGTAATCCGAGAGTTCTGCTACTGGTTATTGCGGGTCTGGTGATCGCGCTTCCCGCAACTGCGGCCGAATGGGAACAACAAACAGCGGAATACGAACCGCAAGAGCATCTTCTGGTTCGGCAAACCGTAACTTCGGCGGCTTCTGCCGGCTCCGGATTCGCGTTGTCCGCCATGCGCCTGGGAGACCCGGACGATCGGCCCGAACGTGTGTGGGGAATAGATTTCGAAGGGAATGAGACCTACTCCGGTATGTCGATCAGAAGAGTTATCGCACTTGAGTCGCCGTCCTTTTTTCGAAAATTCCGCTTCTGGAACCGGTCAGGGTTCGACTTCGATGACACCGAGCTGCGGAGGGATGAAATTCGCATTCAGCGCTTCTATCAGCGCCGGGGGTTTCCCCACGCCCGGGTCACTTCCCGCGTTGATGAAGGACGGCGCGACTGGGTGCGGCGCATCACGTTTCTGGTGGAGGAAGGCGAGCCAACCACCATCCGCACTATCCGCTACGAGTTCGATGCCGACTCCACCGCAATCGCCTACCTGGAAGATCAACGGGATTTCCAGCGAGCACGCGACCAGAAAGTGATGCAGGTGGGAAGACGCTACCAGCTCATCCACCACAGTGATGTGGAAGGCAGATTCCTATCGGTGCTTCGTAACGTGGGATTCGCCCATGCCGACGCCTTTGTGTCTGCCAATGTCGACACCACCGGCCGATATGCCGATGTGCTGATCACCCTCAACCCGGGTCCGCTTACCACCTACGGAGAGATTCATGTTGATGGCAATGTGACCGTTCCCGACCAGCTGATACGCAGACACGCCGAAATCCGTACCGGCGAACAGTACAGCTCCAGAAAAATGAGAAGCTCCCAGCAGCAGATATTCGGTCACCCGCTCATCCGTTTCGTGACCATCAACACCCCACCGCAACCACGCGATTCGGTTGTGGATGTGACCATCCGTGTGCGGGAACACGCCCTGCGAAGCCTGCGCGTACAGGCCGGCGCGGGCCTGGAAGAGCGAGTCAGGCTCAGCGTGTCATGGCAGCACCGCAACCCCTTCGGAAACGCGCACAACATCAGCATCAGCACCCGAATGTCGTTTATCGAGCAGCGTGCCAACCTGGATTATCACATCCCATACGTGTTCAACCCCAAAAGCAGGATCAATATTTCGCCGTTCGGTCAGCGCCTTGACGAGAGCGGCTATCTGTTGCATCGTGCCGGTATCAACAACAGCTTCATCTATCAGTTGAGCCGGGAGACGGCGGGAACCATCTCCTACGAGTTTACCCGCAACCGGGAGCAGATCGACAGTCCGGATATCCGGCGGCCGCGGGAGGATGAGTATTACAATATCTCCGCCATCAAACTTTCCGGGTATCACAACCAGCTCGAGGTGGAACGGTACCAGGGCTGGGCAATCCGGCCTCATGCCGAATTTTCAGGCTTTTTTGGAACAGGCTCGCTGCGGTACAACCGGTATATGCTGGATATCCGCCGCTATTTCGATATTGGCTCCACAACCCAGCTCGCCGTGCGAAACGAAGGCGGACTGCTGACTTTCGCTACCCTGGATGAGCTCCCGTCCAATGTCCGTTTCTATACCGGCGGCACCAACTCCGTGCGTGGCTGGCAGCGCCGTCAACTCGGACCCAAACGGGCAATTTTGGATGATAACGACGAATTTGTCGAATATGTGCCGGTGGGCGGAAAGGCGCTCTATAACTTCAATGTCGAGCTGAGGCAAGAGCTGAATCGCCTGCTTCGCAACTTCGGCGTAGCCTTTTTTCTGGACGGCGGCGCGGTTTGGGGGGATGTTGAGGATGTCGATATCGACGGACTCCAGTTCGGACTCGGGGGCGGATTGCGCTATAATTCGCCCCTCGGCCCTATTCGCATCGACCTGGCACGCAAACTGAATCCAACCGACGAGGACCTGAATATCTATAATGGAGAAAATTACGGCCGCAGCTTTGACCGGTGGGGCATCCATTTCAGTATCGGCCAGGCATTTTAAAACGCCAATGCGCACCCGATACTGGAGTCTCGCTCATACCGCTGATGCCAGATACCACGCCATGTTCATATACATCCACCTGTCAGGAACTGCTGCAAGCCAAGATCATTTATATTAAAACAGAATCCACCCCAACAGATCAGCCATGAACACGAAGGAATCCAACGGGCGAAAACGAAGGCTGTGGCCATGGATCACCCTCCTGGTGATCGCCATGTTACTGGGTGGACTGCGCCTGGCGATGCGATCCGACCTGGTACTGGACCTCATCCGCGCCGAAGTGGAAACGCGGGCCAACGAACAGCTCAAGGGCGAACTGCAGATCGGCCGGCTGCAAGGCGACCTCTGGTCACATCTGAATATCATGGATGTCCGACTTTATGAGCCACACCCCAGTGACACTAACCAAAGGCAATCCGATGCCGAAGATACCGGCACCGCCGAGATGGCAAACCACGCAACCGGCCAGCCGGCCCACGCAACCGGCCAGCCGGTCGCAGCCATCGATTCGATCCATGTCTCCTACTCGTTGGCTGACCTGCTGTTCCGACGGCCGCTGAGCATCCATAGTGTGCATGTGGACGGAGTGCGGGCAGATCTTAAACAGGATCCTGCAGGCGAATGGAACCTGCTCACACTGCTGGAGGCGAAAAAAACCGCAGCTGAGCCCGAAGAGGACCCGGAAACCGATCCGGACTCCTCCCCCTTCCTCTTTACCGTGGAGGATTTCAGGCTGAACGCTCCCGAAATAGTGATCAATGCGCAGGAGCTCCTGCCCGGGGAACCGCTGGCCGTTCGTGACCTCGAACTCCATACCCGCGCCGGCCTCGACGATAAGGGTTTCTTTGCGGATATCTCCCGCCTCGATCTCTCCCTGCACGAGTCACGGCTCGAGGCGCCCGTTACGCTGACATCGCAGGCATCCTGGGACGGCCGCCGAATCACCCTCGACAAGCTCATCATCGCAGGTGCCTTTTCCCTGCTGGATATCTCCGGCAGCTACGACACCGTCACCACCGCCACGGATGCCGGCCTTGCGCTGGATCCCCTGGCATGGCAGGAGGTGGCCGCCTATCTGGAGGAATACCCGCTGAGGCAGGACCTCACCATGAGGCTGCAAGTCGGCGGCTCCCGTCAGGACCTTCACACCGGAATCTCCATGTCGGCTCCGGGCCTGGAAAACTTTCAGCTGGATGTTCATTCCCGCATTCTCCAGGAACCGGTGATCACCGCGCTCTCCGCCTCGTTCGATCGGCTCGACCTGGGAGCGCTCACGGCCAACGACACCCTCAACGCCCGGACCGGGCCCATGCAGCTTGCCATCGACGGCACCGTCCCCCTGCCGCAGTGGGACCGGCTCAGGATCGACGGCTCCCTGGCTCTCCATAATATTCGCTATGATGCCTATTCGCTCGATGAGCTGGCCGTCGCTTTGCAGGCGCAGAACGGAAACGCCCGCTCCGATATCACACTGAGGAAAGGGGAGGAGGCCCTCTCCCTGAACCTGGAAGCCGCGCAATGGTGGACCGAGGATGTCGAATGGATGCTGTCATACCGGACCGACGGCATCAATCCCGCCAAATGGTCGGGGCTGGAACAGCTCGAAGGGGCGTTTGTATCCGATGGGACTGTAAGCGGCACAGGCCGGGACCCCTACGGCCCCGGTCGCTGGTTGATGAATATCGATTTCCAGCAGGTAAAACTGACCGGATATCCCGCTTTCAACGGCAGGCTGCTGGCCGAAGTGGCATCCGACAGCCTCGCCTTTTCGTTTGACGGCAATGCGGGTGATGCACGGCTCGAAACCACCGGCAAGTACGCCTGGAGCCCGGAAATGCCCGAATATGATCTGGAGATCCGACTGGCGACATTTAATGCCGCGGAATATCCCGGCCTGGAGCAGGTTGAAACCGAGATCAACGGCCTCGTCAGGGTACACGGCGCCGGACTGGATCCCGAAACCATGCATCTCAACGCCTCCCTGCTGTTTGATGACTCGAATATCAACGGACAGGTGTTTGATACCGTGCAAATGGATCTTGCACTGGCAGACGGAACTCTCCGGGTGGATGACGCCCTGCTCGCAGGAAAACCGGCCAGAGCAAACCTCTCCCTCATCCAGAATATTTTTGATTTCCGGGATCCTGACAATCGGCTGGATTTTGACCTGGAACTGCTCGACTTGCAAGGCTTCGCCAATCTTGCAGGAGTGGATACACTTCAGGCCCTGGGCCGGCTCAACGGCAACATCCGTCCCGATGCCGACGGCATTCTGGTGTTTGATTCGGGCATTGACCTGGAGCAGGTCAGGTACGATACCCTCCGTGTCCGGAAACTGACAGGGCATATGACCGTCCATCTCACCGAGGAAATCTCCTACAACGCCGACCTGGATATCCGTGAGCCGTCCGCCGGACCTTATTCCATCAGGGATATCGACCTGCTGACCGAGGGGCGCATCACCGAAACCGGGCCCGAAGGCCAGTTCGATTTTTCCCTCAATGTCCAAAACGAGAGCGGGTTACGGATGCGGTCAGATTATGCCGTTTCGGATACCATCCGCATCCACACCACAGAACTCGATCTCACCGACCCCGCCGGCCAATACCGGCTTAAAAGGCCGTTTGATGTCACCCTGGCAGAGGGTGTCGTGCGGGTGGATACGTTGACACTTACATCAGATAACGAATCCATTGTCTCGCTATGCCTGGATAAAACTCCCGAAACACCATGGACCGGTTTTCTGGATATTCGCAATACCGACCTGGGACAATTGCAGCTGGTTTTTCTGGAGGAACCGTTTTTCGAAACCGTATTAACCGGCAGGATCGATTTTATCGCGGATGAGGATGTCCTTGAAGTGGATGCATTTGCGGATTTCAACGCGCTTGTCTACAACTCCGTCTCCCTGGATTCCATTCACCTCGGATTCCAGGTAGCGGACCGGAGGCTTGCGACCAGGTCCCGTATCTGGCACGAAGGTGACGAGCTGCTATGGTCGGAGTTCTCTCTCCCGTTCGACCCCTATCGATTTGATAATCAGCCTCAACACTTTTTTAAGGAAGAGATCAGCGGTCATGTGACTGTCGATGAAATCGATCTTTCCCTGTTTGAGGAAATGCTTGCAGAACTTGGCCTGGAAGGTATGGACGGGTTGTTTTCATTCCATACGGAGTTGTCCGGAGAGGCGGGTGAACCCGAACTGATCGGAGAACTTCGTCTGCAAAGCGGTTCTCTCTCCGGCGTAGCCATGGACACACTTTTTGTAAGCTGGGATTATGACCACGCCCGCAATGATATCCAGCTCCTTTCCAGAGTCTATTCCCTTGGCCAGCTGGCCGCGGATGTTAATGGCACCGTTCCGCTCCATATTGACATACCCAACTTCACTTTCGATGGTCCCCGTCCCGATGATCCGCTGGATGTCTCTGTTACCACTTCAGAGTTTGATCTGGCAGCACTGAATGATTTCCTCGATCCCGAATTGCTGCGCAACCTCCGGGGAAGGCTCGACGCCGATGTGGAGATAAGCGGTAGCCTGGAAGATCCCGTTATGGAAGGATCCATCCGTTTTTCCGGAGGGGAAGTTCGCCTGGTGCCCAATAATATCACTTTGCAGCGAATGGCCCTGGACGTGGACCTCGAGCCGGGGATCATCGAAATTCGCCGCCTCAGAGTGCAGAGCAGCGGCTCATTGACAGGCTCGGGAACCATCGCGCTGAACCGGTTTGCCCCGGACGAACTCGACCTCGCTTTCAGCGCCTCGAACTTCCGGGCATTTAACACACGTGACCTGGATATTTTTACGGGGCTGAATATTCAACTGACCGGATCCCTGGATGAGCCGAAACTGGCCGGCCGTGTTCAATGGGAACGCGGTGCGATTTTTCTTGATGACTTCGGCGAAAGGGAGGTGGAGGAAGTGATCCTGGAAGAGGAAGAAGAGGGCCTGCCCGACGGCCCCGACTTTTTTGAACGCCTCGAAATGGAACTCCGGTTTTCTGTGGACCGAAACGCGTTTGTCAGGAATCGCCGCGATCCGGAAGTAAACCTGGCACTGCGTGGCGAACTCGATCTGCTGAAACAGCCGTTCGAAGAGATTGAAGTGTTCGGCGATATGGGGGTCGCATCGGGCCACGTTACCACCTTCAACAAGCGTTTTCGCCTGGAACGTGGTGATATTACCTTCAGCGGGGACCCGACGAACCCCGCCCTGAATATACGGACGCTTTACGAACCGAGGCAGCAGTATGAAACCATCCGGATCTATTATCTGATTACCGGTACGATCTCCGACCCCGAGTTCGAGTACGAAAGTGAACCGGAAATGGAGCTGCAGGACATCATCAGCTATACCCTGTTCGGACGCCCGTTTCATGCGCTTGCCGGGTGGGAGCAGACCGTGTCGGGCCGGTCAGACGGAAGCATGGCTACCAACATCGCTGTGGATATTCTGATCGACCGGATTGAAACTCTTGCCGCCGACCGGCTTGGCATTGACGTGATCGAAATAGAGAATACCAGAAGAGGTGGCGAAAGCGGCACCAGTATCAAGGCGGGCAAGTTTGTGTCCGACCGGCTGTTTGTTGCGTTTCTTCAGGAACTGGGAGGCACCGAAGCCGGGCGCCAGGTTCTGGTGGAGTACCTGATTACCCGTAACCTCGAGCTCATATTCACCGCAAGTGATGACTTCCGCAGTGGCGTGGATCTCATGTGGCGGTTTGATTACTGAAACCCCGGCATGCACCGCTGCTCTATGGGAAATCGAACGCGAAGGGAGTCCGGTGTCGACCCGGCCAGAGCCGGAACGCCAACCGGTGAGGCTGTATGCGGGGATAGGATTAGGGGCCGTATTTTCAGTATCTTTTACCCTGGAGTTTTTCGAAATTCAGGCCGGCTGCCGCAGGAACCGGCAGTGGCGGCATCCAAAAGGAAACAAACGGGCCGGGTAACGTATGGCGGATAAAAAAATGGCGGAAGATGTCAAAAAAGAACAACTGCTGAAGTTCAGGGAGCAGATCGATCAACTCGACCAACAGCTGATCCGAACCCTGGCGCAGCGGCAGGAGGTAGTCAGGGAAGTGTTTTCCAAAAAGCTGTCGGACAGTTCACTGATTCGCGATGCCGACCGTGAGGAAGCCCTGCTGAAGAAAGTACGTGAAATGGCCATAAATGCCGGAGTGGACCCCTACTTTGCCGAACAGCTTTTCCGTGATATCATCTATCAGTCGGTCCGCTTTCAGAGCCATTCCCTGCTGGATCATCAGAACAACAAACTGGATGTGAGATCCATCTCGGTCTCCTACCAGGGAACCCGGGGCGCATACAGCCATCAGGCCGCCATGCGCCATTTTTCCGAACGCTACGACGACATCCGCTGCATCGGGTTCAAGACATTTCACCAGGCGGCGGCGGCCGTGGAAGAGGGCGAAACGGATGTGGCCATACTGCCGATTGAGAATACCACCGCCGGCTCCATCAACGATACCTACGATGTACTTGCCGAAAAGGAGCTGCATATCATCGGGGAGGAGGTGCTGAAAGTAAATCACTGCCTGATGACCACCAGGCCGGTGGAGATATCCGATGTTAAACGCATTATCTCACACCCGCAGGCCATCTCCCAATGCAGCCGGTTTCTGGCCGAACTGACCCACTGCCGGGTCGATCCCTATACCGATACCGCCATGGCCGCAAAAAAGGTCAAAGAGGATGCGGATCCCGCCCAGGCAGCGATCGCCAGTTCCTACGCCGCCGAGCTCTACGAGCTGTATATCATTGCCAAAGACATGGCCAATCAGCCGGGAAACTATACCCGTTTTGTCATTGTATCGCGGGATCCGATCGTGTGTGATCCTCAGATTCCGGCCAAGACATCATTGCTGCTGGCAACCGTCCACGAAAAAGGCGCCCTGCTCAAATGCCTGAAGGTGCTCGAGAAGCACGGAATCAATATGACCAAGCTCGAGTCGCGTCCCCGCCTGGGCAAGCCCTGGCAGTATCTGTTCTACGTTGACCTCGAGGGCAATCGGGAGGAGTCCAATATGCGCGCAGCCCTCAAAAAAATCGAGGACAAGGCGGCACATTTCAAAATTCTGGGTTGCTATCCGGCGCAACAGGCCGGGAATTGAAAATTGTGTGCCGGTTTGCGAATTCGTATATTTGGGGATGCGAAACATTCGCATGCTCGAAGCCGGTTTACGTTTTGATCTTTGACGCACCGGTGGGACTTTTTGGTTAAAAAGATCGGATCCATCGTGATCCGATGTTCGGGGCGTGGCGCAGTCCGGTAGCGCACTTGCATGGGGTGCAAGGGGTCGCAGGTTCAAATCCTGTCGCCCCGACGAGAATGGCCTTCATATGACGAATATGAAGGCTATTTTTTTATGGAGAGCATGTGAAAAAGTCATATCTGGGTATAGTTGTACATGGAATTGGGATAATAATGGGATAAAAAAAATCGGGTTGTTTTTCTATTACTATTTGTCCTCTGTTATTCAGAAAATCACTTTTATGGAGACTATTGTGAGATAGTACAAAATGGTACCAATTCCTTCTGTAAGGATCTCACCCAGTATGTTTCTATAGTGCATGGAAAACGAAGCTCGCATATCATACCTATATACGCGATCAATGAAGTCTTTACAAGTTATTGGGGAGCAGAGAACTATCGTGAATCGTCAAGCGACAGTAGTTTTATCGCGTTTGCCCATCCCATTTTCCTAACCGGTAATGATTCACAAATCACCCCCATCAATGTGGTCATGACTGCGTTTGAAATCGACCTTGAAAAAGCTGTGATTGACAGCATAGTCATAGCCAATAACTTGGAATACAGTAACTTCAATCCCGGTTCAGACCTCAACTGGTATAATTAGATCCTTACAAGAAACACCCGGAAAGACCCGATAACAATGGGCATGTATCTTGATAGCCTTGGCGAAACCCGTGCGGCACAGGCAAGCTTTATTCGTTAAAACGTTTACGTAACACTTGAGGACAAGAATATGATAATACTCCGGTTTCTATTAAGTCGTTTTAAATTGATACAGATTAAGTGACTTGTTTCTATGTCCGAAAAAGGGCTCATAAAACAGTTCCAGGAATTACCTGCCGATGCAAAAAGGATTTAAAGCATGTTGACAACCTTCTCTCCAGATATGACATTCTTTTCATCAAAAAGCCTTTGAGTGGATGAAGCAATTCCGATCTAGCCATTGAGTGGAAATCAATGATATGCTCATCGCGGCCACTGCTTTTTCTTTAGAAACAAAACTTATCAGTAAGAATCAAAAGCATTACCAATTTCTTCCTGATTTAAACTTGCTAGAATACCCGTTTCCCGGAGTATAACATACTTGTTGTCGCATTGTCGGGCCATACGCAATCCTTAAACGCACAGGAAGTGCCTTGGTAATGGTGAAACGTATTGATGGTAAGTAAGTGATACTCAACGAGCGTTACTACCCGAGAGGTCGGCTTCGGAAGTCGAGCCATGACTCTTGTTAAATGACCTGAACCCCGGTAACATATCATGGGTTTTGGGTGTTAACTATCAACCGAACTGATTGTGCGCCAATAGCCTGTCATAGCGTGGTTATGGCGGGAGCCAAACCATACCGTTACAATAATAAAGTTTGCCTAATAACTCAAAATCTGCTGTAACAATCCGGTAGTAAAAATCTCTTACTTACAAGGGTTCTTTAATTCTTCTGATTCATCAACACCAAAAAGGAAAATCTCAAAACTTTCATTATCAGCAATTTTGGCTGAGCTCTGCTCCTGGTAGATTTTCGGAACGAACGTACTATTCTTTGTCAATCATAGCCATAGTTATACCTGGTTAGTGACTAGTGCAAACAATACATAGATCGTTATTTATAAAGCGATAATAGTCAGTAGTATTACAAAGTCCGGGAAAGGCCCTAAACTGTTATTCAAAAAATCTCAAAAACATGTTTAAGAACTTGAATTGCATAGCTTTTTTCCTTCTCCTTTGGTTAATCACAGGTTGCAGTACTACGAATACGGTGCACCGAGACTCACCGGCAAGCGCTATTGATGAAATCAATGAATTGTCACAAACCCGTGAAGCCCGGATTAGAAAGACAGACAGAACTCTGTTCATGGGTACAGATCTATCGATCAGAAAGGACACTGTTCGTTGGAACGAGATGGACACCGAACAAGCAAAAGAGTTACCCCTTGATGAGGTAGCGCAGATCCAAATTATTGACCGCAATAAGGGGGCAAGGCGTGGATTGATTTATGGATTGGCAGCAGCAGTTGCCGGTGCTGCTTATGGATACTTTTCTTATAGCGAAGAGGCGGCAGAAGGTTCGATGATTGATTTTGGCGCCGATGGTTCCGCGTTATTAATAGGTTCGGTGGTTGCAATACCCGGTGTTGTAGGTGGCTTGGTGATCGGTGCCGGACGCGGTTATCTGATTACGTTCCATTTTGAAGAGCGCAACATGCCCGAAGCTACTGATCAAAAATAACCTCATTAATAAAAAGGGAGTAAATATGATGAAATGAACATGACCGGGCAAAAGTCCCGACACACAGGAGCATGAATAAAACCGGTCATGTAATTGCATGTGTCCGCTTAATCTAAATTTTTTAGCACATGAAAAAAGTATCACTGATAATAATATCAATGCTGCTTTCCAACAGTTGCGACAGCATACTTTCGCAAAACAATGAAGGCTTCAATCATTGCGATGAGGAGTTGTTTGAAAAGATTCGGGATAAGGGTTCACTTCGGATATGGGTAACTCATGATATGGAATACTCCCGGGAAGGCTTGCTAAGCGAAGAAGAGGCTGCTGAACAACGTGAGCAAATCGAAGCCAGGCATGAGCAACTGTTACATTTGATGGATGATCTGAATCTGGAATATTCGGGTGTCAATCCCATGAGTCATTATCCTTCAATAGTGATGTCGGTTAGAGAACCAGACCTGAAATTCTTGTGCACAAGCGTGCTTGTAGCTGATATAAGGGAAGAGCAGAGTTTACAAACGCAATAAAAGCAGGCAGTAAAAATGATCATGACCGGACCTGGGCCATATCGTTCAGACAACAACGAGTTTAGCGGGATAAACCGCCGGGAACCTGTGAATCATCTGATTAAATTAGATTACATATCTCTATGATGTTAAAATTACCACCCCATATAATACCCCTTCTGTTTTTGTTTTCGGCCTGTGATACCGTGGATCATAATGATGGCGTGGAGGAGGAAAGCCCCTGGGATGACCCCTTCCAGTGGGAAGACCCGTTTGAGCCGGGCGAGTATGGATGGGGAAGCGCGCCGGAAGGAGTGGAATCTTTGTTTAATATCGGCCAAAGTAATGATGGGCAACACTATTATGTTGTACGGCACAGGCCGGCCGATGAACCGTTTGCTCCGTATCATCAGCTTTGGATCGTGGATAAAAACGGAGAAAATCCCCGCTATATCACCTCCCAGATCTACAATGCCGACTGGTCGATGGATAACCGGGAGTTGGCCGTCGGCTTATCCCTGGGAATAAGCTCGTATATAGTCACCTTAAACCTGGAAGAAAACAGCTATAAGCAGTGGACGGGCCAGCCCGATCATCCGATATTTAACAAACAGAGTGAGGTTTTTCCCAAGTGGTTTGCCAATGATGAAAAGATATTGTTTACGGTGAACACTATTTCCTACCAGCAAGAGTATGATTTGGGCGGATACTTTCTGGATATAGAAACCGGAGAATTTGAAGGCCCGGTGACGGATTGGAGATCCAGCAATATGTTCGGTAATCATGAACAAATAATTTGGGGTCAGCATGCAGATCCGGAAAATGATATTGCTATGAATATGGTACGGTACGACCGAACTACCGGCGACTGGCAGTGGGTGACCATGTATCAGTTGGGAGCGGGAAATAGTACAGGCGGGGTGCTTCGTACCTTTAGTGCCGATCCCCGCTCGGAGCGCATCGCGGTTAACAAACATTGGGATAACTCCATGCAGCTTTTTTTATACGATGGGGATAACGACCCGGTACAAATCACCACGGGAGGTTCCGGGGCCGTCAGCTGGAACCATGACAGCACAGAGCTCATTTTTCTGCGGGATATATACGGCTATGGCCGCACGCAGTATGTGCCTTTTCGCCATAACCTGGAAACCGGCCAGACCGAACCGCTCTGGCCGGACCTGCCCGGCTATCTACCCGAATTTCCCGATTTATCCACACAAGACCCTATCCCGGTATCCATAGAGAGGTAGGTCATGCATTACGAGAGTATTCAATGAAATACAAACTAATGGTGAAAGATCATGAAAACAATATACTTTTGGTTAGCAGCAGTAACCATATACTGGTTTGCAAATGCCCACAACGCGCATGGGCAAACGAATGATCCCTATGTCATGGATGGCTCGCAGGATTATTTATTCGAAGTGCATAACATTGACCAGGCCTGGAATTTTACGACAGGCCATAGCGATCAACGCATTGCCATACATTCTCTTCTGGGGGCTTCAGCGGTGCATGAAGATATGCAGGGTCGTTTTTATGCCAATCCGTATCATGCCGGGCTGTTTATGCCAGAACAGGATTACAGCACCGAAATGGCCGGAATTTTGGGGGCAAATGTCGATAACGGTATCGGTATTGCCGGGATCAACTGGGCGGCAAATATGCGCTCTTACAGTTTCCTTCGGGAGGCGGCTTCGGGTGATGATTCGGATTTTATATTTTCGTGGGATAATACCGACTACTATGCCGGCTTTGAAGAAGCCACGACAATGGTGCAACAGGCCATCGATGATGAAAACGACATACATCTTTTTGGATTCGGTCTGCCAACCTCCCGTATAGATGATATTGAGTCTTTGCCGGTTTTGGAATTAGGGATTTATGAAATGGCAGATTTGCCCTCAATGGATGACTTATTCTATCCGGAACTTCCACCAACACCAGAGGAGAGAATGCTGGACATGATACGTAGCATACTGTCCCAGGCATTCGAAGGCCTGTTTTATTCCGGTTATACACCGCCGGCCGCCCATGTCCAGTTTCGGGAAAGGCTTATCGATGCGTATATGGCCGATCAGCTAAAGGTGGCGGCGGCCGGGGAGATTGCTCCGGGCACCGATCAAAAATACTATCTGATCCCTGGTTCCATGGACAAATCCACGCTTACGGTTGCCGGCGGGTATATGGATGATAGTCAAAATTTCATATCATTTAATAACGGCCACGAAGCCGACTATATCGATGTGGCGGCCTATGGAAAAAATGTGGCGGCTACAACCGGATAGGCGACAGACAGTTATACCACGAGTTTTGGTGGTGGATACGCCGCGGCCGCGATCGGGGCTGGTGTGGCCAGTTTAATGCTGGATGTGAACCCGGATTTAAAACCCGAAGACATCCAGAAAGTTCTGAAATTAACAGCGGGTGATGTAGCTCCAGGTCACGACTCCGCATTAGGCGCGGGATATATCAACGCTGAGGCAGCCCTTGATTTTGTGAGCACCAATGATATCCATCATTATGAAGTAAGCACCGCCAATAATGTAGAGGTCATTGATGTACAGCCGGTTTTTCCTAATGAAAATACAACCGTGGAATTAAAAGGATATGATCAAAGCTCAATGCCTATTCATCCTCAGATGCAAATAACATCAGCGCAGTTAAAGAAAGCTGTGCTGAGAGTGGATTTTAATGAGGAGTTAATATCGCAACCGGATGTATGGTTACGCTACAATGGTACTTCCGGGGCACCAATTTCCCTTGAAAGAGTAAGTTTCAGTAAATATCCTGTTAATAATTATGATCGCTATGCCAAATCGGTGGAAATTACAAATGTGGATAACGAGGGTTTTGATGTTGAAATGTACATTTGGGATTATCAACAGTATGATTATGTACCCAAGAAATTAGACCAAGCCGGTTACTACCCAAATATCAATCAAGATGGAGCCATAACAATCGCTTTTTCGATAGTGGGTAGTCCGTTGTCTCATTTTCACCAAGACCACACCTTCACTTCCAGTGAAACCATTAACACCAGCACATACACCGGCACCACCACGATAAATCCCAGCCGCACCGTAACCATCCAAAGCGGTGCCTCGGTAGCCATGTCTGATGAGATCGTAATGCATGAGGCTTTCTGGTCTAATACTACTGTCTACGGGGAGCTTCGGGTAGACGGCACGCTAACCATTGATAGTGGAACCAATATCGAAGGCGGCCGCATCCGGGTACGCGATGGCGGAAAGGTCATTATTCTCGAAGGCACCACCTCCGACGCTACCCGGTTTTTGGTGGACAGTGGCGGGGAAATTGAAATCCGTCCCGGAGCAGATTTGCGTTTTGACCCTGATCAGGGTTTTACCATATATGGACACGCATATTTTAATGGTGGATCAGGATTCGGTTATATTTATTTACAACAAACCGGTTCTTCCGGGGGGTGGTCAGGAGTCCAATTTCAGCCTGGCTCTTCGGGATATCTTAATTATTGTGATATCCGCCATGCTAATAATGGCGTATATGCCAATGGTGCCTCACCAGAAATAACAAATTCAAAAATCAAGAATAATAATACTGGTGTATATTTTGGCTATGCATCCATGTCGATTGAGTACAGCAAACTAAATAATAATTCGACCGGTATCGCTTCCATATATTCTGATATACATTTAGTTGGAAATGAAATTTTTGGGAATTCACTGCGGGGTATTCAAATGGTCGGTGCTACAGTGAATACGATGTATTTTAATGTGCTTGCCAATAATCCAACCGGAATTAATGCTTTGAGTCCCGGAGTGGTCAGTTTTTCGAATAATGATTTTTGGACTTACCATGACCCGGGTTTTCATATATCTGCTGCAAATAATGCCTGGGTATATGGTCAAAATAATTGGTATGGGAGTTCTTCACCAAGTGCCTCCAATTTCACAACATCATCTGGTGGCTTTATTTCATACAATCCCGCATCAACATCACAAAATGCCTGTCATATATGGACTCCATCGAATTTGCAGTGTGACCCTGTATCTCCTAAAGTAGCAGGTGGGTATCAGACTGAAGCAGAATCTGAAATAAATGAACAGGATTTATATGAGGTACTTGTCTTATTAGCAGAAAAGGAAACTGAAGAAGCTCTTGTTCATTTGGAACGTTTATATAAAGAGGCAGAATCATTTAAACTGCGCAGTACTATTTTGCATGTGATGGCCAAGGCCTGGCAGCAGCAAGGTCGGGTTCAGGACTTTTCCAACTACATGGATCGTCAGATTCGAAGCAGTCTTTCCAACACAGATCGCCTGTATGCGGTCATTATGGACCTTGAAAGCCAATTTTTGATACGTGGTGGGAATTATAAACAGGCTGTGAAGAATTATGAATATATCAATGAGTTTTTTTCTGAAGATTCGATGTTACACCAAAATGCACTTTTTGGTTTGGGTTATATACACTTCAATCGCTTGGGAAGCGTTCATCAAGGCGCCCGTTATTTCGGGGAACTCATGGTACGTTACCCTGATTTCGAACTGGCCAAACATATTGACCACATGTACGGAAAGCAAATCGCCGAGGGGGTAGAACGGGCCCGGAAGAAGTTGGCAGAAGAAACACCCGACAAGTTGACGTTGCACCGCAACTATCCGAATCCTTACAACCCGGTTACCACCATCCAGTTTGAGTTGCCCGAGCAGGTCGATGTGCGCCTGACGGTCTACGACATACTGGGCCGCCGGGTGGCAGTACTGGTTAGCGATAAGATGACGGCCGGTACCCACACGGTGCAATTTGATGCCTCGAACCTGGCCAGTGGTGTCTACATCTACCGCATGACCACCCCGGAGTTCAGTAAAACCCGGCGGATGACCGTAATCAAATAAGGTGTTATGTTTAAATCGCGTTCCTTTTTTTAATAAACTAAAGGCTCCCCGAGTAAACCTGAAACCAAACTCAAGGAGCCTTTATGAACACGATAGATCCATATTACATAGGTATCGACGAGCACGATAGTCATTGCATGGGGTGCAAGGGGTCGCAGGTTCAAATCCTGTCGCCCCGACGAACAGAAGGCTTTGTATCACTGTTATATGTCAGCGGTACAAAGCCTTTTTTGTTTGGCGGAATCTTGCTTTGAACAGCAGCACCAAGTATCATTATCCGGGGCGGACATCTTGTTCATTTCAATGATCCCGGTTCGCAGGAACAACAGAGGATGCCGCATGGTTGTATTATATAACTACTGATTCAGGTTGGAACGAAAATCCCCGAAGCTCAATTTATTAGCAGCACAAGCAGTACCCGGCCGCCAAGGCCGTGTTTGAAAACAGACTATTTCACGACAACCAAATCGGCCTGACATTGGAAAAGAAAAAAATTGTAATCATCGGTTCCGGGCTTGGCGGACTCTCCACCGCCCTCCGCCTGTCATCAACCGGGCACCAAATTACCATCCTGGAAAAACACGCGACTCCCGGCGGTCGCTTGAACCAGATCAAACAGGACGGGTTTACGTTCGATATGGGTCCCTCTTTCATGAGCATGACCTACGAAATGAAGGAGCTGTTCGACAGCTGCGGACTGGATCTCCCCGTTACTCTGAAACAACTCGATCCGCTCTACCAGGTGTTTTTTGAAGGGCGCAAAGATCCGTTTCTCATAAAATACGATCTCAGAGAGCTGGAAAAGGAGTTCGGTGATCTGGAACCGGGCTTCGCCGAAAAAGCCGAGCGATACCTTAAGCGCGCAGGCCAGATCTTTCACGACACAGAACACCGTATCGTCAAACGGAACTTCCGCAATAATTTTGAATATCTGGCCGGACTGACCAAAGTGCCGCCCCGCCATATTCCCTATCTTTTCAGAAACATCTGGCAGGAGCTGGAACGCACCTTCCGCTCAGAGGAGGTTCGTATCATTTTCTCATTGATCGCCTTTTTTCTTGGCTCAACCCCGTTCCGTACACCCGCCATCTACTCCATCCTGAATTATACGGAGCTGAAACATGACGGCTACTGGATCATCGAAGGGGGGATGTACCGGCTCGTCGAAGAGATTGTGCGCATTCTGAAACAGCGCAATGTGGAAATCGTCTGCAATACCGAAATTACGGAGACAGTTTCTTCCAATGGCCGTTTGCAGGCAGTTGTAGATAAAAACGGCAAACGGTGGGATGCCGACCTGGTCGTCGCCAATGCCGATGCCGCCGCCTTCAGGGGTGAGGTGCTGAAGCGCCCCCGGTACAGCGAGGAGCGGCTCGACAAGATGGACTGGACCCTGGCACCGTTTACCATCTACCTGGGTGTGGAGGGGAAAATCGAACGGCTCATGCACCATAATTACTTCCTGGGCAGCAACTACCGAGATTATGCCAATACCCTGTTCACCTCGTCGGAGAGTCCGCGGCAACCCTACTACTATGTCAATGTGCCGTCCAAATCCTACGAGGGCAGCGCCCCGCCGGGCTGCGAAAACGTGTTTGTTCTCTGTCCGGTGCCGGATCTGAGGTTCAAGGAAGACTGGTCCGACAAGGAGGTTCTGGCCGAGCGAATCATCGACGATCTGTCAAGCCGCGTCGGGTTCGACATCCAGAAGAACAAGCGCCTCCAGATAACGCTCGGGCCGGACGACTGGGCCGACCAGCTGAACCTGTACAAAGGCTCCGGACTCGGTCTGGCACACGGCATGAACCAGGTCGGAGGCTTCCGGCCCCGGAACAAAGACGAAAAGTTCGACAATTTGTATTATGTAGGCGCTTCAACGGTTCCTGGAACCGGGCTGCCGATGGTAATCATCAGTTCAAAACTGGTATTGGAACGTATATCCGAGGATCATGGATCTCTATTCGAAGACAAGCTTTGAGGTAAGCAGACTGGTCACCAACCGGTACAGCACCTCATTCAGCATGGGGATACGGTTGTTTGCCCGAAAGTTTCGCGAACCGGTTTATGCCCTGTACGGATTTGTCAGGTTGGCCGACGAAATTGTGGATACGTTTCACGGTCACGACAAGAAAGAGCTTATCGAGCGGTTCAGGGCGGATACCTCCGATGCGATCGAACGGAAGATCGCCGTGAATCCCATCCTCCATTCCTTTCAGAAAACGGTGAATCGGTACGGGATCGAAAGGGAGCATATCGACGCGTTTTTTTTCAGCATGGAGCTGGACCTCACAGAGCAGACCTACGGACGGGAATTGTTTGACCGGTATGTCTATGGATCCGCGGAGGTGGTGGGCCTGATGTGCCTCAGGATTTTTTGCGAGGATGACGATGCGCTGTACACCCGGCTCAAGCCCCATGCCCGAGCTCTTGGCGCGGCCTTCCAGAAAGTCAATTTCCTTCGTGATATTCAAAGCGATCTGAACGAACGAAAACGGATTTATCTGCCGGATGTGCCGGACCCGATGTCGCTCGATGAAGAAGAAAAGCGAAAGTTTGAATCCGAAATAGAGGAGGATTTTAGACAGGCGCTGCCCGGAATCAAGGCGCTGCCGGCAAGTTCCCGTTTGGGAGTTTACCTGGCGTACGTATTTTACAGCAGCCTTTTTTCCAAGATCCGCAAAAAATCGATTAACGAACTGATGGCACGTCGCGTTCGCCTTTCCAACATCCGGAAAATGGTGATGCTGATCCGCTCGCTGGTCACCGTTCGGTTTCTGCGATAGAGAGAGTAACCCATGACCAGAACTGTTTTTGTCATATTATTGCTCACGGTGGTGACTGCCACGGGAAGCGCTGCCGGAACGGAAAGCGGTTCTGCAACCGAAGTCGGCAAGGAGGTGCCTGATGCCGATGCCGGTATGGTTGTTTCCGGGCTGGGGGACTCTTTTATCCACTTCATTTACCCTCACATGATGACGTATATCAGGGACACGTTTTATGATGCCGTGGAGAGCCGGGCGGTGACCCAGAGGCTGACCGACTTTTTTGAAAATCAGCTGGACCAGGAGGTATTGTCAACCTACCCGGTAATTCTGGCCTACCATGGAGCCACCAAGACGCTCCTGGCAAAACATGGAAGAAACCCGTTCGCCAGGCTTTCCAATCTTCGCAGCGGATTGCAGACACTCGATGAAGCCACCGACAGGAGCCCGGGGGAATTCGAAATCCGTTTTCTGCGTTTTTCCGTACTCCATCACCTGCCTTCGTTTCTGGGATACGGAGACCAGCTGGATGAGGACACACAGGCTGTTTTTGAACTGCTGGTCAATCAGGAACAGTTCCAGCATATGGATGTGCAAATGGCATGTAACCTTATGGAGTTTATCATCGAATCAGGCCGGCTTGACGACTCGCAGCAAAAGGAAATGATACAGCTGCACGAAAAATTGAAAGCGCATGAGTCTCTATCTTCTGATTAACATTCTTGTTATCGCCGTACCTCTTGCGTTTTCTTTTGAACGCAAAGTTCAGTTCTACAGGAAGTTTCCCGCGGTGCTGGGTTCCATACTGATCGTAGGCACCGTGTATGTGATTTGGGATGTGATCGCCACCCGGCGCGGCGACTGGGCATTCAACCCGGATTATATCCTGGGTGTGTCGCTGTTTGGCCTGCCTCTCGAAGAGGTGATGTTTTTCATCACCATCCCCTTCGCCTGCCTGTTTATCTACGAAAATTTTCGAACGTTTATGCCGGAATTTCGCCTGCCGGTTTCCCGGATCGTATTTGTCACACTGCTTGTCGTTCTGGTAATCAATGCAATACTGAACCTTGGGCAGCATTACACGGCCACCGTTCTTTTTGCCTGGGCGGCATTCATCGCAGCCGCGCTGCTCGTGCGTGAATCACTGCTCTACTCGGGTGTCTTCTGGAGCTTTATCGTGTTTACCCTGGTGCCGTTTCTGGCAGTCAATTACGTGCTCACCTCAACGCCGGTCGTTACCTACAATCCGGAGGCGTTTTCAGGCATTCGTGTCACCACCATACCCCTGGAGGACTTTGCCTACTCCATCTCCATGCTCTCATTTCACGTGCTCATATACCATCTGATATCCGAAAAATGGCCCGGAAAAACCCCGTTGCAATCATAGGAGCCGGACTTGGAGGGCTATCCGCGGCGCTGCATCTGGCCGCAAGAGGCATCCCGGTCGATATTTTCGAAAAAGGATCCGTGCCCGGCGGCAAGGCCGGTGAGATCGTAGACGGACCATTTCGGTTCGACTCGGGTCCGTCGCTCCTGACCCTCCCTGAAGTCGCTACGTCCCTTTTTGAACTGGCCGGAGAGAAGGCAGACCGGCACCTTACCCTGGAACGGCTCGACACCCTCTGCCGCTATTTCTATCCAGACGGAACCCGCCTGGACGCCCATTCCGATAGCGATGCCCTGGCGGCCGAGATCGAACGGGTGACCGGTGAACCCGCCGAGGCGGTAACCCGCTTCCTGGATCATTGCAAGACTATCTACGACCTTACCGCGGACCTCTTTCTGTTCAACGATTTCCGGCACTGGTCATCTTTTGTGAATCTCCAGGCTTTTAAGACACTTCTGAAGATCCGGCGAATTGATCCGTTTCGCACCATGCATCAGGCCAACGCCTCCTTTTTCCGCGATCCGAGGATTGTCCAGCTGTTCGACCGCTACGCCACCTACAACGGATCCAACCCGTATACCGCACCGGCAACCCTGAATATCATATCCCACGTGGAATACCGCATGGGCGGTTATTACATCCGTGAAGGAGTCCACATGCTGCCCAAGGCACTGGCTTCCATTGCCGCTTCGCAGGGGGTGTCGATTCACTACAATACCGGGGTGGAGGAGATCATCCACCGTGACGGAAAAGTAACCGGACTCAAAGTGAACGGTGAAATCGCTTCGTATGATGCCGTTTTCTCCAACGTGGATGCGGGAACCACCTTCACCAAACTGCTTAAGAACCCGGAAGGCAAGGAAGCGCGCCGCTATTTCAGACAGGAAGGCTCCTCCTCGGCAACGGTGTTTTACTGGGGAATGCGCGGTAACGAAGAGCGGCTCGGCAGCCACAACATCCTGTTCTCCTCCGATTACCGGAAAGAGTTTGACGACATGTTCCGGCACCGCCGCTGTCCCGATGACCCGACGGTCTATATTCACATCTCCTCGAGATATAAATCGGATGATGCGCCACCGGATCATGAAAACTGGTACGTGATGGTCAACAGCCCGGCAAACAGCGCCGAAGGCCGTTATCCCGGCACCGATCGCATGCGCGGGATCGTGCAGAAGAAAATCTCATCCATGCTCGGGGAGGATATCTCCGGCCGCATTGTCAGTGAGCAGGTGATGACGCCCTCCGATATTGAGCGGCAGACAGGCAGCCTGAATGGTAGATTGTACGGCATTTCGTCCAATTCCAGGGACGCAGCGTTTCTTCGTCAGTCTGCCCGGTCGAAAGACGTGAACGGACTCTTTTTCTGCGGAGGAAGCGTTCATCCCGGTGGCGGAATCCCGCTGGTGCTGCTTTCCGGAAAACACGCCGCAGAACGGTATCTTGGTGGCCGGATGAATACCTGAGCACCGGACAGAGGGCTGCCGGAAGGGTGGTTGAGCCGGGAATCGGCTCCGCTATGCGAACAAAAGCCAAACACGATCCCGAAATCATAAATCCATGAAGCAGCATTAGATAAACCGTATGATCCAGGCAGTTAACAACCGGTGGGCACGTCGTGTTTTCAACCCCTACCTCTCTTTTCTGATGCGGAGGCATTTTTCCCGTTTCCATATGGTGAACGCGCTGCCGGAATGGGATCGCAAGGCGGGCCTGGTCGTAACGCCCAATCACTACTCCTGGTGGGACGGTTTTTTTGTGGATTTCGTCATGCGCCGATATACCAACCGGGGCATTCGGCTTATGATGCTCGAACGGCAGCTTGCTCGCTACTCTTTCTTCCGCTATCTGGGCGCTTTTTCTATTAATCCCGACAAACCGGCGAGCTTGTTGCAGGCCGTCCGGTACACCCGCAAGCAAATTGCGGATCCCCGCCTCCTTACGGTGATCTACCCGCAGGGAGAGATTGAGCCGTATGACAAAAGGCCGCCGAACGTCAAAAAAGGGCTCCGCCTGTTTCTCGGCGATGCCCCGGAGCATGTGCAGGTGCTGGTAGCGGCGACAAAAATTCAGTATGAGAATGAGCGCCTCCCCTCCGTCTATTTCCGCTCCGGTGCCTTGATTCCCGCCCGAAACGTGGTGGAAGATTTTCGTGTTTTCGAACATGCCTTCAACGAAAACCTGGATCGGCTGGATGAGGCTTCCCGTTCCGCCGCATCCATGCAAGACCTGCTCGCCCGGTGAACATGGCCCTTACCCTGATCCTTATCCTTTTTCTGTTTTTTACGGCTGTCCCCGCAGTGGTGGGTTTGATTAATATGGTCCGGGCGCTGTCGTTCAGCCGGTTGATCAAGCAATTTGCCGGAGCCAGGTCCCCGTCCGGTATTTCCGCGTTAGCCACCGAAGGTGACCCCGATCCGGCAAGTGCGGATAACGCGCCGCTGGTTTCAGTGCTGATTCCGGCCCGCAACGAAGAGAATAACATCGCGGCGTGCCTGGAAAGCGTCAGCCGGCAGTCGGTCCGCCCTATCGAAATTTTGGTGCTTGATGACCAATCTGAAGATGCCACGGCTTCCGTGGTGGAGGAAATGGCATCGAAAGACAATCGAATCGTGCTTCTCAAGGGCAGACCGCTGCCGGACGGATGGCTGGGCAAGAACTGGGCGTGCCATCAGCTTTCTCAGAAAGCGCTGGGCCGCCGGCTGCTGTTTATCGACGCTGACGTCCATCTGGAGCCGGATGCCCTGGCCACCATGCTAAAGCACCAGGATGATCATCCCGCCGATCTGCTGTCGCTGTTCCCTACACAGCGGATGCAAACTGCCGGAGAGTGGCTGGTTGTTCCCCTCATGAACTGGATCCTGCTCTCTTTTCTGCCGATGGAACTGGTTTACCGCTCTTCCGACCCGTCATTTGTTGCGGCCAACGGCCAGTTCATGCTATTCCGGGCCGGGGCATACAGAGCGCTTGGGGGTCATGAATCCGTACGTAGAGAAGTTGTTGAGGATATGGCGCTGGCTCGTATTTTTAAGCAAAACGGAAAGCGGGTAATCACGCGACCCGACGGCGGAGTGGTTTCATGCCGCATGTACCCCGGTTTGCGCGCCTCACTCGACGGGTTCACCAAGAATTTTTTCCCGGGATTCAACAGCACTCCGTTTCGTTTTCTGATGATGCTTGCGGTCGTTTTCCTGCTGTTCACACTGCCGCTGTTTCTGTTGTTCCATCATCAGGGATTCCTTCTGGCCCTGGTACCGATCGCTTTGAATCGATTTTTCACTTCGGTAGCATCGCGGCAGAATCCCGTGATTAACGTTTTGTTGCATCCCCTGCAGATGGTGTTTCTCGTGATTGTTGGTATTCGTTCTGTGCGTGCTGCCAAGCAGGGAAGCATCATCTGGAAAGACAGAAGGGTGTAACCCGGGATTTGCGATACGGCCCCGGTGCAACATCCAAAATCATCACCATAAAGAAAAGTTTATAGCGGCCGGCGGAGCTTCCCGGGGACCGTTAACCTGCGATTATCCATGGAGAAAATGAATATCCTTGCCCGATACGGAAAATACGGAGTCATCTACATCATTTTTTTGGTGGGGGTGGCCGGACACCTGATTGAAGCCGTGCGGCCGCTGATGCTTGCAATGACGCCATACACCCTGCTTGTGATGAGTTCGTACGTGTTGTGGTTTGCTATGAGAGAAGCCGGTCCGGTTCTGATGGTTTGGGGTGCCGTCGTGTTTGCGGCCACTTTCCTGCTCGAAGCCGCCGGGGTTTATACCGGATTGCTGTTCGGTACGTATGAGTACGGGGATGTTCTTGGTAGTACTATTCTTGGCGTGCCTCCCATCATTGGGCTGAACTGGGTGATGGTGGTTCTTGGCGCGGCCGGAATTGCGGGCCGTTTCCTGAAAAGGCCCCTGCCCGCCGCCCTGGCAACGGCCGTCCTGGCGGTAGCATTCGATTTCATTATGGAACCGGTGGCAATTCAGCTGGGATACTGGAGCTGGGGTGGAAACGGAGATATTCCGCTTCAGAATTACGGGATGTGGGCGGTCGCCTCCTTTGTGCTTTCATGGCCGCTGTTCCGGATACCGATCCGTCATACCATGCCGGTAGTCATCCATTATTTCTTTGCACTGGCCCTGTTTTTTGCCATTCTGCTGGCTGTCAAGCTTTAAACGGTTTCGCCTGCCTCCCGGAAGAGAAATTCTTGCCATCCTGTGGACACATGACGCCAATATCGCCGCCACCCCGGTATAAAGCTGAGAATCGGTGAACAAGCTCTATGTTTACGAAATTTTACAACTATTGTATCCTGAAAAAGGGTGCTAAAAAAAATTAAGAGGGTAATACAGCGCATTCCGGTGAGTTGTAGGGACACTGAACAAATAAAAAACGCAACAAAAGAACACCAAAGTAACGAGGTTCCTATATGAAATTTCAGTCCCTTATCATCGCACTCACCGCTATCGCATTTGCTTGTTTCGCAGTGCCGGCACAGGCGCAGTTTGAACAGCCCCAGCCGGAGGCGCCGCAAATCGAAGTTTCCGACGATGAACTGGAAGCTTTTGTGGATGCGTCCATGAATGCTCAGACGGTGCAGGCTCAGTCGCAGCAGGAGATGGTTGAGGTTGTAAATGAAGAGGGCATCGATGTCCAGACCTACAACAATATCATGCGCGCCGAGCAGATGGGAGAATCTCCCGAAGAGCTTGACGTTTCAGCGGAGGATATGGCCAAATTTGAGAGTGCCTTCGAGCAGATTCAGGTAATTGAGGAAGAGATGAATGTGCAGCTTGAGGCGGCGGTAGAGCAGGAAGGCATCGACATGGACCGTTTTCAGGAGATCAACATGGCGGTTCAGCAGGATCCCGAGCTGCAGCAAAGAGTTCAGCAAATGATCCAGGAAGAGCAAATGCAAGAGGGAGAGCCGGGCGGACAGCAGTATTAATCCGTTGAGCCGGTTTAGCGCCGGAGTATTGAGCATGTAAGACAATTATCCTGAGCGCAACAAGAGTACAGCCCTGGCGGACCCGTTTCGTCAGGGCTGTTTTTTTCCCAGCACCATTTCCAGAAACGTATTCCTGACCTCTTCACCGGTATCACGAAAATAGAGGAAAGGGACATGCCGATCCGGTTTGGTCGTATCCGCCTCAATTCCCCACAACGGGACAAGCTCGTTGGGTACCATGGAATAGCGGGCATCACCAATGATCTGGTCATCGTCCGGATGGAAAATCAGGTAGCCGTCCGAGAAACGCTGAAACCTGCGCAGATCATCGTACAGAACGGTTCCTTTCATGTGTGAGAAATGGCGGGATGGCGTGACAAGCGGGGTTACATCCCCAGGATAAACCACCGGTGGTGCAAAGAATCCGGAACGAACAGCATCCACATGAATGGAATCGCCGGATTGGTAGGTGCTCCGCCAAAGCACCAGATTTCCGATCGTGGGCTTTACTACCATCCGCTCGACCGTGTGACCTCTTTGCTGCGCTACGGCTTCCATAGCTGCGGTACCCCGCTCACGCTGGATAAATCCGGCCAGAAGATAGATCGCCAGCCAGGCAAAGAAGAGCCAGGCGAACCTTTTTTTGCGATAGTAGAAGGCGGCTCCTGCCAGAACGCCCATCACTATGGTCAGCAGCGGATCCACGATGGGCAGCAGATGCCAGGCGACTCGGGTGTCGGAAAAAGGCCAAAGCAGCTCGGTGCCGTAGCTGGTCACGGCATCCATGAAGCCATGAGTGGCGAAGCCCAGCAGGCTGAAGAAAAAAAGCTCACGGAAAGAGAGGTGGTTTCGCATCAGCCACCAGAGGAGTCCTGCGGTCAGGAGGGCTCCCACCGGTATGAACAGGAGGGCGTGCGTGAACTGCCGGTGTATTTCAATATTGAAAAGAGGATCGGCAGGATGATGAATAAACGTCTCCAGGTCGGGGAGCATCGCTGCGACCAGGCCGGTCAACGCGGCAGGCCTTTGCTTCTCTTTGTCGGATGCCAGCTGAGCGGCTGCGGCGCCGGTCAGGCCGTGCGTAATCGGATCCATAGGTTGTGACTGCAGGACAGTTCCGTGCCAGGGCTATCCTGGTTTTCAATTGAAGACGAAGCAGGTCTCCGGCCGGGATCCCGAAGCAGATGTGGGGTGCCCGGCCGGAAAGGCTTCGCACCCGATCGCCGAAAGGTGCCGTCTGTTGCGGCGGATCAGGTGCCCTGAACTTTCTTGTCAACCGAGTATCCACCGCTGCCCATCAGTGCGAGCGCGGCGCTGGCAACAAGCAGCATCAGGTCAAGTCGATATGCCGAGAAATCCTGACCCAGTTTGGTTGTGAGGATGGCGACCACCATAATTACAGCCAGGAGTATGGCCGGAATACGGATATAGGCACCGGCAAGCACCATTAGTCCGCCAACAAACTCAACGATGGCAACTACCCAGGCCATGAAACCAGCCATCGGGATACCTATGTCACCGAAGAAGCCTTGCACACCCTCGATGCCGGTTATTTTGCCCCATCCGGCAACTACAAAAATGAGACCCACGCCCAGACGCAAAAGCAAAAGAGCAATATCCTTGTTTTGATCGGAAGTCGTATTGGTCATGATTTTCCCCGTTTTTTTTCTGTTTAGGTTGCTGTAAGTACAAATATGCTCGTTAGTTGTCCCATGTAACAACCGATCGGTCCGGATCATTCGCCGCCCTAACAGAGAGCGTTTATTGGAGCGTCTAAAAAAAAATAAAAAAATGTGTAAGGAAAGTACCTATTTGTGCTCTATCTCTATGAAGGCCTGGAATTATTCCCGTTTGGGAAGATTCTTTGCTAACAGACCTGAAAGTGGGCCGGATGTTGATACATTCGGCCCTTCTTTTTTTCGCATAATTAATTACCTTTGGCGTTGTAACGGGGTCTGATTTTTTTTTGCCATAAACAATGGATACGGGTCTGATGAATGTGATTTTACGTCAATTTTTACGGGTTGCCGCGCTGTTGGTCTGTCTGCTGGCCGTCATATCCTATCCCCTGAAATTTGGGACGGTAACCGAACTTGGCGCTGCGGAAAATGCGGGAGAGTCTTCTTTGCCGGAGGAACAGGACGAGGAGTATCTCGCATGGGTTGAAGAGTGGCACAGTAACCGCATTGAAAGGCTCAATGATGACCAGGGGTGGCTTCGCCTGGCGGGCCTTTACTGGCTGGATGAGGGCGAACAGCTTTTCGGTAGTGGCGAACGGGCGCGCGTCCGTTTTCCCGAGGGTTCTATTCCGGAGTATGCCGGAATATTTGAACTCAGGAGTGACTCGGTGTTCATCCGGGTGGTTGGAAATGTCGATATTCGCGACAACCGCGGGCGAGGGGTCCGCGAAGAGCTGATATATCCTTCCGATGAGCGGAAGGAGCTGCAGTACCGGACACTGACCTGGTTCGTGGTGCAGCGCGATGATAAATTCGGTATCCGCCTGTATGATGATAATAGTCCGCATCTCCGCCATTTTGATGGAATCGACCGGTTCGAAGTCGATCGCAAGTACCGGGTCGAGGCCGATTTTGATCCGCACGAGGAGGGCGCGACCATGATGATCGAGAATGTGCTGGGACAGATGATCGAGTGGGATGTGGCCGGAACGCTGATGTTCTCCCTGGATGATCAGGAGATCTCCATGGTGGCCCTGGGTACGGGCGACCGGCTTTTTATTCCGTTTGCCGATGCCACGACGGGCGACGAGACCTATCCCGGCGGCCGTTTTGTCTATATCGACCGTCCATCCCCGGGAGAGCCGGCAGTCATTGACTTCAACGTCTCCTATAATCCGCCATGCGCCATCAACCCGCATACGACTTGTCCGCTGCCGCCGCCGCAAAACCGGCTGAATGTTGCCATCCGCGCGGGTGAAAAGCACTACGAAATGTACCGGGAGGAGGAGTAGCAGCAGACCGGGGATTCCGTCATTTGGCTTGCAGCACGGCTACTTTTTTCGTCCAAGCCAGTTCATCAGCCCATCAAGAGGCATGGCATTGAGAATCTGCCGGGCCGGGAAGCCGGCTTTCCGTGCGGTGCCGATTCCGTATCGGACATGGTCCAGCCCTTCAATGGTATGGGCATCCGGACAAATCGCGCTCATCATGCCCGCTTCTCTCGCTTTTCGGCCATAGCGCCAGTCGAGGTCAAGGCGCCTGGGGTTGGCATTGATCTCTATCGCCGTATGGTGTTCGGCGGCAAACGGGATGAGTTGGTTGAGGTCGGCCTTGTTGCCGTCGCGCTGGAGCAGCAACCTGCCGGTAGGATGTCCGATTATGTGGATCAGCGGATGAGCCGCGGCCCGTTTCAGCCGGTCGAGCATTTTCTCCGGCGGCTGATCCAGACCGGAGTGCACGCTTCCGATCACCACGTCAAAGCCACTGAGAACATCATTCGGATAATCCAGGCTCCCGTCAGAGAGGATGTCCGATTCAATGCCCTTCAGAACACGAAACCCGGTGCCGCTTTTATCGAACTCGTCGTTGAGCAGGTCGATTTCCTTCCACTGTTCATGGACGCGATCGATGGAGAGTCCCCCGGCATAGGCAGCCGAACGGGAATGGTCGGTGATCGAAAGATAGCGGTATCCGCGTTCGATGCAGGCCTCGGCCATTTCGCGAATTGATGCCCGGCCGTCGCTCCAGGTGGAGTGGGCATGGAGGATGCCCATGATATCCGATTCGGCAACAAGATCCGGCTCCTTGCCGCCGTCGGCGAGTTCAAATTCGCCGTGATCCTCCCGGAGCTCGGGCGGAATAAAGCCGAGCCCGAGGTGCCGGTATAGATCAGCTTCGCTGCCGGTACTCAGAGGCCGCTCAAAGTCGGCCTGTTTTTCCGAATTCTGATGGAACAGGCCATACTCATTGAGCTGCAGGTCTCGTTCGCGGGCGCGCCGGCGCATAGCCACGTTATGCTCTTTGCTGCCGGTAAAATACATCAGCGCGGGGGCGAAATGTGCGGGTGCGACAATGCGCAGGTCCACCTGGCGGCCTTCCCGTGTGCGCACCGAGCTTTTCGTGGAACCGTGTCCCAGTACCTCGACCACCCGCTCGTCCGTTACAAATTGTTCCATGATCCGCTCTGAGGCGTCTTCCCCGGCGGCGACGAGGATGTCGATGTCGCCTATGGTTTCGCCCGCCCGCCTGAGGGATCCCGCTATGGAGATCTGCTCCACCCCGTCGGCGTGTTTCAAATTCTCAAGAAAACTTTCGGCAATCACCGCCGCTTCATCTATCCGGCAGCGCTCGGCAAACTGCTCCATCCAGTCGATCGATGTGAGGATCTTCTCGGCGGATTTTTTTCCCATGCCCGGCAAGGCGGCCACCGACCCGTCCTCGCAGCGCTCTTTCAACTCCGACAATTCGGTAATGCCCAGCTCCTTGTGGATCTTGTAGATTTTCTTGGGACCCATACCTGAGATATCCAGCCACCGAAAAAGGCCCTGCGGCACCTGCTTGCGAAGCTTTTCCCGCACCGGTACCTGCCCGATTTCCGCAAACGCATAAATGTCATCTGCTATGGACTTCCCTACGCCTTTTAAGTCTGTAAGACGATGCTCCTCAATAAGTAGATTGATGTCATCGTCCATGTTTTCTATGGAACGGGCGGCGCGGTCGAACGCCATGGCGCGGAACTCATTTTCGCCGGAGAGGCGCATGAGCGTACCGATTTCCTCGAGCAGTGCGACAACTTCATCCTTTTTAACAGGGTCGGGCATAACGATATATCGGTTATCAGAGTGGGTGATTGGTGTACGGACAACGTTTCCCGGCGGAAAAAAAACGGAAGCATCCACCGTCGGGCTGTCCCGGCAACGGAAAAACGGTGCCGCGGCAGGCATGAATCGTAACAAATTAAGGTACTGGAACGCTCCCCAAAAGCCATCTTTTCAATTCATCATTTTATCTGATCACCGTTTTTGCTAATCTGTGGGCAGCCTGACCGCGTCAGGCGGTGCCGGCGGTTGCGTGCGGAACCGGGGCGAGTGGCAGTTTCCATGAAGGAGAGGCCCGTGAGCGGCAGATTGAAAAAACGAGACATGCGCAAACAGGAAATCATAGACAGGAATCCATCGGCGCTGTGGAGGTATTTGCTGGATGAGGCTTCCGGTTCCGGATCATTGATTCTGGTGAACAACCTGCTCATGGAGCGGGAGGTTCGCCGAAAATGGCAGCGTGACCGGCGCGGGTTTGCACCGGATATCCGCACTCTCGAATCGTGGATGGAAGAGCTGGCCTTGCACAGCCTGGAAGAGAGCCGCATCCCCGCAGTGATTCTTACCGCCGAAGAGCGTTCCCTGTGGCTGGAGCAGTGGCTGGCAGGCCATCCCCGGAAAGAGTTCCGTCGTTTTGCGGGGATGAGATCGGTAACCGCCTTGTCCAATATCATCGGGGAGCTGTACCGGGAGAACCGGCATCCGGGGGCATTGTACACGATGCTTCAGGGAGCGGAGGATGCGCCGGTGCGCAGGGGAGTGACCGTCCGGCCGGATAAAGGACCGTCGTCACGGGTGCTCATAACGGAATTACTCGCCGATTACGAGCGCAAACTGACCGAAAACAACTGGGTCGACCGGGAACAGCTGGCAGCCGGTGTGAAACGTTTCCGAACCGACCTGATCCGCCATGAAAAACTGGTGCTCTATCAGATTGACGAGCTTTCACCCCTGCAGGAGCAGGTACTTGACCGCATCCTGGATGATGGCGGAGATGGCGGCCCACGGATGGTTCATATCCGGTACGGAAAGAAAGGCGTTGCGGCCGGAGGTCGGGGTGCTGGGTCATCCACCGAAAAAACCGAAACCGGTGTACCGCATGCCGGTGAGGAACGACCGGTTGAGAAGCCGCACACTGAGCTTCCCCGTCAGGATTCGTTATCTGATACCGGGGGTGGCAGGCTCGGCATGGATGTATTCCACCATCCCCGCGAAGAGCTGGAACAGGCGGTGCGCCATATTCTGGCATCGGTTTCCCGGGAGGATGTCGCCGGAGCCAGATCCGGGCAGGCGGTGGATGACAGGGCATCGGAGTCGCCGCCCTCCGGGTCGGGGCAGCCGGATAACGCGCCACCGGCCGACAGCACCGCCACCCGATTCGACGATTTCGTGATTCTCACCGGTGACCTCTCCCTGTACGAAGAGCTGCTTCCGGTGCTCTCAGAACGGTTCCGGGTGCCGCTGTACACCAGCCGCGGACCCTCTCTGATCAGCCATCCTTTTGTGCGCAGGATACTGACCTATCTCAAGCTGGATCACAACGATTTCCAGGTGGATGACGTATTCCGGGTTTTTGCCGATAACAGGCTGGTGCTGCCGGAGTTGCAGGATCATGACGAACAGAAAGCGCCGAACATCCGCCATTTTTCACAGTTTTGCCGGGCCTACAACTTTCGAACCTTGCGGGAGGTGTCGGAGGGGATGGGCCGTGTATTCGACGGTCTGCTTGAACATATTGCCTGGGAAGAGGATGAGGAGAAGGAAACGCGCCGGAGGGAGGGCCTTCGCCGCGACCGCGAGTTCTACCGGGAGGTCATCCGCCATCTGGAAGCGTTGCGGGAGCAGTATAAGACCGAAACCCGGCAGCGGCTGGGCGATTGGGTGCAATGGACCCGCGGACTCCTGGACCTGCAAAGGGACCTCATGAGCCGGGAAGCAAACGAAGCGCGCCAGCTTCTGGAAGTTATTCTTGAGAAGCTGTCGGCCGCCGGGCAGCGCCTCGGCCTTGGAGAAAGTATCAGTCGCAATGATTTTTTCAGGCTGCTGGAGCTTCGGCTGAAAGAGACCAGGGAGCGTCCCGAAGAAAAACCGGGCGGGGTGCTGGTTACGGAAATTCGTCACCTGCCGGAGGTGCATGACAAGGTGGTCTATGTGCTTGGTCTCCATGAGGAAGGATTTCCGAAGCCGGATCGTGCCGACTTTCTGCAGTTTCGCTATGAGAAGGCGCTTCGCAAGCTTACGGGCCGTGAGGGCACGGAGGAGTATGATATTGCAAGGCGTCAGCTTGAACGCTTGCTGGCATCAGGGCGCCCGCGTTTCCTCAGCCGCCCGGCCCATGTTGCTCAGAAGCCGGTCATGCCTTCACCATTGTGGCTGGATCTGGAGGACCAGGTTCGCCTTGCCGGTCACCGACTCCGTTCCATGAGCCGGCTGCCTGACCGCACTCCGCGAACCGGCGGTGCCGGGGCGCCGCTTGTCACCCGGCAGGATATCGCCCTGTGGATACTGAACCATCGTGCCGATGGAGCAGGTCGTGGCGCGCCGGATACTGATGCCGCAACAAGGACATCCGAAAAAAATCGGCAGCCCTCACTATTTGAGATGCATACGGAGGTTCCGGAGGAGAACTCTGTGATGGAAAAGGTCGGTCCGGAGCTCAGGGAGCAGATCCGGCCGTTTATCCGGCAGATGAAGCTGGCCGCTGCCGTTCAGCAAGAGCGCCGGGATTTTGAGCGGATGGGGCGGTACGACGGGGTGATCCGGTCCGGGTGGATGTCACGGTGGTGGACCCAGCGGGACAATACCGGCCCGATGAAGATGAGCATCAGCCGTCTGGATTCGTTTGCAGCCTCTCCACAGGAGTTTTTTTTCAAGTACATGCTGCGCCTGCAACCGCTTCATGAGTATCAGGACGATGCCGAATCAAATATCAAGGGCTCTCTGCTGCATCACATTTTGCAGGAATTTTACACTGAGACGGAGCAGGAGGGTCCGCCCGTTTGGCCTGCGGAGGATCCCGGCACCGCCGAAAAGCGCATGGAACGCATCCGGGAGCGGCTTGTCGGCGATTACCGGCATCAGATGGGCAATCCCGAAAGCCCGTTCCCCGATATTTTGAAAAAAAACCTGGAGCGCGTTACACGCTGGTTTTTGGAAGTCGAAAAGGAGGCGCATCCTGATATAAATGAGGATCTGTCAGATCTCAAGCCCGCGGTGTTCTACCCCGGTTCCGGCTTTTCCATGGAGCACAGCTGGGAATTTGAAGAGCGGTTGGATGGGGTGGATGTCGTTTTTCGCGGAATGATCGACCGCATCGACCTCTCCGGCGACGGGAAAGCCGCACTGATTTACGATTACAAATCCGGCGGATCAGGTGTGCAGAGCTATAAGGGCCGTATCTGCAAGGGGTTGAGTTTCCAGCTTCCGGTGTACGGAATGTACCTACGGAAAAGGGGAATTCCGCACTTTCTGGCCGGCTACTACAAACTTCCCATCAACGGAAAAAAGAAAGATGTGCAGCGCATCTGCACGATGGGTTCTGCCGAAATGATGATATATGAGAAGGTGTACACCGGCAAGGGGACCAGAAACGGCAAATATTTGCATTATAAAATGGCCGACGAACTGGACGCGTTTCTTGAAGCGATCCGAACCCTGAGGGTTTCGTGGATTTTGAAGACCATTCGCGAAGGCCGGTTTCATGTTTCATTGACGGGCCAACCCAAATGGTCGGATTATCGTCACATTAGCAGGTATGACGAGAGGGTGCAGCGCCAGCGTAAGAATGTCGAGTTGTCACGGAGGATGGAAACGGGACTTCGGTTCGAACTGGATCGTTACTATCTCGATGAACCGTTCTGGGAGGATGGAAAAAATGACTAAAGGCGATAGCAGGAGTCCGGCAGAACGCACGGAACAGATCCGGAAACATCGCGGCCATATGATTCTGGAAGCCGGTGCAGGAACGGGCAAAACCTACAGCCTCACCGAACGGGTCATCCATCAGCTGGTGGAGCGTAACGTGCCGCTGGAGCGGATGCTCGCGCTCACTTTTACCGATTTTGCCGCGGCGGAAATGCGCGCTCGAATCTACAAGGCCGTGAATGAGAAGCAGAGACAGCTCGCCGGGCCGGAACAGGTTCGGGAAGCCGACATGACCAATCTTCGGGATCGCGGGAAGCAGGGTGACACGGAACAGCCTGACACCGAGCAGGATTCGGCGGCTTCACACCAATTCAATCCGCAGGAAACCGGGAAGCAGCATGCCGAAGCCGTGAATTCGGGTAATGCCGGGAGCGACGAAGAGCAGATACCGGAAGGAGCATCCCCGTTGAATCCCGAACTGGAGCACTTGCAGCAGACACGGCGCCGGTTTTCAAAGAACTACATCTCGACGTTCCACTCATTCTGCAATCGGATCCTGCATTACTTCCCGGACGAGCTGGCCGGCATCGAAATATGGGATCAGCCGGAGTGGCTGGACCGGCATTACGGCAAGCCGAACACCCGGAATGTGGAAGGCTCTTTTGAGCTGCTTGGGGAGTACGATGAAGTGTTGTGGATGCAGGAGTGGCGCAAGGAGTTTTACCGGAAGTACAAAGCACATCCGGGACTTCAGCGTCAATTGTCACGTCTGTCGGTAGCGGATTTTGAGAAGTTCATGAGATTGCTGGCGGGTCTCGGGGAGGAGGTGCTCCGTGAACTGGCGGAACTGAGTCCGGAGCGGTATATCTCCAAACTGACGGTGCTCGCCGGTGAGTGGCAGGCCGAGAAGGAACAGATGGAGCGGTCACTTATCGAGGATTTCCGTGCAAACCCGCAGTGGTTCAGAAAACCGGATAAGCGTCCGCTTTCCTATGATGAAATGCTTGCCATTAGAACAAAGAGCGGATTTCACAGAAGGCATTTCGACAAGGACGCTGTCGACCCCGAGGTGCTGGATGAGGTTGTCGAGCGCGGGAAGCGGATGTTCGAAAGTACCGCTGTGCTGGAAAAAGTCGCCAGAACGCTCGCCCGGCCCGGTCTGGCGCAATCCCTTGCCGGTTATACGGATCAGGGTGACTTCGATCCCGATATGGAGGCGTACTGGAATATGCGCGACCTGGCGGAGCTGGCACTGCGCTGGCATCGGCTGATACGCTATATGCGGTTCGACGCGGGGTGTTTCAACTACGATGATATGATCTGGCTCACTCACACGCTTTTTGAGAACAACCCCGATGTGGCCGGTCAGGTGCGGCAGCGATTTGACCAGATTCTGGTGGATGAGTTTCAGGATACCGACAGCAGGCAATGGGACATCATCCGAAAAATCGGGTTTGACGACACTCCGGCAGAGACCGGACAGGTTCCGAAACGGGAAGTGCTGATTGTGGGGGATGTCAAACAGGCCATTTACGCGTTTCGGGGCGGGGATGTCGCCATGATGCACAAGGCGCACCGGGATCTGGCCGCTCATTCGGGCACCGATCCGGCGGTGGTTCCTCTCGACTGGTCATTTCGCTCGAACCCGGCGATCATCGGTTTTGCCAACCGGCTGTTCCGGCAGGTGTTTGAGACCCCGTCAGGGGCCGCATCCTACGAAGCACCCCATCAACCGCTCAAAACTCCGGATCCGAAACTCTCGAAAAATGCCGGTGCCGATGGCGAAGTGAGAGTTCTGCGCACCGACTACAAGACACTGAAGGGGCATAAGGTGGAATGGTCGGTTGAGGCCGAAGCGCTTGCCGAACGCATGGAATTGCTGGAGGCTCGCCGCATCGCCCGGTTCCTGCGGCAAATCCACGATGGGAAAGTCGATAAATACCAACGGATTACCGGAAAAATGCGCGCAGGAGAGAATGCCGTCGGCATCCTGTATCGGCGCAGGAAGCACTTCGGCGCCATGGAACAGGCACTTCAGGAGGTGGGACTCACCTGCACGGTGGGCAAAGGTGCCGGTTTCTTTGCCAGAAGCGAAATTAATGATGTGCGTCTGCTGCTCGCCTTTCTGCTGGATGCCTACGATGATGTGTCGCTAACGGGACTGTTGCGATCCCCCATGGTTTCTCTTTCGGATGAGGGGCTGCTTGCGGTACGCATGGCGATGGATGCCCCCGAGCACGATTATCCCAATTTCTGGAGTGCCGTGGCCGGTTTCAGGGATTGGGCTGGCGATGACCTGGATGCCGATGATCTGTTTGCGCTGAGTCGTGGCGTGCCCTTTTTGGAAAACCTCAGGAAACAGGTGCCGGTGCGGCGGGTGTCGGAGCTGGTCGAACAGGCGTTTTTCACCGATGGGCCCTGGCTTGGCGCCTATGCAGATGATTCCCGGACCAGGGAAAACCTGATGAAGCTGCTGGATGTGATCCGGAGCCTGGAGAGCGGCGGCCGCGGGACTCTTTTTGAAATCACCGGTTTTCTGTCCGATCGAATCGAGGAGGAAGCCTCCGAACCGGAGGCAGAGCTTCCCGATCCGGCACCGATCCGTTTGATGACGATCCACGGATCAAAAGGGCTCCAGTTTCCCATGGTGGTGATTCCGGATATGTATGCAGGCAGTCCGGAGGGAGGGGTTAAGCTGAATATCGCCCCCTCGGATGGCGACAGCAGCGCCTGGCCGTCGCTGGCGTATAAACAAGGCGATCGCGAATCCGGCAATGACACGGAGGACTCATTCATAAACATAGTATTGAGGTCCGAGGCCCGGAAACGGAACGCAGCGGAGATGAAACGGTTGCTCTATGTGGCCGTAACCCGCGCCGAAACCCATCTGATGCTGAGCCTGGCAAAGCCCGCAAATATCGGAGAGGGCGGAACCTTCGCGGAACTGATTAAGCCCTGGCTCCGAAGGGAAGAGGAGGCTGCGCCGGATGCCAGAAGGACTGGAGCCGGCCTTCCTGAACCGGATAAGCCAGTGCCGGACGGACCCCCTTCTTCACCGTCTGCTTCAGGAACACCGCATGCGGATTTGGATGCCGGGCAGGTGGTTATCTGTGACCTTACCCCCGACGAACTGGAGATGCTCGCCATGATGGGGTATCGTGATAAGGCAGGCAAGGCTCCATCAGGCGGCGATACGGAAAAAGCTTCCGATCATCAACCTGAAAAGACGGCCGGAGGAGGAGCGGAGGCGATGCCGGAGCGTTCAGGAGATGCTTTTGAACCGGATTCCGATGGTGTCCCGGAGCCGGACTCCGCGTATTCGGCATCGGGAGCGGAGGCCATGCCGGTGGTGATCGACCGTGACAACGAACGGTTCCGGCAGGTGGATCAAGCCGTTTCTTCGGAAATCAAAACCGCTTCGGAGGGTGCCCCGGCCGGGAAGCCGGACTCATCCAGCAAACCAGACGATAAAGCGGCCTCTGACCCGTCCCGTAAATCTGGTGATCGAGCAGACCGGGACCTCACCAGCAAACCTGATGAAGGATCGGCCCCGGACTTCACCCGCAAACCTGATGACCGAGCAGATCCGGAGGCCCCCCAAAGTGGTCCGGAGAACGCTGAAAGTCCTGCTCAATGGATCGCCCTCTCACCGGCCGACGCCGGAACCCTCGTGCACCGAACCCTTGAAATGGGACTGGTTGATGCCGCGCCGGATATTGCGCGTGCTTTCTGGCAACGGGAGTTGCTCAGGATGGGATACGCCAACCCGGATGGTGTGGCCCGCGATAACAGCGACGAGCTGATGCGCCATTGTCGAAATGCCGTTGCGTGGCTGAAAAGCCGATTCAGTGAGCCGCTGGAAACGCGGTTTGAGGTGGCCTTTGATCTGCAGACGCGTGAAAACGATCGTACCGTTACCATCCGTGGCAGCATCGACATGATACTCCGTGACCGCGACGGCAACGACCATATCGTTGATTTTAAAACGGGTCCGGTCGACACCGCCGAAATAAGCCGGCATGTTGCGGAAAACGGATATGACCGGCAGGTGGCTGTATACAGAAATGCGTATATTCAGCTCACCGGGAAACACCTTCCCGAATCGCAGGTCTGGCTGCTGTTTACAGCCCCGGATGAGGCCGAGCCTGTCAGCCTCCCGGACATTTCCAACCACACATAGCATTCTGTATTCATGGCTCGTTTTTTCCCGCGGCACATTGCGCCGTTGTATGTCATTCTGTTCATCTGTCTGTTCCCGGGGTTCCTGGCCGCCGGATCCGGAATTCAGTCACCGGCGCAGTTTCTTGGCTATGAGCCGGGCGACCGCTTTACACGGCACCACGAGATCAAGGCCTATTTTAAGCATATCGCGGCGGCCAGCCCGCTGGTGGAGCTGTATCAGTACGGCGAGAGCTACCAGGGAAGGCCGCTGTTCGTGGCGATCGTGAGTTCGGAGGAGAACATCCGGGCCCGGGATACCATCCGCATCAACAACCGCCGCGCAGCCGGACTCGAGTCCGGCATGGTTGAGGGCCGCACGGCCGCCATCGCCTGGATGAGCTACGGACTGCACGGAAATGAGTCATCCAGCCCGGAAGCGGCCATGCTGACACTTTATGAGCTGGTTTCGGGGCAGATTACATCCGTCGGTCATACACCGGGGGAGGTCGCCCAGTGGCTGGACCGCACCCTGGTGATCATGGATCCGGTGTTGAACCCGGACGGGCGGCAGCGTTACGTCTCCTGGTTCGAACAGACCGTCGGAAGGCATCCCGACCCGCGTATGGAAACCAGGGAACATGACGAACCATGGCCGGGCGGACGCTCCAACCACTATTATTTTGATCTGAACCGCGACTGGGCCTGGCAGGTTCAGCAAGAGTCGCAGCAACGCGCGGCGTTGTATCATATGTGGATGCCGCATGTCCATGCCGATTTTCATGAGATGCATGTCAACGACTACTTCTTCCCGCCATCGGCGGAGCCGTTTCACAATGCCATCACCCCGTGGCAGCGGGAGTTTCAGCACAAAGTCGGCGATAATCACTCCGCCTATTTCGACCGGCGCGGAGAACGCTATTTTACACGGGAGATCTTCGACCTGTTCTATCCAGGCTATGGCGATACCTGGCCGACATTCAACGGTGCCATTGGCATGACCTACGAGCAGATGGGCCATGGCCGGGCCGGCACCGCCATGATCCGGGCCAATGGCGATACGCTCACGCTTGCACAGCGCCTCATGAACCAGCATGTTGTCGGACTCTCCACCGTTGAAGTTACCGCCGCCAACAGTGAGCGGCTTAAGGACGAGTTTACGGAATATTTCCGCAAGGGGGCTGAAGCGCCGGCCGGTGATCATGATTTTTATGTGATCGGGGGTGAGAATCACCCGGATCGCATGAAGGCGCTGCTGGATTTTCTGGATCGGCAGGAAATCCGCTATTTCCACGCAGTCGACGGCCGCCGTATGAGCGGTCGGAACTATCTGACCGGCCGGGATGAGACACGCCGCACCTCAGGAAAGGATATCGTGATCCCCCTTGCTCAGCCGAAATCCGCGCTCACCAGAATCCTTTTTGAGCCCAATCCCGAACTGCCCGATTCCAACACCTACGACATTACCGCATGGGCGCTGCCCTACGCCTATGGGGTGCAGGCCTGGGCGGCCGATGGCAGAGTACGCATGGATGAAGCGGCGGTGCGGGTGGAACCCCGGTATCGACCGTTGAAAGGAGCTCCGAACGAACCGGCCGATGATTCCGGGCAAACCGACGTCGCCGGCCACTATGCCTATGCCATCCCCTGGGGGGATGTCAATGACGCCGCTTTTCTGGCGGGGTTGATGCAGGAGGGGATCCATGTGCAGCTCGCAGAAAAACGTTTTACCACCGGCGGAGAGACCTTCGAACCCGGTTCCATGGTCATTGTTTCGGGGGCAAACCGTCAGGTTTCATCCGACCGGCTGTACCGTCTTGTGGATTATTATGCGGCAAGGTATGATCGCCGGGTTACAGCGCTTGAATCCGGTCGTGTTGCATCGGGACCCGATTTCGGTTCGCCGCAACTGCACCTTGCCGGGGCGCCCGCTGTTGCGGTACCGGCCGGAGCCGGGGTCAATGTCGCCAATCTGGGCGAAATCCGGCACTTTTTTGATTATCGCCTGGAGTACCCTCTGGCAGTTTTCAACCTGGAGCGCCTTTCATCGTTTCCACTGGATGATTATGATGTGCTGATACTGCCGGACGGGAGCTATCTCGGCGGGGATCGCTTTGACTGGGACGCTGTCATGGAGTGGGTGGCCGCCGGTGGAAGAGTGATCGCGTTTCCGGATGCGGTTCGCGCACTGGCCGGACGGGAGGAGACCGCACTGATTCTCCGGGATTGGGAAGAGGGAACCGACATGGAGAGGGAGCAGGCCCGTTTTGAAGATCGGCGGCGTGCCGGTTTGTCCCGGCAAATCAGTGGTGCCGTGTTCCGGGTAACCCTGGATGACAGTCACCCGCTGGCCTTTGGACTGGGTTCCGACTATGCAGCCCTGAAACGGGGGTCGCTGGCGATCGATCCGCTTTCCGGCGGCTGGAATGTCGGGATGTATGCCGGGGACTCCATGGTACTGGGCGGATGGGCCGGAAGCGAGGCGCTGGAGCTTCAGGAGGGAGCCCTGGCCATCGGCAACCTGCGTCACGGCAGTGGGCAAATAGTGCTCTTCGCAGACAATCCGCTGTTTCGCGGGTTTTGGAGAAATGGCGAACTGCTGTTGTCCAACGCGCTGTTTCAAATGGCGATCATCCACTGATGCCATCCGGATTTACCGGTAGCCTGCATTTTTGCACCTCGCATCGTGGGGGGATGGTGTGCCCAAGGAGCGCTTGATGCCGCGACCGTGGCCCTACGACTCGTTTTCGGTGTCGTCGCTTTCCATGGCTTCACGAACGAGCCTTTCCCGCTTGCGCCGTCCGCTTCGGATGCCGAGAAAGGCGCCGGCCATCCCTGCAATAATCAGCACTCCTGAAAACGTTGCGTACGCGGGTAAACCGGACAGCCGCTCGGTGACTGCCGACAGTACCAGGGTGGGGAGTAGCAGTACAAATGCGAGAATATAGGGGAAATGCTCCATTTCAAACGTACGGCTGCAAAACCTCCGGCCCAGGGCGAAACTGAGATTCAAAAAGATCAGAAAAAAACCGAGGGCGAAAACGGGTCCGGCGATATCAGGCAGCTGCACCAGCGGGATCACTCCCTGTGTGAAAAAAAAGATTACCACTCCGATGAGCAGGGTTGCTCCGGTGAAGGCAAAAGCGCGTGCGGCCTGATGTTGCAAATTGGACATGTAAATGCTCCGGAAGGATAGGGGGTCAGTAAAATATTATCTGCTAGAAAACCAGGTTTCAGGGTCGAGGTTGGTGCTCTGTTCCCGGATCATGAAGAAGAGCGAAGGGCCTTTCAGGGAGTTTTCATCGCCGGAGGCGCCAATCACATCCCCCTCCTCCACAAAAGCATTTCGTTCCACAAGAATCTCGGTCAGGTTGCCGTAAACGGTTATGTACCTGCCGTGCTTCACAAATATGCAGTTTCCGAAGCCGGGAATCGGCTGAACCGCAAAAACATAGCCGTCGTGAACCGACCTGACTTCGCTTCGGGCGTCGGTAAGGATTTCGATGCCCGGATTGTTGATGCTGGTTCCGTAGACGGGATTCACGCGGTTTCCGAACCGGGCTGAGACCACGCCGGAGGCAACCGGCCACGGAAGCCGGCCTTTTTGCTCCTCAAACGAGTTTTCAATCGCCCGGAGCTGCTCATCGGTCGGCCTGTCGGCAGGTTCCACAGGCCTTGAAAACCGGTCGATCTGCGCTTCCCGTTCCCGGCGGCTCCGGATGTTTTCGGCGTTGGCCAGCCGTCGCATGCGCTCCTGTTCCAGGCGTCTCAGGCGTTCCTGTTCCGCCTGCCGGATCCGGGCCTCCTCTTCAATCAGCTCGGAGAGCGTGCTTTCCATGTTTTCAGCCTCATTGCGGGTGGCGCTGAGCCGTTGCTCCAGCCGTTCACGGTCACGCTGCAGCCGGGCTATCTGGCGCTGTTGCTCCTCCTTGCGCAGTTCCAGCCGCTGCCGTTCCTCCTCGGTCTCGGCAATATTCTGCCGGTTTCGGCTGCGCGCATCCTCCAGCTCTCGTTCCCGTGTCTCCAGCTCCTCCTGCATGTCATAAATTTGCTGCGCCTGCTTCTGGCGATGGTCTTCAAAGCGGTTGAGGTAGTAGGAGCGTACCAGCATCTGGTTCAGGGACGCGGAGGTGAGAAGCAGCACTTCCTCGGGAATGCGGCCATGTTTGTAGATGTAGGTCAGGGTGGACTTGTAGTTGTCGATGAGGGTTTGCAGGTCCCGGTTCAGGTCATCGATCTGATTCTGAGTGAGACGCAATTCCTCGAGGATGGAGGCTCGTTCCTGCTCCATGGTGCGAATGACGGCGTTGCGGAGCGATATTTCGCGCTGGAGATTCTGGAACTGTTCGTAGTTGCGGGTGTATTCATCCTCGGCGCTGGAAATCTGATCCTGAAACCCGATGATTTGACGGCGAAGTGACTGGATATCGGCCCTTGCCTTCTCCTGCTGCTCTTCCAGTTGCATCCGGAGGTTCTGGTAATTCTGGCCGTGGAGAGCAGGCGGGGCAGCCAGCAGCAGCGACAGCAGCAACAGCGATATGAGAATTTGGGAACGGCTCATAACCGGATAATTTCGATATCCTGGGGAATGGCGATGTCGAAATCGAGGTCACTCGGATTAATTTCCAGCGATCGTATGACGAAAAAAATATTCGATTTCTCATCATAACTCAATATCTGGATCCGGGCCGGAAGCCGGTGTCCGTCAATTTCGGTGTAGTTTTCGAAATGAAATGTGCTGTACTCTTCCGGGCGACGGGAATGGAGCTCGGTTCGCCTGAGCTGCCTGTGTTCCCTGTCGATATAATGGCGGCCGCCTTCGGTAGTTTCGACAAGATAATAGTCCGGGTTTTCAAAGAGCCCGGCAATCTGATCCGGTCCGGTGACGGGGTGGAGAATCCGGATCAAATTGATCGCACCGATGCCGTTCAGGTAGAACCAGGCGGCAGTGTCATGCGACATTTTGTGAGCAACATCTTCCAGCCGGTTGAAGATGATCACGGAATCGGGGTCGCTGTAGATGCGGCCGCCCTCAATCCCCAGATTGTTACGCAGGGAGAGCAGGCTGTAGTCTCGGTTTGACCGGAACCGCACGGTCAGCCGTTCGCTGTGCCCGGGTTCGCTCACCTGGGCGCTGGCACGGCCGCTGATTGCATACAGGGTATCTCCGGATGCGATGTACTCATTGAAAAAGTCTTCCTTTTCGATTTCAGATCGTTCGAATGTGCCGGGTTCCAACCTGAGTATTTCCGGAGGTGCGCAGGAGGCAAGCACCAGGGCCAGAAAAAAGAGGGATATCAGCGGATGCCGATGAGCAGAAAAGGGCACAATCCGGTTTTTCATGACATCAATTGATATGAAGGCGCTCTTTGAGATGTGTGCGCGATTCGTCCTCTTCCAGCGCTTTTTGCCACCAGTAATGGGCCCGGTCCGGCTCTCCCAGCT
This sequence comes from Balneolales bacterium ANBcel1, assembly GCA_029688905.1. Taxonomy (NCBI): domain Bacteria; kingdom Pseudomonadati; phylum Balneolota; class Balneolia; order Balneolales; species Balneolales bacterium ANBcel1. The sequence continues at coordinate 91,048 of JARULB010000003.1, read as the reverse complement.
TGTCGTATACATCTCCCATATGCTCCAACACTTCGGCGCTGGCGTCGCCTGTTTCGATGGAAGCCCGAATATACTTGTAGGCGTTCTCATACTCTCCCATCTTGAAATAGATCCAGCCCATGGTATCCAGGAAGGCGGAGTTATCCGGATTGATTTCCAGCGCCCTGATAGCCATCTCTTTCGCCTGGTCGAGGCGTTCGTTTCTTTCACTCAGGTAAAAGGCATAGTTATTCAGGGCAACGTCGTTTTCAGGGTTCAGGGCAATGGCCTCTTCGTAGTTCAGATCGGCCTGGTCCCAGCGTTCCAGCGCGGCATAGGTGTCGGCCAGCGTGCCCAGGATCACCGACCGGAACTGCGGGCGTGCCGGCAGCTCCGAGGCCGATGCCAGCCAGACGGCAGCCTCTTCAAGGCGGGCTTTCAAAAAGTAGGAGCCGCCGACAAAGAAGTGAATGAATGCGTCCTCAGGTACGTATTCGTCGGCTTTCTTCCCGGTTTCCACAGCCTGTTCGTAATTTCCGGCGACATAATGGGTCTGTATGAGTTGTCGCCATGCGGCATCATTCTCCGGCATCAGCTCCGTGGTTTTCCGGAGGTGAAGGAGCGCTTTGTCCTCCTTTCGCGCGGTGAGATAGAATTCCGCCGCCATGGCGTGCGACATTCCGTGGTCGGGCTCGGTTTCCAGCAGTGAAGTCACCAGGGTTTCGGCCGTTTCCCTGAGCGGCAGGTCATCGGGATCGCTTGCAAACCGGCTGATGATGAATTGCATGATTTCAAATTTGTTGCCCGGAGATACCGAGGGGTCGCTGATCAGCTCATTCAGCAGGGCCCCGGCTTGATCCCATTGCTCGTTGCCGATGTGGATATCGGCCAGATTGACCAGCAATTCCGGGTTTCGGGGGTTGCGCTTGAGCGCCTGTTCAAGGGCATTTTGCGCTTCTTCATCCGCCCCTTCATCCAGGTAAAGCTGACTGAGCATCATCAGGGCGTTCATATTTCCGGGATCCAGCTGCAGAACGGTCCGGAGCTCGTCAATGACGGCTCTGGTGTCATCCAGCCGGTTGAAATTGGTGATGCGCTGATAGTGGGTGGTAAGGTCGGGACCGGTCAGGTCCAGAATTCTCTGATAGGTCTGGTTCGAGGCTTCGTAATTGCCCTGCTCATTGTGGATACGGGCCTTCATGCGGAGAATGCCGATGTCGGAAGGGCGCTGTTGCAGGATGGTGTCGAGCTGGCTTATTGCCTCTTCGTAGTTGCCGCCGGCGTGATGGCCACGGGCCAACTGAATGCGATACCACCGGTTTTCGGGCGCCAGCGCCACCGCCTGCCGGTTGTAGTGGATCCCGTTGACCATATCCCCCAGATCGTAGTAGAGGTCCGCCAGTGCAAACAGGATTCCCGGCTCACCGGGTTTTAGCTCATGCGCTTTGTTCAGATGGATTTCAGCGACATATAGATCGTCCAGCTGCATGGCGGTAATCCCGCGAATAAAAAGCGAACGAGCCTCAATTTCGGCGCTCTCCCGGACAGTTTGCTCTTCGGTTATCCCGTTGCCGGTTTCGGTTACCGGCTCACTTGTGGAACAGGCAGAAAAAACGCTGGCGGCAAGAGCTGCCACAGCAATTATCCGTATATGGTGTGGATTGATAAAAAAAGACATTGGGTGTAGGTGTGGAACTGTTTTTCACGGAACAGGCGCAATCTTCTAAAGTAACGAATCGCCGGGAACAATGGTACGAGGGAAACGTCATCTGCCGGAGGGCGCGCAGACATTATCCCTGTCCTGCTGCCGGAATTCCCGGCACAACCAGGTACGGCAGGGCAGGATCATGGCGGAACGGGTGGAAGTTCGGCTGGTGAGGTATGGAAGAGGCCGCATGGTCGGGCCCATATGGCTAAGGCCTGCGCGGCTAAGAAAAACGCCTGATAACCGATTCAGCCTGAGAGGCATAGGAGCCGCCGAACAGATTTACATGCACCAGCAGCGGGTAGAGATTGTAGATATCCTGACGCTGTGAAAAACCGGACGCCATCGGCCAGGCTTCTTCATATCCCTGGTAGAACCCTCTGCCGAAACCGCCAAACATTCTGGTGAAGGCTATTTCCATTTCCCGGTGTCCATAGTAGACGGCCGGGTCTATCAGAACCGGACGATTTTCGTTGTCGCACAAGTAATTGCCTCCCCAGAGATCGCCGTGCAGCAGCGAAGGCGGCTCATCGGGAATCAAATCGGGCAGCGCCTTGAAAAGTTGATCCAGGGAAGATCGGGTATTTCCGCTGAAATAGCCGTGCTGTCGAGCCATGGCAAACTGGGGTTCAATGCGGCATTCGATAAAAAAGCGAATCCACTCCTCCCGGTAATCGTTCTTTTGCGGGAGCCTGCCGATGTAGTTGTCATGGTCGAGGCCGTATTTGTCGGCGGTATGCCGGTGGAGCTCCGCCAGGGCGCGGCCGAATCGCTGGTCAAAATCCCCGGTACTCCGGCCTTCCTCGATGAAGGAGAGCAGGAGCCAGGAGCTGTCGGACGGTTGATCCTCCAGGATTCCGACCACCTCGGGAACTCTCAACCCGGAGGTGGCGCCGGCCAGCAGCTGCAGGCCCTTGGCCTCCTTCACAAACATGTCATGCAGGGAATGCCGGTTCCGTTTTACGAAAAGAGTGGTGCCGTCCGATAGCTTCAGGCGGGTGGTATCGTTGATGCATCCGCCGCCAACGGGCCGCTGATCGGTGATGTTGCTGTTGAAACGCTTCTGCAGGTATGTCTGAAGAGGGTCGGAAGAAATCATACACATGACGATTTATGAGCAGGAAAAGACGCGTGTCCGGCCGGTGAACTGTTCCGTCAGGCCATCGGGTCACTGACGAATATTCGGCCTGATCAGACTCAGCAGGTTTTCAGAACTGCGTTTTACAATTTCAAAAACCATCTCAAACCCGTTGATTCCCCCGTAATAGGGATCCGGCACCTCGCCGTTGTCCGGAGTCGGGTCAAAATCCCTCATGAGAAACAGTTTCTGCTGGTGCAACCGGGCGGGATCCATCCCCTTCAGATCGCGAAGATTCTCCTTGTCCATGGCCAGGACCAGGTCAAAGTAATCATAATCGGAGGATTCGAATTTTCTGGCCCTTGACTGGAGCGTAACACCATACTGTTCCGCCACCTTGCGGCTTTTGCTGTTCGCGGGTTCGCCCACATGATAGGCCCCGGTACCGGCCGAGTCGATTTCAAAAAAGCGCGAAAGTCCCTCGCGGTTAACCAGATGCTGAAAAACACCCTCGGCCGTTGGACTCCTGCAGATGTTGCCCAGACAGACAAAACAGACTTTCAGAGGATCTTCGGCGGTGATGTCCCGCAGTTTCGGTAACTTTTCGATTTGCATGACAGAAAACGTTAAAAATGATGTTGGGATGGGTAAATGTGTTGAACAAGCGTCATAATTCAAAATTTTCCTGAATCGTCAAAACGAATTTTACAAGTCAGGATTGTTTTGGGATTCTCTGTGCCCAGGCGTAGTTTCCGGTCTGTGGAAAATATTTCGTATATTAACGCTCTTGTGAAGTTCCCGTGTTTTTGAGAACCCTTTTCTCTTTTTATGAGTAAGAAATTCAAGGAAGTCAAACAGTTGCAATACCCCAGAGCGGAGTTGGAAGTTCTGGAGTACTGGAAGAAAAACGGTGTATTCAGGAAGAGTGTGTCCACCCGCCAGGATGGAATTCCGTTTACCTTTTACGAGGGGCCGCCCACAGCCAACGGCAGGCCCGGCATCCATCACATGATGTCCCGTACCGTCAAGGACCTTTTCTGTCGCTACAAGACACTGAAAGGGTGTAAAGTGGACCGTAAGGGGGGATGGGATACCCACGGACTTCCCGTCGAGATCGAAGTTGAGAAGGAACTCGGACTTCAGGGCCGTTCGCAGGTCGAGGATTACGGTATTGCCAAATACAATGAGAAATGCCGGGAAAGTGTGCTGCGGTACACCGACGAGTGGAATCGCCTTACCGACCGGATGGGGTACTGGGTGGATCTGGAGGATCCCTACATCACCTACGACAATAAATATATTGAGTCTGTCTGGTGGGCGCTTCGCCAGATGTTCGACAAGGGCCTCATCTACAAGGGGTACAAGATCCAGTGGTACTCCCCCGGCAGCGGAACCGTTCTCAGTTCCCACGAAGTGAGTCTGGGGTACAAAGAGGTACAGGATCCGTCGGTATTTGTCACATTTCCGGTGGATGGAGAGGAAAACACCAGCTTCATGGCATGGACCACCACGCCCTGGACGCTGATCTCCAACATGGTGCTGGCGGTTCATCCGGAGCTGGATTATGTCAAGGTGAAGGTGCGTGAGGGTGACACCGATGTTTTCTATTATCTCGCAAAGGGATTGCTGCCGGCTGTCATCAAGGACGGATATGAAATTGTAGCCGAGATGAAGGGGGCCGACCTGGTCGGGCGAACCTACGAGCCGATGTTTCCGTATGCGCTTGAGGAAATCGACAGAAAGCAGGCGTGGCGAGTCGTGCCGGCCGATTTCGTAACTCTGGAAGATGGAACCGGTATTGTGCATATCGCCCCGGCGTTTGGTGCCGATGACTATGACGTCTGCAAGCGGGAGGGCATTCCGATGTTCAACCCGGTAACGCGCGAAGGCCGTTTCGATGAGCGGGTTCATGATTATGCCGGTCAGTGGTTCAAGGATGCCGACAAGCACATAGCCCGGGATATCAAGGAGCGCGGCAGGATGTACCGGCACGAGACGTATGTCCACAATTATCCGCACGACTGGAGAAAGGGCACCCCGCTGATGTCCTATCCGGTAGAGTCATGGTTTATCAAAACCACTCAGATACGCGATCGGATGGTGGAGATCAACAACAAGATCAACTGGAAGCCGCCCAGCACCGGCTCCGGACGCTTCGGTGTCTGGCTGGAGAATAACGTGGACTGGGCCATTTCCCGCCAGCGCTACTGGGGGACTCCGCTCCCCCTCTGGGTAAACGATAACAACCCCGACGAAGTCGTGTGCATTGGCAGTATTGAGGAATTGAGGGAAAAAGGCGGTATCGACTCCGACAGGGAGATCGATCTGCATCGCCCCTATATTGATGAAATTACCTGGAAGGCGAAAGACGGCGGCACCATGCGGCGCATTCCCGATCTGCTGGATGTCTGGTTCGATTCCGGTGCCATGCCCTTTGCCCAGCGTCACTACCCGTTCGAGAACAAAGCGCTGTTCAAGGAGACATTTCCCGCCGATTTTATCGCCGAAGGAGTGGATCAGACCCGCGGCTGGTTCTATACGCTGCACGCCATATCCACCATTCTGTTCGATTCGCCGGCCTATCACAACGTGGTTTCGAACGGCCTCGTTCTGGATGCGAAAGGCGAGAAAATGAGCAAATCCAAGGGTAACTCCGTGGACCCGTTCGATGTGATCGGCAAGTATGGCGCCGATACCGCCCGCTGGTACATGATGAGCAACTCTTCGCCATGGGATAACCTCAAATTCAGTGAAGAAGGCCTTCAGGAGACCCAGCGCAAGTTTTTCAACACACTGGTGAGCACCTACTCGTTCCTGGCCATGTACGCCAATATCGACAAATGGACCTTTTCAGGGGTTCCGATTCCGTACTCCGAACGGAGCGAAATGGACCGCTGGATCATATCCCGGCAGTTTACCACCATCAAGAAGGTGGACTCGTTCATGGACGATTATGAGCCGACCCGGGCCGTTCGGGAAGTGGAGCGATTTGCCGACGACCTGAGCAACTGGTATGTGCGGCGCAGCCGGCGCCGGTTCTGGCGGGAAGGAAAAAGCCTCGACAAGACGGCGGCGTACCAGACCCTGTACGAGTGCCTGGTGAACCTGGCCAAAGTGGCAAGCCCCGTCGCCCCCTTTATAAGCGAATGGCTGTACCGGAACCTGAATACGGTTACGGAGTTTGAGGAGGAGTCGGTGCACCTGACTTTCTACCCGACGGTCGAGGAAACTGCCATTGACCGTGATCTCGAATACCGGATGGATCTGGCGAGAACGATCTCATCCATCGTCCTGCGGATTCGGAACAAGATTAACGTCAACGTCAGGCAGCCCCTGAAACGGCTTATAGTTCCGGCCAGCAACGAAGAGCAGCATTTGGCAATTGAATCCGTAAAACATATTATATTGGATGAGGTGAACGTTAAAGGCATCGAATATGTAGATGACGATTCGGGAATAGTCCAGAAAAGCGCAAAACCCAACTTTCCGGTACTCGGCAAAAAGCTTGGCAAGCGGATGAAGGCGGTTGCAGCTGCCGTCCAGAAATGGTCAACCGAAGAAATCTCGGAATTCGAGCAAAAAGGCGTAATTGTTCTTGATCTCGGGGACGGTGAGCCGATAACGTTATCAAAAGAAGATGTGGAAGTCACACGTCACGGACTGGAAGGCTGGTCCGTTGAGTCTGAGGACGGTGTGACGGTCGCACTGGATACGGAACTGGACGAGGCACTGACCCGTGAGGGGATTGCCCGTGAAGTGGTCAACCGTATCCAGAATATGCGGAAGGAGGCCAATTTTGAGCTTACCGACCGCATTGATATGTACCTGGACGGTGACGAAGAGTTGAAGTCATCGATTCAGTTCATGAATGAGTATGTAAAAAGCGAAACCCTGGCCGAATCCGTTCAGTTTGGAACGGCCGATGAGTCAGATTTTACCAAGCAGTGGGAAATTGGCGGTAAAATGTGTACCATTGCGATCCAACGTAACAGTAACTATTAAATCCTTCGCAGCTATGAGCAAGGAAAAAAACGAGAATATCGAAGAACGCGTATCCCCGTACAGCGACGGAGAGCTGGAGCATTTCCGCAATATTATCCTGAAAAAGCGTGATGATGCCGAGAAGGATTTGAACATCCTGATGGATGCGCTGAAGGAGAGTACCGAAAACTCATCGGATGAGTCGGCATACTCTTTCCACATGGCGGATGCCGGCACGGATGCCCAGGAGCGCGAGAAGACCTATATGCTCTTCAACCGTACCAAAAAATTTATCAAATATCTGGATGATGCCATCCAGCGCATCGATAATAAAACCTACGGGGTTTGCAAAGTTACCGGGAAAAAGATTTCAAAGGGTCGCCTTGAAGCCGTTCCCCATACCCAGATTAGCATTGAAGCCAAAATGAAACGGCGCTGATTATTTTGAATTCATCCGCGAGGAAGCTCACTCTGTTCGGAGGGGTCGCGCTGGCCGTTCTGATTATCGATCAAATCACCAAGTTCCAGGTTCGGACTACCCCGGAGCTGCATAACTATACAGTGATAGAGGGGTGGCTTGCGTTTAATTTCACAAAGAATCCCGGCATGGCGCTCGGGATACACTGGGCGGAGACCTGGGTCATCAGCCTGATTGCCATCGCGGCCATGTTTATCATTCTGGCCTATGTCTGGAAAACGCTGAAACCGGCAGGCACCGGTTATCTGATCTGTATGGGGATGATTGTAGGCGGAGCGCTGGGTAACATCACCGACCGGCTCTTTCAGGCACGGATCGGCGGTTATGGCAGTTTTCTTGATGGACATGTCGTTGATTTTATCCATTTCAAACTGAATGTCGGCGGGTTCGATGTTTTCCCGTATATCTTCAATGTCGCCGACAGCGCTATTTCCGTTGCCATCGTAACCCTGATCGTGTTTCATAGAAAGTTGTTGCCGGAGTATACGGCCCGAGAGCAGGAACAGGATGCGCCGCAGGAGCCTGTCATATCCGGCGGGGAACAGGATGAGGTCGGCCGGCCTGACCATGACCCGGAGGAAAAACCGGACGTGAGTCCGGACAGGGATGCTCATTGACCACTATAAAAACCCGAGAAATCGCGGGGTGGTGGATCTGCCGGATCTTCGCCATGAAGCAGTCAACCGGAAATGCGGTGACCGGGTTCTGATTACCGCAAAGCGTTCCGGCGATCATCTCCCCGAAATCCGCTTTGAAGGCAGCGGTTGCTTCTATTGTCTGGCCTCGGCTTCCGTTGGCTGCTCAACCCTGAGCGGTTCATCCATTCATGAAATACGGCGCAATACCGGATCTTTTCGCAGTTGGCTGCGTGACCGGTCCGGCGCCGAAGAGCCGAAGCGCCCGGAATGGGCCGCGCTCGGTGAAGTGAAGCAGTTTCCGATGCGGATTGACTGTGTGGATCTTTTCTGGAAGGGGCTGGAAGAGATGCTGGAGAAAACAACGGGCGGTGACGGATAGCACGGGAATTCGCCGTGCCTGTGGCCAGTGACCAGCTCCAACGGTCAGGTCAGTGCAGAATGCTTTTCAAAATATCCAGCTGATCGTGGGGATCGATATTGTGCAGGTCGTGGCCCATACGGTCCCGTTTCGTCTTCAGATAGCGCAAATTTTCGGGATAGGTTTCGGTTTCAATAGGTACGCGCTCGACGATTTCGAGTCCGTACCCCACCAGGCCGACCCGCTTTGCGGGGTTGTTGGTGATAAGCCGCATTTTTCGGACGCCAAGAGAGCGCAGCATCTGCGCGCCGATGCCGTAGTCACGTAAATCGGATTTGAACCCGAGCGCTTCGTTGGCCTCCACCGTATCCAGCCCTTCTTCCTGTAGCTTGTAAGCCCGCAGTTTGTTAACGAGTCCGATGCCCCGCCCCTCCTGATTCATATATAGCACTGCACCTGCGCCGGTTTCATCGACCATGCGAAGCGCGGCATGCAGCTGCTCGCCGCAGTCACACCGTTTGGATCCGAACACATCACCGGTCATGCACAGCGAGTGAACCCGCACCAGCACCGGCTCGTTCTCACTCCATTTGCCCTTGACCAGTGCGAGATGCACGGCACCCGTGAGTTTTTCCTCGAAGGCGTGCAGGCGAAAATCACCGTAGATCGTTGGCAGCTCAATGTTGATGGCTTCCCGCACCAGGCTTTCGTTTTTCATGCGGTAGCTGATCAGATCCTTGATCGTGATCAGCTTCATGTCAAATTTCCGGGCGACGCTCTTCAGGTCATCGAGCCGTGCCATGGAGCCGTCGTCGTTCATGATCTCGCAAATGACTCCGCCTTCCCGGCAGCCGGCCAGCTTGGCCAGATCGATGGCCGCTTCGGTATGCCCGGCCCGGCGCAGCACCCCGCCTTCGCGACTGATGAGGGGAAAAACGTGTCCCGGTCTGCGGAAATCAGACGCACCGGCTTCCGGATCAATCAAAGCCTGTATGGTCCTGGCCCTGTCGGCCGCCGATATACCGGTCGTGGTTCCGGGGCGGTGATCCACCGAAACGGTGAAGGCGGTCTCCATCGAGTCGGTGTTCTTCACAACCATCGGCTCCAGACTGAGCTCGTATGCCCGCTGGCGGGTCACAGGCACGCAGACCAGGCCGCGGCCGTAGGTGACCATGGTGTTGATATGTTCCGGCGTGACTTTCTCGGCCGCCATCACAAAATCGCCTTCGTTCTCACGGTCTTCGTCATCGACGACGATCACCATCTTACCGGCTTTGATGTCTTCAATCGCCGCTTCGATGGAGTCAAAATTTTTTTCTTCGGGCTTTGCCATAAATAAAAAACGGGAACACCGAAAAGAAATTTCCAAACGGGGTTCCCGGTTCCATGATGTTAAGTGGGGAAAGACTACTTCTGGGGATTTACGTCGACAATGGCATTTTTGAGCAGTTTTACCTTCACGTCCTTGTCAATCTCCAGCATGACGGAATCTTCTTCGATGGCAGATACGATGCCGACGATTCCACCGGATGTAACAACTTTGTCGCCCTTTTTCATTTCCGAAACCTTGTTCTGGATTTCTTTTTGTTTTTTGGATTGCGGGCGGATGATGAACAGATAAAACACAAGAAAAATGGCTGCAAGAAAAATTAGGCTGGTGAAACCGCCACCGCCGCCTTCCGGATCCGCGGCAAAAAGCATGATCATGAAATTCATAACAAAATGAAGTTAAATGGATAAGTGTGGGTTGTAGAAATCTATTTACATTGGGAAAATATACGGCTTTTCGGGGGGGTGTACAAAAGCGGAGCAAGGTGCACAGAGCGGTTGCCGTTGGCATACTGCCGGTATGGCGAAGAAGGCTGTGGAATCGGGATGTTTGGGGGCATCGTCATAGCCGGTGCCGGTTATCGGAACGTATTTGTTGAGCAGGCCTCATGATTCGGCATGCTTCATAATTGGCGCTTCCTGACAGCGGGCGCGTTTGGATGCTCCGGCTCTGAGACAAAAAACGCCTTGAGGTGCGATTCGATTCGCCGGACCGGATATCATATCATAAAAAAAGCCATGCCGTTCGAAAACAGCATGGCTTTGTGAAACTTGCCGGATAGGATGGATGTGACAGTCCGTTCCGGTTATTGCGGCCGTGCTTCGTTGGAGCTGGTGGCGTAGAGGCCGATCAGAGCTCCGGTGAATCCGCCGGCAACATTAGTCGAGAGAATATCACCCGATACGGTTCCGCCCAACGGGATGAAATCCGTGCCGTTGGTAGAGTAGCTGTATTGGTAGTTATCCCCTTCGGCACGCACGCGCAGATGGACCGGGCTGCCGGTATCTATGCGTGTGCTTGCAATGGTGGTGGCTTCGCCATTTTCGGTTCGCTGCAGCAGCAGATAGTCGTTGCCGCCGTGTTTCGTGATACCGAACACATAATGAAAACGTTCGCTCTGGTAGTTGACGAGCCCGGCAAGGTCGCTTCCGGATCCCGGAGTGTACTCCAGCACCGTCGTTGCAGTAAAGGTATCGTGCATATGGCGCTTGAAAAGGGAGGAAATCGGTGCCACCGCATTGATATTGGTTTCGAAGGGGGTGACTCGCAGCCCTTCACCCGATGTGGAGATAAAATTCTCACGGGGGCCTCTCATTCCGATCCAGCGGTAGTCCAGTTTATCAGCGGAAAAATCTTCGTCAAAGGTAAAGTTGCCGTTGGGGAAGAAACCATCCTGACCGGTTTTGTTAACCACGCCTTCCGGCATTTTGAGTTTGGGTTCCAGAGGAATGAGTCCGTTTACGAAAACCGGAAATTCACCGCTCCAGTCGACCGGAAGGATAAACGTTTCGCGGCCTGTAGTTACCCGGTCCTCTTCATTCGGGCGGATGCCCAGAAAAACAGCGTACAGTTCGCCGTCGGGACCTTTGGTGATGTCGGCATGACCGGCCCAGTCAACCTTGTTGGGGCGGTCGGGGTTGAGGTAGCGCTGGGTCATGATGGGATTGCCCGGTGCCGGCTTGTAGGGTCCGCGGGGATGGTCGGCAACAAAAACAACCTGGCTGTGCCATCCGCCGGTTCCGCCTTCGGCGCAGGAGAGGTAATAGCGGCCGTCATCCCGCTTGTAGATATGGGGCATTTCAATCCAGATGGGTTCCTGTGTGATGTCCACACCGCCATCGACGATAATCTTGTCGGTGCCCTCGATCACCTGGTTCTCCTCCAGGTCGAAATCCCAGATTTTGATGACCCGGTGGCCTTGATAAAGCTCTTCACCCGGATCGGGCGCGTCGTTATGGACGACATAGGCGCTGCCGTCGTCGTCAAAAAACAGGGATGGGTCAATGCCGTTGAAATTCAGCGGGTAGGGATCGCTCCAGCCCTCAAACGGGTCCTTGGTAGTAACGACCATGTTTCCGATACCACCGGCGAACTGGGTGGTAATCATGTAGAAGGTTTCATTATGCGGATTGTATTTAATGGCCGGGGCAAAGAGGCCGGCGCTGATGCCCGTGTCCTGGACAAAAAGCTGGGATTCGCGATCGAGTACGTGGCCGATTTGTGTCCAGTTTACCAGGTCGTTGGAGTGGAAGATGGGAATGCCGGGCCACATGGCAAACGAGGAGTGTACCATGAAGTAATCGTCGCCTCTTCGCACGATGGCGGGGTCGGGATAGGTGCCCTGCAGGATCGGTGTATAAAACTCATCCTCTTCCAGAGGGTAGTCTTTGTACACCTGGTCGTCTCCTTCATATACAAAACGTGAAAAGAGCGGAGTGTTTGTGGCCGGGTTGTTTTTCCCGATGCTCTCCGAAAGAGCGGCCAGGGTTATAATTGCAGCCATTGCGGCCACAAGCGGTATTCGAAAAAAAGAAAGCGGATTTTTATTCATGGGTTTCACAGAATTAAATAATGGACAATTGCGAGACAGGCCGGTATGCCACATGCAGGTCACGTTTGCGGCTTTATTAGCAGATATCACCTCTGCCTCACCCACCAAAGTACAGAAAAAGTGTATTTTTGTCACTTATTATTTTCCGGCCATATAAGCGGCATTGGCCGGTTTGGTGAGCAACATCACAAGCCCACCTGCATACTCATCCAGAATTGAAAATGGTTAATTTTTGTGTCGGATTCAATATGCTCGATCTCGGGCACGACCAGGAAACGCTGCTGCAGGCGCTCGGCCGGGCGTACCGGTACCATGCCGTATTGCGTGTCTGCCATGTACCACATGATACCCTCCGGGAAAAGGGTGGTGGAGGTATGTGGTCAGGCATCCGGACCGGCGTATTTCCCCATGAATAAAATCGTGTTGCTGCTGTTTTCCCGGATGAAAAAGAGGAACGGCCGGTCAAGGCGAATAATCTTGTGGGAAGGGCCGCCGGCGGAGGTCCGTACTATCTCGATTACCGTTACCGCCGCCGCTTCGCTGCCTTCCTCATCCACTTTGATAACCGCCAGGTGCATAACATTCGATATAAACAGCGATTCCATGGGGTTGATCCGGCTGAAGTCGGCCTGACCCGGATGGAATGGTATTGTGAGTCCCATGTCATACAGATCAAACATGATATCTTCGTAATCGAAATCTATTTCGAACCGGGGCATGTGCACTTCCACCGTATCATTCTGCAGGCGGGAGGTGAGGGACTCAAATTGCTGGAGGGTAAGTGATCCGGAAAAACTGCCCGGATCGTCTTCATCTCTTGGAAGCATGGCAATGAACGAAAAACTGCCTCCTGCGCCATATCCGAGGTCAACAACCTGCCAGTGATCGTTCTGATAGAACCGGAATTCATCTTTAACCCGCATCATGGGTACCTCAACGAGGTCGCCGGAACCGGTGGTAAAGGGCCTGTCACGGGTGTCGTCGGGATCAAACTGCACGGTCCAGTCGGCCTTGAAATAGATGGCGTTGATCAGGTACATGACGACATCCGGACCGATTGCTTCAATCATCTCTTCAATGAGGCCTTCGGTGGCTTCCTCAATCCAGCCATTGATAATATCCGGCGCGGCCGGGTCGCCGAAATCCAGATCGGCAATTTCGGCGTTGAAGTACTCTGCATTTGTATTGAGAAACTCTTGTAGCACCTCAAAGCCCTTGCGGTACCAGATTGAATTAGCGATCTCCATGCGCACTTGCGGGTCAAGGTCGGTCAGTATCCCGATGAGGTCGCGAAAGGCACGGTTGATCTCTTCATTCGACAATCCGTCATGACCGAAAAAGTCTCTCATCTGCGTGTAGGTATCCCCGTCGGTACCGTTCAGTGCCATTCCGAACGCCATGGAGATACTCAGGGGCGACGCGAAAAAACTTTCTTCCGGAGTGCCTTCGGCAATGGCTTCAAGCAGCCGGAAAGTAAAGTCATTGGATCCTTCAACCAGTACTTGTTCCTGGGCGGATAATTCCCGCAGCTGGCCCGGGGGTTCCGGATCGGAGGAGGTCCCGCTGATATCACAGCCGGCAATAAAAATTAGTGAAACGGCAGCCGCGGCGAGGGTAAGTGTCCGGAAGCGTGGATGTCCGGTATGGTAGTCAGTGTGCGGTTCGGTCATCGATACTTGTTTCCGTGGATTGATGATCCTCATGCTGTGCCTCCTGGTATGATTACGTTCAAATTATATATGCCATCCGGCCCGCCATTTCACGGCGACGGACCTGCTTTCTATCGGGGTTACACCTAATGGTGTCGTGATGCCTATTGCAGGCGCGTTCTTTTGTAACGAAATTAAAATAAAGGCTCGTGCACTATCCATGTTCCTTAGAAACTTAACTCGTTATAATGCAGGGCTATATCGGATAACCGGAAGCGATGCGACACGAATTGCTATGGACGCGGGACGGTTTGCCGGCCTGGTATAGGTGTATAGCATTTCACAGGTGTATGGCGGTTACAACACAATGAAACATGATGCAGTAACAGACCAGACAAAGCTGAGCTCGGGGATCCTGGAGTTCGACAAGAAGGCTTTTGATGAATGCTTCCGGGCGATGTATCCCCGGCTGGTTCGTTTTGCGTGCAAAATCACGCATGACTGGAACGCGTCCTGTGACATCACCCAGGATGTTTTTGTCATGCTCTGGCAGCAACGGGATACCATCGACCCCGATCGATCCGTACGGGGATGGCTCTACCGGTCGGTTCGAAACCGGTCGTTTAACTATCTTCGGGACCGCAAAAATGCAGCCGGCCAGGAAGTCATCGACACGGTCCCGGACGATTCGTTTCCAGTAGACGGAGACCCGCACAGCGACCGGGAGGCGGCCCTTCTGGATGCCAAACTTCGGGAATGGATCCGGGAGCTGCCCGAACGGCAACGGGAAGCATTTGAGCTGAGTCGTTTCGAAGGATTAATCCATGACGAGGTTGCTGCCGTTATGGAGGTTTCTCCAAAAACAGTGAATAACCACCTGACGGCCGCATTGAAACAGATTCGTGAAAAATACGCGCAATTCAGGATGAGCGGCTCCGGCAGATAGCGGCCGGCACACCACCTATCCGGAACAGATATGGTCCAACGATACAGAACAGGTACAGAAACATGAATATGAGCAACGACCATCGGCATATATCCGGCCGGCGTGCCGGTGATTTGGAAACCGGCGGCAGGGATACGGTACCGCTCCCGGACGGACTGACGGCAAGTGAACACCGGGATTGTGAGTTTCTCTGGAAAAGGAGCGCCGGGCTTTCTGCATCGCAGGAGCGGATGCCGACGGAACAAGAGACCGAGTCTGCGCTGGAAGCAGTGCATCAGAAACTGAAGGGGAAGGCAGAGCGGGAAGCGGCGGGTTCTCACCGTCGTTCACCACAAGATTCCTCCCGCCGGATCATCCGGCAAACCTGGATATGGTGGTCGGCGGCGGCTGTTATCCTGATCTCAATGGGTGCCGGATACCTGTTTACGCCTGTCAAGGTTGCTGTTCCGAATGGTGAGCAGGCTGTTGTCGAACTGAGAGACGGCTCGGTGCTGGAGTTGAACAGCGGTACCACGATACGCTACAGTCGCTTTTTTGGCTATTTCAACCGGGATGTGACACTCGACGGGGAGGCTTTTGTGACGGTCGGGCCGGGTGAGGGTTCCAGCGGTCGTCATCCGTTTGTGATTTATGCGAACCGGTCGGTGGTGGAAGTGACCGGAACGAGGTTCAATATCCGGTCCAGAAGTGACGAGCCGGGTACCGAAACCCGTGTATATGTGGATGCCGGCAGTGTATCGCTCTATCCGACCGGTGTCCCTGAAAGAATCGTACAGGTCAACGCCGGAAGCTGGAGCCGATGGAATCCTGCCATGGAAACACCGACACCGCCCGAGCCCGCCGCCCTTGATGAGATGGCGGCCTGGCGGGAGAACCGGTTTGTCTTCAGAAATGAACCGCTTGGAGCCATCTTCCGGGAGATCGAGCGGCGATTCGACATCGCCATCCACCTGGAAGCGGAACAGTATGCCACCGAACACCTGACTGCGCACTACAGCGATCCGCCCGATGCGGAAAAAATGGTCGAAGACCTGTGCCAGGTGAAAGGCTTGCGCTATGCCAGAACCGCCAATGGATTTCGCGTATTCCAGTAATGAAAAAGAGAGGGCAGGATAATAAAGAGGTAAGGGTACGGTCTGGCGGACCGCAGGCATCGGTATTGGCTGCCAGACACGCTGTCCCGATCGGCATTGTACTGGCTCTGCTGCTGTGGCTGATTTTTCCGGCGTTGCCGGTTCTGGCGGCGGAATTGCAAGAGGTCGCCGCGCGTAATGCCCCCGGTTCGTTACCGGAAACGCCGTCACCGGAATCGCCGAAGTCGCCGAATGAGAATCGCTATTCGTTCGAGTTTCGCGGAGAGCCGTTGCAAAAAGCGCTGGAGATGGTTGCGCGGGTCACAGAAACCGACATGGTATTTGACCCGGAAATGGTTGGCGGCGACAACGTTTACAAACGAATACGGAAGCAGCCGATGCCCGGACTGCTATCGGATTTGCTGGCCGAAACCGGTTTGGATTATATCGTTCTGTCGTCCGGTACCGTCGTTATCGTCAGAAAGGTTGCGGCGGACCCTGCTTACGGCACGCTCTCGGGGGTGATACGGGACCGGCAGACCGGCAAGCCGCTTCACGGGGCCACCGTGCTGCTGGCGGCCGCCTCCGGCGGTACCTCCACCAACAGGCAGGGCTCCTTCACCATCGGACGCATGATGAGCGGTTCCTATCGAATTATTGTGAGTTACATCGGGTATGAACCGGTTGAGCAGGTGGTTGAGGTTCCGCTCAACGGCCAGGTGAATACGGCAATTGCCCTGGAACCGACAACCCTGACATTCAGTCCGGTCATCGTGAGAGCGCATCGTTCCAACCTAGCCGGAATCGACAACCGGATGTCTTTTCAATCCGTGGATACCCGTGACATCTCCGGCGGCCGGATCGCTCCCATTCGGAGCCTGAGCCTGTTTTCAGGGCTCCAGTACGGCCTTCCCATGCAGGATATTCACCTCCAGGGCGGCCGGCAGGGGGAGCATCGCATCCGGCTCGACGGCATGCCTGTGTACAACCCGCATCACTCCGGACACTTTTACAGCGCGTTTAGTCCACTTGCCATCGGGGGCATCCAGCTGCACAAGGCGGGTTTTGGTGCCGAACAGGGAAGTATGATTGCCGGTATCATCGACTTCCATCACGATCTGCCACATAACCGTAAAAGCGGACTTACAATACACGTGGATCCGCTGGATTTCAACGTTCGGGGGGATTTGGCCATTCCGGTTTCTTCGGAGGGAAGTACCTCAAGACGTTCTTCCCCGGCTTCGGAGTCTCCGGAAACATCTTCTGAAGCGCCGCTATTGGTCGCCGCAAGCTTCCGCACCAATTTCTGGAACTGGTACCGGGAGCCGGTTATGGAAAAAACCCTGCAGGAATGGGACTTCATCGATCCGGTGCTTTCCAACTTTTTGCTGCAACCGCAATGGCGGATTTCAGAATACCAGTCATTGCAGCATAGTACCGATATCCGGTATCTCGACGGACATGTTGCCGCGAAATACGATTTGAATGATTACAACACGTTCCGGGCATCCCTGTACATCGGACAGAACAGGATCCATTCCACGCATCTTGGAATAGGTCTCGAATCAGGCTTCAGGTCTACAGGCAACGATTATCTGTTTACGATGGACGAGCACGACGGATCCCACATCACAGGTCAGGTGCGGTGGGATGTCCGTCCGGGTCCACGCTGGGATATCTCTGCGCAGGCCGGAATCAGTACCAACCGGATGGACCATCACTATCATATGAATAACCGGTTGACAGATGGCAGAAGCGGGGGATGGGTGGGATCGACCGAGATGGTGCGCTTGGCATTTGAGCAGGCCGTACCGGAACTCCCTTCACACACCGGAAGCAACCGGATCGATCATGGCCTCATGCGGACGGATGTGACCTACAGCCTCTCCCCGGAGGTTCAACTTGAAACGGGAGTTGAACTGAACCTGGTCTCTACCGAAGTGGATTTCAGTGATTTTTTCTACCGGCCCGTGCACTCGTCGGATGAGTCGTTCTTCAGCGCGTTCTATTTCAACTATAACCGCCGGTTCAACCGGTACTGGCAGGTTACGGCCGGTTCGAGATTTACCTATGCCGAAGGCCATTCACGGCTGTTTCCGGAGCCCCGGTTTTCCCTGCAATACGACCGTGTCGACTCCCGAATCGGATACTGGACAGCGAGAGTTTCGGGAGGAAGGTATCACCAGTTTGTCCATCAGTATGAAATAACGAATGCCGGTCCTACTTCGTTGATTCCGGCGTTCACGGTATGGTCGCACTCAACAGACACCACTCCTCCCCGGGCATATCACATTAGCGGATCCTGGATTTACAAGCCGGCAAGCAGTACATCTCTCAAGCTGGTGGGGTATTATAAGTGGGAGCCGGAGGGATATGTGGTATCCCACACCAATCTGATGAGTTTCGATGGAACAGACCGGGGCAGTTCTGCCGCGTTTTCCGAGAGCTCCAGACTGCGGTCGCGGGGTGTTTCGGCGCGTTTGCAGCAGGACATTGGGGGAGGGCGCATTAAGGGGATGTTGGGATATGATTACAGTCATGCCGAAATGCGGATGTCTCAATTCGGACGAACGGTACCGGCTCCCTGGAATGAACCGCACCGTATCCAGGCTCGTACCGTAGCGCGGGTAAATGGACCGGTATCCGTGATTGCCAACTGGAAGTCGGTGTTGGGACGCGCCTGGGGTTTTCGAAAAGCGTATTACGACTATCTTCATGTGAGCGGGGTGCAGAGGTTCGCCCGGCACACGTTATCCCGGCCGGAAGACGACCGTCTCAGTGCGTTTCATCAGCTGGATCTGTCGCTGCTGTACCGGCCTTCCATCGGATCCGTGGATCTGGACCTTCGGCTGGATCTAATCAATGTGCTCAATCGCCGCAATGTGTTGGACTGGAGCCTGTCGCCGGAATTCGGAGGTACAGGGCCGGAAGTCGCGGGATCGGCCTCGCAGGATTACGGAATCATCGGGTACGAGAAACGGAATCGCACCATGCCCGGTTTTTATCCACTGCTTCGGGTAGAAGTCAGGATCTGACGAAAAAGGGGGCACATTGTGATTGCATGTGATGACTTCGAAACCAAACAGGGGCTTTATCGTGCCGGAGTCGATGGCAGCAACTCTGCCGGCTTTGTCGGGAAAGGGGATTTAATCGTGGAATCGATTGGCCACATTCCGAACCGGTTACAATTCAAGCGAAACATAAACCGGCACAGGCGTGATGGTCTGGCCGTGTTAGAAGGAAGCCGGAATGCAGAACCAGCGATGCATATACAAAAAAAGCCCTGCATCACATTGGTCAGCTGTGATACAGGGCTTCAAGATAAGAGGCTCCTTTCCCGGGTACAGCGTTACTTCGCTGCGGTCAACAGGGAGGAGGTTTGGGAGTCATCAAAAATCACTTACGTCATCCTCTTGAAAAGCCATTGCTTCGGATGCCGTTTTCCTGTTTGTGCCGTTGCTTTTTCCAGGGGAACTCTCTGCATGCCTGTTGCTTCCAGCTGATCCGTTGCCATTAACCCTGTGGCCGTTTTCTGCATGTTTAGAGTTATTGCGACCTCCATTCTTACGTCTGTTTACCAGACTGGTAACACTGGAAAGATAGCTGTGGTTCTGCTGCCCGTACCCGTTTTCGGCACTTCCGATAAGGGCCGTCAGCTCGTCAACCATGCGCTTGAGCTCGGTGGCCTGAGAAGACAGTTCTTCGGATGCACTGGCGGTTTCTTCCGAGCCGGACGCGTTGTTCTGCACCACCTTATCCATTTCACGCATTACCGAGTTCAGTTCATCGATGCCTCTGGACTGCTCTTTTGCCGCCGCGGCAATTTCAACGACAAGTTCACTGCCGTTGTTTACGCTGACTTTAATCTCTTCGAGATGTTCTGAAACCTCTTCTGCCATGGTAAATCCACTCTCGGAGTTTTTCTGTGAATTCTCAATCAGCTCCGAAGTGATGCGTGCCGCTTCCGCACTTCGCTGCGCAAGGTTGCGGACCTCCTCCGCTACTACGGCAAATCCCTTACCTGCTTCTCCCGCACGGGCTGCTTCCACAGCGGCATTCAGGGCCAGCAAGTTGGTCTGAAAAGCGATGTCATCAATTGTTTTGATGATCTTTGAGGTTTCCTCGGAAGCCTTTCGGATACCATCCATCTGCTCGTTCATGCGCTTCATGGCATCCATACCTTTTTCAACCCTGGGCTGTGTCTCGTTCATGGTTTTTTCAGCCTGACCTGAATTTTCGGCGGTTTGCTTGGTCTGTGCCGCCATCTGCTCCAGTGAGGATGTGGTTTGCTGCAAACCGGCTGCCTGCTCACTGGCTCCTTCCGATAGATCCTGGCTGGAGCTGGACAGTTGGGTGGAGGATGCATTCACTTGTTCTGCCCCGCTGCTCAATCCTTCAATGATTCGACGCAGTGTATTGTTGATATTGCGGCTGATGAAGATTCCAAGGCCGATGGCAAGGGCCACACCAAGTACCAGCCCGATCAGGGAAACGGTTCTTATGAAAAAGGACTGCGTGGTGGCGGTAGCAACTTCATTGTCGGCTACATCCAGATTGATATCCACCATTCCTTGCAGCAGAGCCATCGACTCCTGTTGGTTTTCATAAACCTCTCCGAGCAGCATATCTTTTGCTTCTTCCATTGCGGCCAGTGCGTTACCGGACATGTCCAGCATTCTTTCAATTGCTCCGAACACTTCTTCCATATTACCCAGAAACTCATTTTCATAAACCTTACGGGCTTGGTTATAGTTGCCGGCACTTACCAGGTCCTGCATTCTCGCTACAGCATTATGGAAGTCACGGTGTGGATTTTCAAATCCGCTGATCACATTTGCAAGCTGGTGGTTATCCGTTTGATAATCCGGCAGCCATTGTCCGGCATTACAGGCTGTGTGGTCATCACCACCACGGAATGCCTCTTGGTCAACATAGATCATGTGCAATACATCCTGAACGACCATGTAATGGTCTTTCATGAACATTTCAAGTTGACGATCGAGCTCCATGGGATCTTCAATTCCGATTTCATCAAAACGTGTGGTGAGTTCCATAACCCTGTTATTTACATCCGCCCAGTTTTCCCATGCAGGTACAAACTGACTCCACAGTCCGGCTTCTTCTTCTGTCTGAGGCAGCGGCTCAAAGACGTCCCAGGCACGCTGATAGCGGGTTCGTGATTCATCAATCTGATCGTAATAAGTACGTCGCGTTTCAAAAGGTATTCCCGGAATAGCCAGTGTGCGCATGGCCGTACTGATATGTTCGGCTTCGGACTCAATTTGAAGCAGGCTGGCAACACTTGGAAGCCGTACTTGGCCGACTTCCTCCATGGAGCGGTCGCTAAGCATGGCTCCGATAAATCCAATCAAGCCGACAACCAGGGTAATAGCAGCCACCCCCATAAACGAAACAATCAGTTTTTTTCCCAGAGTCCAGTTGCCTGTATCACCCACTTTTTCCGTTTTTCTTTTGCTCTCTATCATGTTCTTCCTCCGTGTACCGGTTGGGTTGAATGAATTTTGACTGAATTGCTTCCCAGAGGCCCACTACTTCGTTACATCAGAATACTTGGCGGCCGTGGCGAAAGACCCTCAGAATCATTTGTTAGCAAATCCTAATTTTTTTATCGGAGAAACCGCCTGGAGCTTAAGTACTTTCGGAAACTTTTCGCAGGTGGGGCGGGTCTGCTTCGGGCGTTGCAACCTGTTGAGGTGCAATACACCGGCATCTCAACAGTTGTTTGGGCGCACATCGCAATGCGGGCAGCTGGCATGGCAAGTCATTTGCGGGGAATGTCGGCTGCCAAAACTGCAAAAAAAAAATGCGTTTGCCGATTCAAGTAAGGGTCGTTGATAAAAATAGCCGAAAATAAAAAAAGCCCTGCATCACTGTAATATATTGTGATACAAGGCTTTTGAATGTGTGGGTGGTACTGGATTCGAACCAGTGACCCCCTGCTTGTAAGGCAGGTGCTCTGAACCAACTGAGCTAACCACCCAAATTTCGCAAGAATTCAAATATACGAAAATAACTTCGCAAGAGGCAAGTCCCCTTTTTATTCCAGCAGTTGTGCAATCGGGGAGTTTGTTCATCCCCGCTTCGGCAAGAATTGCTTTCGGGTCCGGTCTGCAACCCGGAAAGCCCGATTTTTTTGTTTAAAAAAAATTAAGAAATCCAGTAAAGCTGCGATAATACCCACATAGAACTGTCGGGTTCCGATGAGGCTGTTTTTAAAAAGCCTGTCTGCACTGGTACAGTATTTGATGGTAAACCGGTAAAAATGTATTCGGCGATAAACAGTAATGCCGGTACGTACGATTGCCGGTTATTCCTCTTTTGAGGAGGGCCCGCCAGCTGCCACAGTTAACAGAATTACGAGAAATCAATCTTAGGAGCGATATATGAGTACAATAAAGGCCCTTGTTGTCGATGACTCAAAAATTATGAGAAGTGCGGTGAAACGGACGCTGAACCAGTTGATGGTGGCGGAGTTCGAATATATTGAGGCAATGGACGGACAGGATGCCCTGGAAAAGTTCAACGATGAGATTCAGATGATTTTTCTCGACTGGAACATGCCGAACATGACCGGCGTGGAGTTTTCCCAGGCCATCCGGAAGAAAGAGAACACCGAACATATTCCGATCATCATGATCACCGCCGAAAAATCTATGGGTAAAGTGGATACGGCTCTGAATGAGGGTGGCGCCAATGCCTATGTAACCAAACCCTTTACCGCCGACCAGGTGTACAAAGTGCTGACTCGCTTCATTGACAAGGACGGTAACCTGCTTACCGAAACCGAGGAGTCCGAAAAGAAGAGCTTTTTCAAAGACATGTTAAAATTTAAGGGGTAATACAGATGTTGCCAACAAAGCTGAACGGTCTTCAAAAAATTCCCGAGCCCATTGTGGACTCGGTCATTGAGTGTGTAAAAAATACGTTTGAATCCATTTCCGGTGAACGCCCCGATTTTGTTGAGGGCGACAAGGACGGTTCTCCCATGAACGGCATCATCGGTACCATCGCGGTTTTTAATACCGAGCACACGCTCTCCATAATGATCGCCATCCCCAAACATACCGCTCTCGCATTTTCGGAGGTGTTCTGTGGCATGGAGCTGCCTTTTGATAGCGATGACATGGGAGATCTGGTGGGAGAGATATCAAATATTCTGGCCGGGGATGTAGCCGCCAGTATTGAGCATGTCGGCTTTGTCGGCCAGTCGTCCCTGCCGACCGCCACACGCGGCAGCGACCTGACGCTTTTCCTCCCCAACAAACCGCCCAAGGCAAGGCTGAAGTTTGCCGGATCCGGTGGAGAATTCTGGATCAATCTGGCACTGAGCGAATCGCGACGTCATAAATGAAGCTAACAACCTCTGGCTATGAACAGTAAATTTCAAAAGCAGACCGAAGATCTTGCCGAAATCATGCGCATTCTTGCCGATGTCTGGCCGGGTGACCGGGAAGACATCATGGTTGCGGGAGCACGCATGGAAGACACCATGGAAGGCTGGGAGCATAACAGCACCCAGCTGGGGACGCTCATCTCCCTGTCCTGGAAAGCACTCATCCATCTCTACGAGAAGGATGAATACTTCCAGAGTGTCAAATCCGCGACATTGCATGCGATCAATACCATCAGGGAGTATGCGGTAACGGACGGCGATATAGATGTCGAGCTTTTTGAAAAAGCCTGTGACGACCTTGAAAAGTCGATGAAAGGGGAGAGCGAGACGGTGGCTTCCATGATGGATACCATTTCGGAAAAAGAGGCCCCGGCGAATTCCGACGATTCCGCAGAAAGCGCGGACGGAGCCAGGCAGGAGACGGAATCAGACAAAGACAGAACCGTACAGCAGCAAGATGCCGGAAATACACCGGAGCAGACAGAACAGGAAAATGGCGACAAGGCGACATCAACAACCGGAAGCACCTCCGCAGAAGGTGAACGGAATGGCGATGAGGGCAGTCGCGCGGCCGGTAACGAACCGGGAGCATCGGAAGGAGAAGTGAGCCTTGATGATCTGGCCTCGCTTATCATGACCATCGAAAGCGAACCGTCTTTCATTGAGAAGTCACAAGAATTGGAGCGTCTCCTCATATCCTGTCATGACACGGCCTCCTCCAAAGAAATACAGAAACCTCTCAGGGAAGCCCTGAACATCCTGCGGGCCAGCTCTACAGAAGAAAAAAATGCCCCCGACTGGAAGAGCGTTGTTTCAGCGGTATCCAAACGCATTGAGAAATCCATGCAAGAGGCGGATCAGGCCGCGGCTGCAATGGATGCCCCCGGGGATTCCAAACCCGTCGTTGAAAAAACGGAAAATCCATCAACCAACACCGGTGCTGCTGGATCTGGCGGCCATCAGCCGGGGACCGGAGCAGAATCACCGAATCCATTGGAACCACCCTCGGCCGACCTAATTCCGGAACTCCCGGAAGAAGAGGAGGGAACAGTCGGTATTAAGGAGTTCATTATTCCGGAAGATTCAGATATGGATCTGATGGTCGAATTCATTACCGAGAGCACAGAGCAGATCGAGGCGGCCGAAAGCGCCCTCCTGGATCTGGAAACCTCTCCCGACGATGACGAACTGATCAACATGGTGTTCCGGTCATTTCACACCATCAAGGGCACGTCGGCTTTTATGGGACTCACCCCCCTGTCCGAATTCGCCCACTCGGTGGAAACACTGCTGGATATGGTGCGGGATGATGTGATTATATATGATTCGGCATGCGCCGACATTACCCTGGAAGCCATTGATATCCTCAAAAACCTGCTGAAAGGGGTCGAAAACGCCAATGCCGGCGATCGTCTTGATATCCCCGAAAGCTACGGCAAGCTGATGAAGGTGCTGCTGAGTATTTCGGATTTTGGCAAGAAGCCCGAAGATGCCGTCAAGCTTCACGATGACCTGGGAAGAGGCGATGCTCCGGGTTCCAGAGATGCGAACGGAGCAGCAGATGAATGGGTGGAATCGCGTGTCGATGACAACGAACAGGCGGAAACAGCTTCCGCCACAGATGATGGAAACGGTTTCCAGGCCGATGGTGCTGATGGAAGTCCTGCCGGTTCCGGAACCATACCTGCGGAAGCATCGGAAAGCGCGGGCGAGCCGGCCGCCGGACCAGATCAAGAAGGAAATACCGCACCTCCCGTACAAAACGGGAACGGCTCTGCGCGTCCGGGGTCAAACGGAAGCTCCTCCGGTGCTGCAAAGGCCAAGACCACCGCACAAAAAGCAGGGGTTCAGCTTCCCAAGATGGATACAGAATCAACGGTGCGGGTGAATGTGAATCGTCTTGACAGGCTCATCGATATGGTGGGCGAGCTGGTTATCGCCCATTCGGTGGTAGCCCAGGATCGTTTCATCAACGCCGATCCAGAACTGTCCCGAAAAATGAATCACAGTACCAAAATTCTCCGGGAACTGCAGGATACCAGTCTGACCCTGCGCATGGTACCGCTCAAGGCGACGTTCAACAAAATGAACCGGCTGGTGCGCGACCTCGGCAAAAAAGGATCCAAAACCGTCAGGCTTACTACCAGCGGTGAGGACACCGAAATCGACCGTAACATGGTGGATATCATCAACGAACCGTTGGTTCACCTGCTGAGGAATGCCATTGATCACGGTATCGAAGAAAAAGCCGAACGGGAGCAAAGCGGCAAGCCGGTCATTGCCACCATCGGCTTGCGTGCCTTTCAGGCCGGTGGCAAGGTTGTAATTGAAATAGAAGATGACGGCCGCGGAATGAACCGGGAAAAAATCCTCAACAAGGCGATTTCCAAGGGGCTGATTGAACCCAACAAGAAGCTGACGGACAGCGAAATCTTCAAATTGATTTTCCTGCCCGGCTTCTCTACTGCAGACAAGGTTACCGACCTGTCCGGCCGCGGAGTCGGCATGGATGTGGTTCGGCGTTCCATTGAAAAGCTACAGGGCAAAGTGGATGTCGCATCGGTTCAGGGCAAGGGAACGACCATCTCCCTGGAGCTGCCGTTCACCCTGGCAATTACCGACGGGATGCTCATTCGCATAGGCGCGCAGCGGTTTATTGTGCCTACGATCAATATCGACATGACCTTCCGGGCCGAAGAGCGTGATCTGTTCACCATGCTTGGTACGCGAGAGCAGGTGATGTTCCGGGGTGAGTCGATCCCGATCATTCGTCTGCACCAGCTGTTCAATATCCCGAACGCTGTTGAAAGCATCCTGGAGGGAACCATGCTGGTAATCAACAATAACAAGAAGAAGTATGCCCTGCTGGTGGATGAGGTGATCGGCCAGCAACAGCTCGTGGGCAAGTCAATCGATATGCCGTCCAAGATGAACAGTATTTCAGGCGGCGCAATTTTGGGTGACGGTCAGGTGGGATTGATTCTCGATACCGTCTCTCTGCTGAACTGAGAAAAAACAAAGCCAAGTAACAATAACAGGTGGAATGTATGAGTGACACAGTAAGCACAGCCGTCAAGGAAACCGAATCCAAAATACAGGGCGGAAAATTCCTGACCTTTTTCCTCGGCAAGGAGGAATACGCCATCGAAATCCTCAAGGTTCAGGAGATCATCGGACTGATGCCGATTACTCCGGTGCCCAGTATGCCAATGTACATACGCGGTGTTTTGAACCTGCGCGGAAAAATCATACCGGTAATGGATCTGCGTTCTCGCTTCGGATTCGAGGCGGTCGAAGATACCGAGGAAACCTGCATCATCGTCGTCCAGGAATCCCGTTTTCGAATGGGTGTTGTGGTCGACAAGGTTTCGGAAGTAGCCGATATCGATGGTGCCCAGATCGAGGAAGTACCCTCCTTCGGAGCAAATGTATCGGATGACTACCTCTCCGGTATCGGAAAGGTTGGAGAATCGGTTAAACTGCTTCTGGACGTATCCAAGGTTCTGTTCGACTTCCGTGAAGTCATGGAAGAGCAGGGCGAAGGCGGGATCGACGATCCGGATGCTTTTTAACGATTAGTTCACCGCGATTCATCGTGTCACCAGGGAACCGTATCGGTTCCTGTTCCGTGACCGGGCGCATAACCGTGTAATTCCCTCAGGCGGGAATACCATGACATTCGTATGAAAATTCAAACCGCACCAACGGCTGATTTAACCAGGCTGGAGCTGAAAAGCTCGGAATTTAAAAAAGTATCGACCCTGCTGTACGACTACTGCGGGATCAACATGCACGAGGGCAAGGAGGCGCTGGTAAGGGCCCGCCTGCTCAAACGCATCCGAAAGCTGGGACTGGGCAGCTTCAAGGAGTACTTCGACTATGTGGAAAGTGACAATGCCGGAGCAGAATTCCTCTCCCTGGTAGATGTGCTCACCACCAATAAAACCAGCTTCTTCCGGGAAAGCGCCCATTTCGATTTTATTCGCAAAGAGGTGATCCCCGAGATCAGAGACCGGCATGTAACGTGGTGGTCGGCCGGCTGTTCCAGTGGTGAAGAGCCGGTTTCCTGGGCCATTACCTGGCTGGAGGAACGGGTTGCCGGACACCGCGGTAGCGCTCGCATTCTGGCCACCGACATATCCAGCATAGTGCTTAACAAGGCAAAGGCAGGTATCTATCCGGTGGAACATATCAAAGGCATACCTGAGTATATCCGGAAACGATACTTCATAAAGAACCCGGCGGATCCGCTTACGTGCAGAATTACCGATGAGGTCAGGTCCATGATCCGTTATGGGCGCCTTAACCTGAAAGAGCAGTGGCCCATGAAAGGGCCTTTTCACATTATCATGTGCCGTAATGTGATGATCTATTTTGACCAGCCCACCCAAAAAAAACTGATTGACCGATTCGTCAACATGCTTGAACCGGGTGGATATCTTTTTCTGGGCCACTCCGAAACCATTTCCGGGACCCATTCAGGGTTGAAAAATGTGCGTCCGGCAGTTTACAGAAAAAAATAGCGGGGTTTTTTGAATGAAAATCATAGTAAATGTGAGTGACCTGAAGATTTCGGACAGTCCTCATGAGGAACTCATCACCTATGCCCTGGGCAGCTGCCTTGGGGTGGTTATTTACGACCCGGTGGCCATGGTGGGAGGAATGTTGCACGTAATGATGCCGCTCTCGTCTGCCGATCCGGAGAAGGCAAAACGCAACCCGGCCATGTATGTGGATACCGGGGTGTTTTCGCTTCTGCAGCAGTGTTACGATTTCGGAGCTACCAAGAGGAACATGAGGATTTCGGTAGCAGGCGGCGCCAGCATGAAACAGAGCAACGGAAATGATTACTTCAAAATCGGTAAGAGGAACTTCACCGTGCTTAGAAAAATGCTCTGGAAGAACGGGCTCATGATTCACGCCCAGGATGTCGGAGGGAATAAGTCTCGCACCATGCTGCTGAGGATGTCCGACGGCCTTATAACCATCAACAAAAACCCCATGGTGACGGAGCCTGTTCGAAAAACAGCCGTCAGCCGCTGACAAACGGCACAAATATTGATACCTATTCTTGCATAAACGACGGGAACAGAATATGACAACAAAGACCACATACGCCGACGATATTTACAAAATTGCCATTGAGACGTTTGAGCTCATGTGCTACATGTTTCCGCTGGACGAATCGGAGTTTCCCGAAGATGCACAGCATAATCTGGACCGGTACGTTACTTCTGCCGCCCGTTTCGACGGTGCAGCCGAAGGCGGGCTGGTCATTTCGGCCTGTGAAGGGTTGATGGACGCCCTGGCGGAAAACATGCTCGGTACCGACGACGCAACGGATTCTCAAAAAGAAGGTGCGCTCTGTGAAATCGTAAATATCATCTGTGGCAATGTCGCGCCATTTTTCAGTAAGGACGACAAGATCTGCTACATTCGTCCGCCTGAAATCATTCCCGACCGGGAGAATCCGGAGCAGCGGTTTGAGGGGATGAACCATGAAACCGTAATGGTTCACCTTGATGAAGGGTGTGCAAAAATTACGGTCTATTATTCTTGATGGAGGAGCAAACGTGATAAAAGTACTTGTTGTTGATGACTCGGCGCTCGTTCGCCGGATTTTGACGGAGGAACTCAACCAGCAGAAAGATATTCAGGTGGTGGGTTCGGCCATGGATCCCTATGTGGCCAGGGAAAAAATTGTAGAGCTGAAACCGGATGTCATCACCCTGGATCTGGAAATGCCCCGCATGGACGGACTCTCGTTTCTCTCCCGTTTGATGAAACACTATCCCATGCCGGTGGTGGTTGTGAGTTCGCTGGCTCCCCGAAACAGTGAAAACGCGCTGATGGCGTTGCAGCTGGGAGCGGTTGAAGTAATCTGTAAGCCGGGCTCAGCCTACTCAACCCAGGATATTTCAATGCAACTGGCCAGAGCCATCCGTACCGCATCGGTTGCTCGATTTGAAAAGGGTTTTGCTTCCGGAAACGGAAGAAAACCAGCCGGGCCCGTATCGACGGATAAAGTCCGGCTGATCAAGACGACCAGCAAGATTGTTGCCATCGGTGCCTCAACAGGCGGAACACGCGCTATTGAGGCCATTTTGACCCGCCTGCCCGGCGATATGCCCGGGATTGCCATGGTACAGCACATGCCGCCGGTATTTACCACCGGCTTTGCCGAGCGCCTGAATAAAATCTGCGCCATGGAGGTGCGGGAAGCCAAAGACGGTGACTGCCTGGAGCAGGGGGTTGCGCTTCTGGCCCCGGGTAACTATCACATGATTGTGGAAAAAAGTGGTGCCAGATATTATGTGCGGGTGAAGGAAGGGCCTCCGGTTCACCATCAGCGGCCCAGTGTTGATGTCCTTTTCAACTCCGTGGCACAGGCGGCCGGGGTTAACGCGGTGGGCGCGCTGCTCACCGGAATGGGAGCCGACGGTGCGAAAGGAATGCTGGCCATGAAGCAGGCGGGTGCACTTACCATGGCTCAGGATGAGCATACTTCAGTAGTGTTCGGTATGCCCAAAGAAGCGATCCGGATAGGAGCGGCCGACCAGGTGCTCCCCCTGCAAAAGTTTCCGGAAGAGCTCGTAAATGCGATATCCCGGCAGCGGGAGTCCAATCGTCAAAGACATACGTTAACGGATTAACGGGAACAGAAGAATGGGATTGAATATACTTGTTGTGGACGACAGCAGTGTCATGCGGAGCATGATCATTAAAACCATAAAACTCAGCGGCGCTGATATCGGAACGATATACCAGGCCGGCAACGGGCAGGAAGGGCTTGATTTGCTTGAAAAAGAGAGCGTCGACCTGGTTCTCATGGATATTAACATGCCGGTAATGGACGGGATGGAGATGCTGGAAAAAGTGCGGTCCAATCCGGGTACCAGCGACGTGCCCGTCATGGTAGTATCCACCGAGAGCAATGAGCAGCGTATCTCTCTGTTCTATGAGTATGGCGCCTCTTTTGTCCACAAACCCTTCACGCCGGAAGAGCTGGGCGAAGAGATCGACAATCTGACCAGCAGCCTGAGCTGAACCGGATGAACCCCTGTCAAACCAGCCTGCATTGTCGGATTCCTTCCGGATAAGCAGGGCATGCCCGCGACAGGAAGACGGATCGGTTGTTCGTCAGCCACAGGACCACTATATCGAGACGCTCAAATGTGAGTGGAGCCGCATCTTGCAGAAGAGAGCGTTCACCCGCCCGCCCCGCTGGATTTGAGCAGAACCCATTCAGGAAAATGAGGGCGGCAGCAGTAGCGTAAAGGAAATTCCTTCCTCCCGGCAGTTTTTTACAGGGATCACGGACGCTCCAAGATATCGGGCAAGCAGATGAGCGTGTGTCAGTCCGATCCCCATATTCTGAGCCTTGTTGGTCATGAACGGATGAAACATCCGTGCTCTCAAAAAATCGGGTATGGGCTCGCCATAATTGGTTACTACCACTTTTCGCCCCGATTCCAACTCTATGTGAATGCCGTTTTGATGGCCGCTGGTGTGTTCGGCGGCGTTTTTCAGCAGTATGTCCAGGATGCCGCGGACTTTCTTGCGGCTGAGGCGGACCGGCTTGTGTTTGCTGTCCTCGCTGATCATGACTTGCTTTCGGGTATCGTCATTCAGTTCGGCAACGGCTTCCCGGATTACCGCCTGCAGGTACAACGGCTCGGCATTGGAATCGGAATGACTGTCATATAGCTGTTCCAGCTCATCGAGCATTCCGTTAAGCTGCGACATGCCTTCATTCAGGGTTTCCAGCCTTTTCTGCTCCCGGTCATTTTCCGTATTTCCAAGCAGCAGATCAAGATACCCCTGCATTCCGGTCATCGGTGACCGGAACCGGTGCAGCATCACGGCGATCATGTCCCGTGCGGACTCGATCACCTCCATCGAGGGAAGGTCCGGGTGATCCCGCAGTGTCACCATTTTGAATTCTGATGCTTCCAGGCTCAGACGTTCTTCGGATACGATCATCCAGGAACGGTTGATGTAAGCCATTTCCATGGCGCCAACTTTTTCGCGCGCCCATAACAGATGGTTCAGCGGACGCCCTTCCGGATCTCTGCCACTGTTTTTTTGCAGAGCTTCCGCATTGAAGGCAACAACGATCCCGTGCTCGTCGGTGATAAATGCCGGACAGGAAAGGTTGGTGACCAGTGAAGTAAGTTCATCTCCAACAGTTGCTTCTTCCACTGCGACCCGGAATTCGTTAGTCCTGGAGTGGTATTCGGCACCGTCACAGCGATCGGGCCCGTCCTGGTGCGTCGCATCGCCAATGAGGTCGGACCCGTCGTGATACTCCGAATTACCGTAAAACGCTTTCAGGGGGTGATCGGAGGGGGTGTCCGGTCGATATTCCCGTGGATATACTGGATCGCCTGTTTGATGCATTGCCTGTTACGTTGGTGTTTGGATGCCGTGTGTATTACGGTTATCAGACGTTGGCGGGGAATCTTAAAAGAGAATCCGGGTACGGGAAAAATTTGCCGGCCGATCGTGCATGACATCGGTCCGTGATATGGAGAAAAGCCGTCGCTGGTAAAAAAAACATTATTGTCCCCCCGAATGGCATGAGTGTTGCTATAAAAACTGCACAGATTCCTCTTACGTGTCATTATCGACAGGGCGCGTGGAAAACTTAAATGCATGAATGTTGCCGGCGGCTTCCGAATCCGGAAGAAAAACGGCGGTCAGACTATATCAAAAGCGGTATCACCAATGAAACTCATTGACGACAACCACTCACAACTGTTGGGCAGGACCATGGATGCCCTTACCCTGCGGCAGAGAATCACCTCTGCGAACATTGCCAATCTGGACACACCCGGTTATAAAAAGCTGGATGTCCGGTTCGAAAATGAACTGCGCAAAGTACAGGACAGTCAGGGTGTGCGGGGTATGAAAGAGGTGGCGCCGGAGATCGTGGAAACCGGAGAGGCTCCTGTACTGGAGGACGAAATGCTGGAAATGACCGATACCCAGATCCGCGTGAATGTCATGGCTCGCTCTTTGCGGCACCATTTTGACATGCTCCGCACAGGGATCACAGGAATTAACCGATAAATCACAGACACCCTCTATCCGATATGTTACCCGACAGAATTTTTTCATCATTCCGGACATCTGCACAGGGGTTGGACGTGCAGCGTGAAAAAATTTCCGTTGCTACGCGGAATATTGCCAACGCCGGAACATCCGCACCGGAGGGATCCTCCAATGCCTACAAACCTCAGTCCGTGCAGACGAGCATCGGTAACCGGCACGACTTTCAACGGGTGCTACTGGACAATGTCGACACTCTTCGCCGCACCGAAGCGCGCCATATGGGTTCTCCGGGGGCGGCATCCGCAAGTTCCGCAAACGGGCCGTCCGGCAGCCTGGGTCCGCAGGCACAGATTACTGAAACCGAATCGTTCCGCCACGAGTACGATCCCAACCATCCCGATGCCGATGAAAACGGAATGGTCCGGTATCCGGATGTGGACCTGATCCGGGAGATGACCCAGCTGGTCAGCGCCAACCGGTTGTACGAAGCCAACCTGAGTGCCATCGAAGCGGAAAAACAAATTATCAAACGCTCACTTGAAATTTAGGTAACACCATGAATGTTTCTTCACTGAACACCATTCAAACCCAGGAGATTACCAGGGGAAACGGCCTCAGAAAGGCTGCGGGTATGGCCACCCCTCCAACGCTTACCGACGACGAGAGCAAAATGATCCGCAAGGAGTTCTCGGGCGCAAAGCCGCTGACGTATTACAAGGGCAATGGTCAGAAGCAGGAGCAGATGCTCTCAGGCCGCGGTATGCACATCGACACCAAAATCTAATCCCCTTTTCAAAGCACTATTGTTATGATCAATCCCATTGAACTACGAGGACTCCAACAGGCCGGTGAGGTCCGGTCTGGTTTGCAGCGCCCCGAACTGCGTACACCCGACACCAAAGATTCGTTTGCCGATATGCTGACCCGCGCGGTTGGTTCTGTCGATCAAACCATGAAAACATCCGAACAGAGCATCCAGGACTTTGCCGCCGGCCGCACCGAGAATGTCCATGAGGTCATGATCAACATGCAGCGGGCACAGCTCAGCTTTCAGATGATGGTCGAAGTGCGCAACAAAGCAATCGAGACCTATCAGGAAATAAGCCGAATGCAAATATAGGATAGGGGATAATGGGACGTATTACCGAGAGTATTCAAGCATTTTTCGAACCGCTGACCATGGCGCAGCGAACCATGTTCGTTTTGATGATCACCCTGCTCGTCATCATCCTGGGGGGCGTGTTTTACTGGACGCTCAAACCCGAATACACCATTTTGTTTGGCTCCATGAATAATGAGGCGGCCCGTGAAGTTGCCGCCGAGCTTGAGGAGCAGGGGGTCAGCTTCCGTGTTGAGGACAGCGGACGCTCCATCTATGTGAGAAGCAATCAGGTGCATGAACTCCGCATGAGGCTGGCATCGGTCGGCCTCGCCGCGCATTCCGACGTGCAGGGGTACGAACTTTTTGATGAGAACACGCTCGGTATGACGGATTTCATGCAGCGGATCAACAAGAAACGGGCGCTGGAAGGGGAGCTCTCGCGGACCATCGCCAGCCTTGAGCAGGTCGAAAATTCCCGCGTCCACCTCGTGCTTCCGGAACGCACACCCTTTCAGCGAACCACGGTGGAGGCATCAGCTTCAATAATTTTGACACTTAAACGTGGCCAGGGCCTCTCCAAGGATCAAATCTCCGGAATGACCGCTCTGGTTGCCGGTAGTGTGGAAGGGCTGGGTGCCGACGCCATTACGGTACTGGACCAGAACGGCAATAGACTGACCGATTCCGCATCGGGAACCGGCGGTTTTGCCTCCGGATCCAGTCAGATGGAGCTGAGACAAAAAACCGAGGCGTACCTGACCGAGCGCGGCCAAACCATGCTCGACCGGGTGCTTGGTCCCGGCAACAGCATCCTGCGAGTTGCCGCCGAACACGATTTCGATCGGCTGACCAGGGAATCCGACCTGATCGATCCCGACAGCCGTACCATTATCTCCGAGGAACGCCGAACGGACTCCCAGAACCATGAGGACTTCCAGCAGGTACCCATCGATGAGTTCACCCCCATTAACCTCCGCGGTGAAAGCGTACTTCTCTCCAGCCGAAACAACGAAAATGTTGTTCAGACCCGGAATTACGAAGTCAACAAAGTCCGCGAACTGTTTGAAAAGCCGGAAGGTGATATCCGGAGAATCAGCGCCTCGCTCCTGCTGAATTACAAGCAGACCAGGGAAGTCAGCGAGGAGGGGGAAACCGTTCTGGTTGATGAGCCCTATACCCAGGACGAGCTGCAGGAGCTGCAGGAAGTGGTGCGGACCGCACTTGGCATTCAGATGAATCGCGGCGATGAGCTGACGATCACACAGATCCGGTTCTTTGATCCCGCCATGGATGAATTGTACCCGCACGGTGAGCAGCCGGTTCCCTGGAATCAGGTGATTCGATGGTCACTGATCCTCGCCGCCCTGCTTGCATTTGCCTTGCTGATCTACAATATGTCGAAACGATTCCGTGATGAAACGTCACCGGTACTGTTCCAGGGGTACACCAACGGCCAGGATGTCGCGGTATCGGAACAGGGTGCAACTGACCAGAGTGAGGGAGATAGTGTGAATATGTCTGAAGAAGAGGAAAATTTCTACAACCGCAAGCTGAGTCCTGCTGCCAGAAAACAACTGGACGAGAAATCATTCGTGGTCGAGGAGATCCGCGACTTCATCGAAATGCAGCCTGACGAGGCCGCCAGTGTGGTGCGGGCAATGATGACATTCAGTAAAAAAGTGAGTTGACGGATATGGCAAAGAAAGATTTCGGCGGAGTAACTATTGATGATGCATCGAAACTGAGCGGCAACCAGAAGGCGGCGATCCTGCTGATCTCGCTCGGGGTTGAAGCGGCATCCACGGTATTGAAAACGCTGCGTGATGACGAAGTAGAGGCGATCTCGCTTGAAATTGCCAAAATCAAGAATGTGAGTCCCGAGGTTGTCGATGAGGTAATGCGGGAATATTACGACATGATGACGGCCAAGCAGTACATTCTCGAAGGGGGGATTGACTACGCCAAGGGGATTCTGACCCAGGCCAAAGGTGCCGATGACGCCAACAACATGTTCCGCAAGCTGGAGGCGGAGACCGGTACCAGCGCTTTCGGGGTGTTCCAGTCCAATGAAATCACCCAGATTGTCCATTTTATCCAGAACGAGCACCCGCAGGTGGCGGCGCTGATCATGTCGCAGATTAAACAGGAACGGTCGGCGGAAATCCTTTCCCACCTCAGTGAAGAACTGCAGGGTGAAATTATCTTCCGACTGGCGTCACTCGACAAAATATCCGCCGAAGTGATCGATGAGGTCGAAGAGGTGATCAAGGAGCAGATGGGCGGTGTGGATTCGGTGGGTGACCGGGTCAAAGGCGGCGCTTCGATGGTGGCCAGCATTCTGAACGAAGCGAACATGTCTGTGGAACGCAATGTGATCCGGGAAATCGAGGAACGCGACCCGCAGCTTGCCGAAGAGATCAAGAAGCAGATGTTCCTCTTCGAGGATATCGCTCATTTCGACGATCGGACCGTCCAGCTCATTATCAACGAAATGGACAAAGCCGATCTGGTTCTGGGCCTCAAAGGGGTCAGCGAGGAGCTTACCAACAAGTTTATCAAGAATATGTCCACCCGTGCCGTGGATATGCTCAAGGAGGATATGGAAGCGCTCGGACCTGTGCACGTCAAGGATGTCGAAGAAGCGCAGCAGCGTATAATAAAGAAAATAAAGAAGCTCGAGGAAGAAGGGCAGATTTCGACCCGAAAGATGGCCGAAGACGAGATTGTGGAGTAACGGTTGTATGTCCCGTAAGATCATTGACAAGAAAAAGTTTTCCTGGAAAGATGACGGCAGTTTTCGCCTGAATTACCGGATGGTTTTTGATGAGCAGAAGCCGGAGGCGGCACCACCGGATGTGGACTCCCTGCTTCGGGAGCAGCATGAGAAATGGCTGCTTGAGCGCGAAAAGATCCGTACGGAGGCATTCGAAAAAGGACGTGAGCAAGGCCGGCGTGAAGGATATGACAAGGCCGCCGGCGAGCTGGAGGCAAGGCTTGAGCCTATGCGCCGTGAGTTTGAGGCGGCACGTGCAGCCTGGAAAGAGCATCAGGAGGCACTGAAGCCGGGTTTGCTCAACCTGGTGTTCGATATTTCGGAAGCGATTCTGGGGGTTCCCATTACCAACGGTACCATGCGCAACAAACTGGAAGAAGATCTGCGGCTGCTGCTGCAGGAACTGGACCGGAAAGCCCGCCCGGTATTGTGGGTCTCTTCCGAAGATTTTGACCTGGTCGAATCACTTCAGAACGAGTATGCCGAGGCGACCGGTGTCGTTGTTCGCGTGAGCAGCCATTGCAATCCCGGGGAATTTCAGCTTGAAACCAACAGGGAAAAAGTGGTGCGCGACTTCCGCCAGATGCTCCATGATTTTAAGGAATCCCTGATTTTGCCGAAATGAGTACCATCAGTCAACAGACCCTGACCGGGCACATCCACAATATCCGGGAAAAGGCCCGGCTGATACCCGCAGAACCGAAACGATTCGGCAAAGTATCGACGGTAATCGGTACCATCGTGGAGTGTACGGGTTTGCAGGCGTGTGTCGGTGAGATTTACAGTATCCACAGTCAAAGCGGAAAGCGGATCCAGTCGGAGGTTGTTGGAATACGCGACAAGGATACTCTGCTGATGCCCTACGACCGGATCGAAGGTCTGAAGGCCGGATGCCTGGTGGAACTGAGCAGCCGTCCGCTTACGCTGGCCATCGGCAAGGACATGCTGGGGCGGGTTGTGGATGCCGACGGACTGCCGATCGACGGCAAGGGGCCGATTATGAACGGGGAGCACCAAACGGTGTACAACGAACCTCCGGGCCCGCTCAGCCGGGGACGCATCGACACCCCCATGCTTACCGGTGTGCGCGCCATCGACACGATCAACACCCTCGGAAAAGGACAGAGGCTGGGTATTTTCGCCGGCTCGGGTGTCGGTAAAAGTGTTTTGATGGGCATGATCGCCCGGAACTCCTCCGCCGATGTGAACGTAATCGCACTGATCGGGGAGCGGGGACGCGAAGTGAGCGAGTTTATCACCGATGCCCTGGGGGAAGAGGGACTGAAACGATCCGTCGTTGTGGCCGTCACCTCCGATATGGCGGCAATGAGCCGCATCAAGGGCGCTTCCACAGCTACGGCGATTGCGGAATATTTTCGCGATAAAGGAAAAAATGTCCTTCTCATGATGGACTCGGTGACCAGGGTGGCCATGGCCCAGCGTGAAATCGGTCTGGCCTCCGGAGAACCTCCCACCACCAAGGGATATACCCCGAGCGTGTTTACCACACTGCCGAAACTGCTGGAACGGGCCGGAAAAACCAAATCCGGCAGCATTACCGGGTTGTATACCGTGCTGGTGGACAACGACGATATGAATGAGCCCATCGCTGATGCCGTGCGATCCATCCTGGATGGTCACCTGGTACTTTCCCGGCGCCTGGCCCACAGAAACCATTATCCCGCGATAGATGTGCTTGAAAGCGTCTCGCGGGTCATGCCCAATATTATTTCCCGGGAAGACCGCAACATCGCCATGAAAGCGCGTGAGATCCTGGCCACCTATCGCGAGGCCGAAGATCTCATCAACATCGGTGCCTACGTCAAGGGCTCCAATCCCAAAATTGACGAAGCCATCAAGAAGAATCCGGGCCTGGAATCTTTTCTGAGACAGGGCATGGACGAGTCGGATTTCAATGAGGACTTGTGGGGGTCCCTGAAAAAAATCGTTGACTGACGTATTCTCAACTTTTTTTCATCATTCCGGCACGGTTTTGGATGGTGATATCATTGAAGCCAAATCCACGGCAATCCATGGATGGTCTAAGCGCCCATGGATCGTGAGCAGTACAGGCACCTTTTGAAATCAGTAACCGAACCGCATATGAAATTCAGATTCTCACTCGAACCGGTCCTTCGCGTCCGTGAGCACAAGGAAAAGATTCAACAGCAGAAGCTTGCTGAAAAGCAGCGGATCAAGCAGATCCTCGACGAGCGGAAATCCGAAATAGCCGATGAACTCAAGCAGTTTCTGGGGGAGAAGGAAAAGGCGTCGGTTTATGATATCCGGAAACTCAGAAATGCCTATGCGCACATGGAGCACACGCACCAGATGATGGGAAAAATCGATCGTGATGCGGGTAAGGCGCAGGATGAGGTCAATCGCGAACGTGACAAGCTGCTGAAAGCTCACCGCGAAACGCATATCCTCGAAAAGATCAAGGACCGCGAGCACAGCGCGTTCCGGGAAGAGGCAGATCGGATGGAACAGAAGCACATGGATGAAATTGCGGCCCAATACTTCGGCAGGTAACGGTCCGCCAGGTGCGGCAAGGATCCGGCAGCACTGGGGAGCATCAATTGATGCCCGGTGTGGAAATGATCCGCAAAGTACCCAATGACAACAAACTGACAAGATGAAATATCTCAAAATCCCCGGCATTATTGTTGGCTCTTTTGTGGGCGTGTTTGCGCTGATATTCTTCCTGTATCCCCAGATTAATCCGGAACAGTACGAACAGCTGACCCAGTGGGATGAACAGGACGGAGATGGGTTTCCGGGCGCGGGACCGCTGACCGATGAGGAAGTCGAGGAGTGGAAAGCGGAGATGGAACGTCTTCGAGCGGATAATCGCAGTCTGCGCAGTACGGTCGATTCCCTGCAGCTGCTGAATGAGGATCTGGAGCTTGAGTTAAAGGAGTGGGAAAAACTGGAAGATTTTATGCCGGTAGCGGAATCTGCGACAGAGCCGGTTCAGCGCGGCAGCACGTTTTACATGAGTGATGAAGAGTTTGGGGAGCGGGTGAAAAGCCTGCTGAACCTGGATGAAGAAGAGCTGGCACCGATTATCAGGGAGATGGATGACGGGCAGCTGGTGCGGTTGTATCAGTCCGGCGGTACCATTCAGCGTGAAAAGCTGTTGCGCTCACTCTCTCCGCAGCGCGCAGCCAAACTGATGAGCGAGGTGATGCTATGAGCAGTTTTCCCTTTGTGAGTCAGAAAAGTTTTCCCGGTGCCGGAACAGATGGCCGTGTCGGTTCAGCGTCTACGCCTTCGCTGGCCTCCTTGCAAACAAATCAGGGGGAATCCCGGCCGTTCTCCAGTGTCTGGCAATCCTTAAACAGAGATTCCGATTCCGGGAACAAGTCAAGCGGAATCGCCGATGATTCAGGATCGAAGAATGGTTCGGGAGAGAAGGCGGATAGTCGTTCCGAAAGCGGCGACAGTAGTTCCCGAAGATTATCCCATGTCGGTTTGGGAAGCCGATTAATGCAGACTGCTGCCGGGGGTGGTCTGGGTGTCCGTCCGGAGCACTCACAGAAAGTGCCGGCGGATGGCGATAACAACCTGGGCAGTCGACATTTGCAGGCCGCCGAAGGTGAGAAGCCGTACGTGACGCTTTCCGTGGCACCGCAGACGGACGAAGGCGACACATCCGTACTTGAGCGGGTTGTCATTCCATCTGCCGATGGCGAAGATATTATAGAAGAAGAAGTGTTCTTGACAAAGGGGCAAACCGGTGGAGGTGCGCCCGGCCAGGGTTCCACAGCGCAACATGCTTTCGGGGCAGGAAGCATGGACGGATCCGATGAAGATGAAGCAAATCATTGGGCCGGATCCGCGAACGAAGCTGTGACGAACCGTTCTGTTTCGCAACAGGAAACAGAGGGGGAAAAAGCAGTTAGCTGGCCGGGCGCCACCACCGGTTTGGATTTTGGCAACGATGTTTCCAAAAAAGATTTTTTGGGTTCATCCGCCGGAATTCAGGTGGATGGACCAGAGCATGAGTCCGGTGATACCGGCTTCTCCGCGGGGGCGGAATTATCTGCCGGTGACGGCGATGCGTCGGAAAAGGCAAAGAGCGGATCCGGATACGGTCTGCATGTGGATTCGGAAACCGAATACACGGGAGTTGAACCGGCATCACCGGAACACGGTACTACTGAAGCAGTTGGCGGCGGCGCAGAAAGAGTGCCGGAATCAGGCAAAGCGGACGAACCCGCAAAGGATTCCGGGGATGCCGGAACAGCCGTAAAGGATGATGAAAACAGTCTGGGGGCAAGTGATTCCGATGCGGCCGATGCCGGTGATACGGATGAACAAAGCTCCGAGACAGATGGCGTGCCCCAACCGGGATACGATGAGGAAAATGCTGCCGCAGAGACTGAAATACCGTATGGATCCGGCGAAGACAATGAAGGGCATTCGGCCGGTTTGGCTCCGGGGGCGGGCAACAATCCCGGCACCGGTCATCTCTCGGGTAATGATAAGCACTCCGAACCCGAAAGTGGCTCAAACCGGAACCATTCTGGCGGTCTTACCGGCGACAAGAACTCCGGGTCCGGAAAGGGTTCGGGAACATCAAACGAACCGGAGGGTAAAAACGGACATAACCCCGGCTACGGCACGAGCTCAAAAACCGGTTTTGCTGCAGACTCCGGAAGAAACTATGGTGC
Organism: Balneolales bacterium ANBcel1; assembly: GCA_029688905.1. Lineage (NCBI taxonomy): Bacteria > Pseudomonadati > Balneolota > Balneolia > Balneolales > Balneolales bacterium ANBcel1. The sequence goes on along the minus strand of JARULB010000003.1, from coordinate 50,263 downwards.
GGATGCCAGCAAGGAATCCGGAAAGGGTGTGACAGGCGAATCCGAAAAGGACTCCTCAACAGACTCAGACAAGGATTCCAAAACAGGATCGGACGTGTCATCCCGTGATAAAGACTCCGTGAAGAAAGAATCCGGCCGGGCAACAGAAAATCATAAGCCGGAATCCGAACGCCGGGAGACCGACACGTCTCGCACCAACGCGAATGGCATCGGCCGCAGCGATGGGCAGGCCGCAGACCGGCAGACGACACCGGTCGGCACCGGAACCCAGCAGGAAAACAGAACCGGTGAGCGTGCGCAAGCGACGTTTTTGGGTGAACGGGCCATGAAGCCGGATTCGGTTTCGGGATCGGGTTCATCCGGCAGCACAGATTCGATGGGCGACCGCATTGCGGCGTCTGCTGATAACGCCGATCGTAACAGCAAAGGAGTTCAGGAGTCGCTGAGATTCGCGTCCATGACCCGGGAAATTGCCCGGCGGCTGGAGCAGGCGGCTCGGGCGGAGTCGACCGGAAACGTACAGGAGCAGCCCCCGAAAGGAGAGCGCGCGGCTCTGGAAACGAACAGAACTTCCGAAGCACCGGCAGCAGCTGTGGATGCAGCGGATCTGCGGTCAGGCAAGACCGCGGGCAGGGAGGATGCCCATGTAACCGGAATCCGGTCGGCCAGGTATGAAGCTCACATAAACGCTTTTACCGAGCGGGTTACATCGTCTGAAACCATCCGTGTTCCGGTCATTTCCGGAAGCAGTGGAGAGGTGACGCAAACACAGTCGGTGTCCGCCCTGCAACCGGTATCAAGCGTTGTATTCGGTGAGATGTCATCCACCGATGAAGAAGACTTTGAGTGGAAAAAATATGTAATGGACGTCGACACTTCGGACAGCGCGGAAGAGGAAAAACGCGATTCGGCAGCATCCGCATCCAGAATGGGACAGATACCGATCATGAACGCGGAAATTCGCCGTGAGGTGATACCCGCCCTGACACGCTTTGTCCAGACAGCCCGTGAATCGGGTTCGTCCAACTCCGGCAGCTGGCAGAATCACCGGTTTACGATGGACGACGGAAGCAACATCCGGATATCGGTTCGGGAAGTGGACGGAGTGCTCCAGCTGAAGCTGGGTTCCAGCGCTTCGGAGCTCGGACGCATGCTCCAGCACCATTACCAGGAACTGCGTGATCACCTGCAGAAAGAGTGTGATATTGAAATCGAATTGCAGCTGGATAACAGGGGAATGGATGAGTTCGCCGGATTCTTCGGGGATTCGCAATCCGACGAAGGCAGGCAAGAGCATAACCCCGCTTCCGGCAGCGATGCCAAACCCATGCAGGTGGAAAAAGTGGCCCCGCAAAGCATAAGGAATTTCGGATATAACCAGATGGAATGGACGGCATAACGGACTAAACAATGGATATACACAATATCAATTCTCAGACATCGGCCATGTTCAACAGGCAGGACCCGGCCAAGCGCAACGAGATGGGACAGCAGCAGTTTCTGCAGCTCCTGGTATCGCAGATGCGCCATCAGGATCCGCTTAACCCGCTGGACGGCGCCGATTTTGCGGCACAGCTGGCACAGTTCAACTCGGTGGAGCAGCTGATCAATGTCAACCAGGGCATCAACAAGCTCCAGGAGAGCCAGGATATGATGAGCACCGGACTGACAAATTCCCTGGCCGCATCGCTTACCGGCAAGAATGTAAAAGCGCTGTCGGATGTTGTAATGCTCAACTCCGGAGAATCGTCAAAAATCAACTACAAGCTGAACAACTCCGCATCGCAGGTTGACATTGTCATCCGCAATGAGAGCGGGCGTGAAATCCGACGCGAAAGTGTGAGTAATATGGCGGGCGGAGACCACTCCTGGGAGTGGGACGGACGCAACGAGTATGGAAACCGGGTGCCGGACGGCAACTACCGGGTTTCGATTGAAGCATCGAATGAGGAATCCGGTGTCGCGGCACTGACCTATGTGGAAGGAGTCGCCTCCAAAGTGCGGTATACCGGCGACGGGGTTAAACTTACCGTAAACGGTATTGATATACCCATTGGTGATGTCGAGGAGATCGGCCTCCCGTTATGATTTTTAATTAAAAACAAATAACAGCGCCCGTAGTGGGTAAGGCAGCGGCTCTATGCTGCCGATTACAAAACAAGGAGAAAAGTTATGGCATTAATCAGAGCATTAAATTCAGGTGTGAGTGGTTTGCGATCATTTCAAACCAAAATGGATGTGATCGGTAATAATATTGCCAATGTGGAGACGACCGGGTTCAAATCGTCCCGGGTTACCTTTGCCGAGCTGATGAGTCAGCGTCTGGGCAGAGCCGATGCCGGCGGGGAGTCATCCCCCCAGATGAGCAATCAGGTAGGCCTGGGGGTGCGCATCGGATCCATCGACCGTGATTTCACACAGGGAGTCATGCAGAATACCGGTCGCGGCACCGATCTTGCCATTGAAGGCCGTGGCTATTTTCTGGTAGCTGACCAGGGAGAAACCTACATGACCCGCGCCGGCAATTTTGTCTTTAACAAAGACGGTTTCCTGGTAGATCAGGGAGGACGGCATGTGCAGGGATATAACGCCAATAACGACGGTACCATCACACCCGGTGGAAGCACATCGAAAATTTCTATCGATTTTGAGCAGGCTCTGTCACCCAAAGCTACCGAAGAGATCACCCTTACCGGAAACCTCTCGGGAGATGAGCCGGTACGTATGAGCACTACAGTCTATGACGGGCTGGGCAGTGCCTATTCCCTGCTGCTTACTTTCACTCGCAAGCAGGATGTCGACGGCAATATCATCGATAACGAGTGGGATGTTGCGGTTTCATCGCCCGATGATGCCGATGCCATTTTTGTGGATGCCGCCGGTAACCCGGTGACGGACGCCGAAGTGACTTTCACAGAGAGCGGAGAGCTGGATGTGAGCTCGATCCCTGCTATCGAGGTATCTCCCGGCGGTGGGGCCAGTGATTTTGAAATCAATGTGGAACTGAATGACCGCAGCAAGGGCGCGGTGCTTACCCAGTTTTCCGGAACCAATACCGCCAAGGTGCTTTCCCAGGACGGCTACGCCCAGGGCCAGCTCCTGGATGTGGCAATCGATGGTGACGGAAGAATTTCAGGGATCTACGACAATGGAAAGAATGCAACGCTTGCGCAAATAGCAATGGCACAGGTACAGAACGACCACGGACTGGAAATGGTCGGCAGCGGATTGTTCCGCGCTACCTCGGCAGCCGGTGAAGTATTTATCAACTCGGCTGACGCCATGTCCGACACCACTATCAATGCCGGCTCTCTTGAGGGGTCGAATGTGGATCTGGCCAAGGAGTTTACCGAAATGATCACCTCGCAAAGAGCGTATCAGTCCAACGCCAGAGTGATCTCCACCGCAGATGAAATGCTGATGGAGGCGGTCAACCTGAAACGATAATCCGTAAAATAAATAATATCAGGGTACGGTCGGACCGGGTAGTGGCCCGGGCCTGACCGGATTCCCGCACGCAGAAATCGATAGTTGCGGCTTCGGTTAGCAAGTGGCGTGGTGGCGACATGCTGACAGAGGGGTGTGAACTCTGTAATCACTGGGTTTCCACCCCTTGAGTTTTTCGGCTTCCGGCCGATAACTCAAGCATGTTAGACCGCTCAACACTCATAGGATTTATCGGTGGCTTCACACTGGTGGGGTTGGCCATTACGACTCAGGGCAGTCTGGTAGCCTTTGCGAGTCTCTCCTCGGTATTAATCGTACTTGGAGGTGTTATCGCGGCGACCATGGTGAACTACAGCTGGGAGAATATCAGCGACAGCTTCCAGGTTATCACCAACATGATGCGGGCAAAAGCGGTGGACCTTCGCACCGATGTGGAGCTGATGAACCTGTTTGCCCGGAGGGCGCGCCGTGGCGGACTGATTCCTCTCGACAACGATGTCCAGTACATCGAAGACCAGTTTCTGCAGAACGGAATGCAGCTCGCCATCGACGGAATCAGCAAAGACAACCTCGAAGTCATCCTCGGCGACCAGATCAAGAGTATCGAGCGCAGGATGGAGATCTCCATCAATGTGCTCTATTCCATGGCCTCCTACGCTCCGGCCTTCGGAATGATCGGAACCGTTATCGGCATGATTCTGATGCTTCAGAACATCTCCGACCCCGAAACACTTGGCGCAGGCCTCTCCGTTGCACTTCTCACCACGCTTTACGGGACAATTTTTGCCAATATGGTGTTTAATCCGCTTGCCGGTAAACTGGAATTCCTGAGTGAGCTGGATCTGAACCGCAAGCGCATGTTCCGGGTTGCGATCATGTCGATAGTGGAAGGCGAAAACCCGCGCTTGATGGAGAAAAAAATGCTGAACTACGTGGAACCGAAAAGCAGAGCCGAATACCTGCAGTTCCATGACAATACCCGCATCACCAAGGAGCGGGAAGAAAAACTCTACAAGTACTGGGTTGAACAACAGAGCAGCGGATGGGAAGATCTAAGAAAGACACTGGAAACTGGTTGATGACCTACAGCGACATGGTTACGTTGCTGCTGGTTTTCTTCGTGGTTTTGTACATGCTGACGCCCGGCGTCGACCTGGATACCCTGCAGGATTTTCTGCAGCGCTTTCAGGGAGGGAAGGGTGTGATGAAGCAGCAGGAGTCGGTTATGAATCAGTCATCCATCCAGATCGAAGATAACAGGAGGTTGCGTGAGCAACGCCTTGAGCGCTGGCAGGCTCTTCTTGATTATATTGAAGAGCGGCAGCTGGAAGATCATTTTGAAATTGACCTCATCCCGGAGGGCATTCGCATTACGCTTAGTGAATCGGTGACGTTCAACAGCGGCTCCTCCGACTTGCTGCCGGAGGCGAGGAATATCCTGTCGGAAATTGCCGTACTGTTCAGCGAGGACATTTACGAAATAGAAGTACAGGGCCATACCGACAATGTGCCGCTCCGGCAATCGGCCTACTACCGGTCAAACTGGGATCTGGGGGCATCTCGGTCAATTTCGGTGGTACGATTTATCAAGGAAACGAGCGGCTTGCCACCAGATCATTTCAAAGCAAGCAGTTATGGCGAATATCGTCCGGTGGATACGAATACGACTCCCGAGGGCCGGCGTGCCAACAGACGAGTCGAAATATATGTCCGGTACGACGATCAGTTCATCGATCTTCAGGAAAGTATTCCAATATATCAAAGGGGCTTGAGCGAAGCAGAATAACATCCGATAATAGCGGTATGCCAGCCTTTAACGACAACAATATGGATGTGTCCGGAACCGAGGAAGAACTCCAGGGTGTCCAGGACTCAAAATTTCTGCCCAAGGGAAAATATTTCCTGCTGGTAATATTAATTCTTGGTCAGGCTGTAGGTGCCTACGTTTTGATCGACGAGCACTACGAAGATATTTATGTCCGGATTTTCGGATCTCTGCCCGACTTCACCACCACCTACATGATGGAAGAACTCATCGTAAACCCCTCCGGAAACAACGCCCAGCGTTTCCTTGTGGTGCAAATAGGGATGGAATTGGCCCATCACGACCATGTGGAGCTGATCGACAAAAACATGATGAAGATCACGGACCGCTTCAATGATGTGCTGACTTCCCGGACGGTCAGAGATCTTATGGATTTTGAAGAGAGAGAAAAACTCCGCAGAGACCTGGCAGTGGAAGTAAATGAGGCAATCGGTGTGCGTTCGGTACGCAATTTGTATTTCACCAGATACATAATACAATGATTTGCGATAACCGAGTATGTACCACTTATGACTTCAAGCACAGCAAAAGCGCCGCAACGGCGTAAAAAGTATGTTGAGGCGTATGATTTCAAGCATCCCAAGCTGTTCAGCAAGGAGATCATGCGAACCCTGCGCACCATTCACGAAGTGTTTGCGCGCAATCTCAACAGGGTTTTCAGTACCGGACTTCGCCAGAAAGTTGATGTAAAGCTCTCCCAGATCGACCAGCTGGCTTCCAGCGAGTTCATCCGGCACATCGAAAGTCCGAGCGCTCTCTACGTGCTCAATGTGGAGGACCTTGGCGGTGATGTTGTGATGGTGATGCCTACCGGGTTCTGTATTCAGATGGTGGAGCGGCAAAGCGGCGGACGCGGAACAGAACTTCCTCCCAAACGAATGCTTACGACCATCGAAGAGCGAATCATGGAGCGTATCATGCGGAATGTGACCAGAGAGATCGTCTCCGCCTGGGAACCGCTCATGAACTTCAACGTGAAGTCCATGACCTATGAAAGCAAGCCGGAAAACCTGCACATGATCAGCGCCGACCCGGCTATTGTCGCGGTATTCCGCATCGAGGTGTTTGATGAGGCGGTGGATGTGAAAATTTCCTACCCCTACAGCCTGCTGAAGGAGTCACTGAACGACTCCATCCTGAAAATTGACAACCACAGTCGACGCTTCCGGTTAAGCGAGGAGCAGCTTCAGGCGTATGAAAGAACACTGACCAAAGTAAAAACGCGGGTGCAGCCACTACTGGGAACCACCAGGCTGACTCTGGACGAACTGCTCAAACTGGAAGAAGGTGATGCCATTACCCTCAATCAGAAAACAGATCAGCCCCTGGAAGTGAGAGTGAACGGGGTTACCAAAATGACAGCCTATCCCGGTACATTGGGCGGCCGGAGAGCTGTGAAAATTTTTGAAATGCTCGAAGAAATTAACGAAGAAGAATTGCTATGAACGTGGAAAACTGGAAAACCGAACTGGAAAAAAGTCTGCCGGAAGTGGAAAAGTTTCTTACTTCCGTACTGCAGGAAGATGCGAAGGTCCATGTTGTCGAAGCGGAAAGCTTCGACAAGGAGGGGCTCGCCAAAACTCTTGAAAAAAGCGATATCTATGTTTTCGCACAGGATGAGACCAGTAAAAACTCCGTAGTACTTGTTCTTGAAAAGGAGTGGTTCGGTCTGCTGTCCAGCATCATGATGGGGGTGGAGGAAAAGGAGAACAACGAAATTACAAGAGATCTCCTGAAGAAGTTTTCCACCGAACTTTCGGTAACGCTCATGAAGAGCCTGCGGAAGGAAGGGCTCAAAATCGCTCTGGGTGATATTGAAGTGCTCACGCTTCGACAGCTGGAAAAGAAAATCAAGAAAGGAACATTCTTTTACGCGAAAATGGATGTGGAAGGCCTCGCGGACGATATGGTTCGCTCCGGACTCCTGCTGGGCATCCAAAGCGCCGATGAGGATTCCGTCGAAGGTGGCCAGGAAGAATCGGTTCCATCGGACGGGCAGGTTTCCAACAAGGAATCGGCGGCAGAAGCCGCAGAGGCCCCGCAGCCCGACCAGACCGGAAAAAAACAACCGGGGGCCTCCAAAACCGGACAACAAGGACAACCCGCCGGAGAACAGAACGCCCCCGGAAAGGAATTCACCAGCATCGACACCGAGCAAATGGGCGAGGAGAGCGACTCACTGGTCGATGAGGATCAGGTGGTCTCCGGCCGCAAAGTGGAATTCGACAGTTTTGATGAGCCCGTCCTGGAAGGCACCAACGGCCATTCTCGCAGCATGGCACTGCTCAAGGATGTCGAAATGGATGTCTCGGTGCAACTTGGCCAGATCGAAATGCCCCTCGGTAAAGTGCTGAAACTCGCCAAGGGCTCCATCATTGAACTCGACAAGCTGGCCGGTGAACCGGTGGATATCCTGGTGAACGGATCCAAAATCGCACAGGGTGAAGTGGTCGTGATTGACGAACATTTCGGGGTGCGCATCTCCAACCTGATCACCACCAAAGACCGGATAGCGAAATTGTGATGGTCGATATTCGTCAGTTTGCATCCGGAAAAAATCCCAGAAATATTCTGGGAATCGTCATATCCATCTCGGTTGTGCTCCTGGTATTGTGGCTCATTGTGGTTTCGAGAATGGATTACTCTTCGTCCGGGCGGCCCGACCCCGCTGCCGACCCATCCACCCAGGAGCGCCGCGACAGCGTGCGCGTGATGATGGGCAAGTCCGATACCGCTTTCGTGGACGAAGACCGCTCCACAGGCCTGTTTTTCAATGCCTTTACCACCTTCATCGTGTTGATGGTACTTCTGGCCGGCGTCTGGTTCTGGTCACGCCGAAAAACAGGAGATACCAAAACCTCCGGGTTCTTGAAAGATATTGGAGAACATACGGTTGGGGCAGGCCATCAAATAAAAGTTATAGAAATTAACAACGAAATATGGGTACTGGGAGTTAGCGCCGAATCGGTGACACTGCTCCACCGGTATCCAAAGGAGAAGTGGGTTGATCCCATTCCGGACGAGTCGGAACAGGACAGCAGCAGCTTTTACAATTTGTTTAGCGGAAAGTCATGATATCAATTATCGCACAGGCGCTGCCACAAATAGATCTGAGTATCGGAGGCGAGGCCGAGGATTTTTCGCTGGCCATTCAGGCGCTCATTCTGATCACCATTCTGTCGTTCGGCCCCGCCTTTATCACCATGATGACCAGCTTCACCCGCATTATCGTGGTTTTCTTTTTTCTTCGGATGGGCCTTGGCACTCAGCAGTCGCCTCCCAACCAGGTGTTGATCGGACTGGCGCTGTTTCTGACCATTTTTATCATGATGCCGACCTTCGATGCGGTCAACGAACAGGCGATTCAGCCCTATGTAAACGAGGAGATGACCCAGGCCGAAGCGCTCGTTGAAGCGGCCGTTCCGCTCAAGGAGTTCATGGTGCGTCAAACCAGGGAGCAGGATCTGCTGTTCTTTATGGATATGCTGGAGATGGAAGCCGCCGAAAGCATTGCCGATATCCCGCTGTATGTCGTGGTACCCTCCTATGTGATGAGTGAGCTGCGGATCGCCTTTCAGATCGGGTTCATGATCTATCTCCCCTTTATGGTTATTGACCTGGTGGTGGCATCGATCCTGCTCTCGATGGGAATCATCTTTCTGCCGCCGGTACTGGTTTCGCTGCCGTTCAAGATTCTGGTTTTTGTGCTTACCGACGGATGGTACCTGCTGGTACAGTCCATGGTCCGCAGCTTCGACTAATCCGCCAAACGACACGGAACGTACCCGAAATTTTGAATATCACAGGTTAAACGAATGAATACAGAAACAGGAATCTACTGGGTTCAGGAAACTCTGACCGCCGCCGTTGTGCTGGCCGGACCGGTACTGATCGGTGCGCTTGTCATCGGTCTGACCATCGCCATTTTCCAGGCCGCTACTTCGATTCAGGAGATGACCCTCAGTTATGTCCCCAAAATGGTTGTCGTAGTGATCATTCTTTTTTTTCTGTTCGGATTTATGCTACAATACGCCATCGGATTCATGGAGCGGATTTTTGATTTCATCCCCAATATTGCCCAGTGATGCGCGGTTGCGGCAGCAGCCGGTCAATGGCTTGCCTTGCAGCGGGCACCCGGTTTTGCCAACTAATGTGAATACCATGCGCCATGGCGTTGCTTTCCCCTGAATATATCCTGTCCGCTTTTCTCATCTTCGTGCGCGTCGGCAGCATGATCATGGTTGCCCCGTTTTTCAGCGCGGCGGTTTTTCCAGTGCGGGTCAAGCTGTTTTTCGCGCTCATGACCAGTTTTCTGCTTTTTCCCGCCATCCCCGCCCAAAGCGTTATGGTGGATCCGGAATCCGGAATCATTTTCATGCTCATGGCGATCATTCAGGAGGTGCTTACCGGAGTGGCGCTGGGGCTTGTCGGGCAGCTTGTGTTTGCCGGACTGGACCTGGCCGGACGATTGATCAGTATTCAGGTGGCGCTCAGTTTTGCCAATGTGGTCGACAGCATGACCCAGCAGCAAAGTTCGGTGGTGAGCAACATGTTCAATCTGCTGGCCATACTTATTTTTCTCTCCATCGGAGGAGACAAAATTTATATTCTCGCCCTGGCGCACAGTTTTGAACACATTCCCGTGAGCACCGCGCAACTGGCCTCGGCCTCGCCGCTGTTTCTCGAAATGGCCACCTACCTGTTCATTACCGGAGTACAGATCGCCTCTCCATTTCTGGTCGTGCTCTTTATGCTGAACCTCTCTTTCGCCATTTTCGCCCGCATCATGCCCCAGGCCAACATCTTTTTCATCGCGCTGCCCGTCAAACTCGGGGTGGGCATGATCTTGCTGGTACTGGTCGTCCCCTATCTGCCGATTGCCTTCGATATCATGTTCCAGCGCCTGTTCGAGTACCTCTCCATGATGATCGAACTGTTGACTCCCTGATCGCAGTCAGTTCCCGGGCTGCTGCCGGTCAGATTTTGTACAGCGCTTCGGTCAGACTTTCAGGTCGAGCCGTTCTCCGACTCCATCATCAGAGGCGCTTTTTGCCGGTTTTTTTGCGGGGAGGCTCCGGGTTCTGATTTTGGGCCTCGGGGCGGAAGGAATCTCTCTTCGGATGTCCGGCACCGGGGGCTGCTCTTCACTCAACGTAAAGACAGGCCGGTCTTCATCGCGCTCTTCGTCGCGTTTCTTTTTGCGTGGGTCCGTTTCCCTGTTTTTTCTTCGAATCTCCGGAATCCGCGCCAGGCGTGCAATTCGGGATAGAGAGGTCATGGTCAGTACTCGGGTTCACGAGCCTTGTTCACCTGTAACTCGTTTTTGAGTTGAAGCAGCAGTTTTCCGATAATTTGGGAAATGCGCGCTTCCGAGCGATCCAGAAGCAGGGCGATTTCGTTCAGTGTCATGTCCTCAAAATAGTAGAGGGTAAGAATCAGCCGGTCACGGTCATTCAGTTCTCCGATCCGCTTTTGAAGTTTACTGACCATGGTGTCTTTCTGAAGCTTTTCGTCCGGCTGTTCGCTTTCGGGATCGGCCATGGTGTCGTAAAGAGAGCCGCCGTCGCTGTCAAATCGGGAGTCGAGAGAAAGTGCGTTGCGCTGCTGGACATTGGACAACAGCGTCTGGTATTCATCCACAGACATGCCGAGCTCATCGGCCACTTCGTGATCCTCCGGCTGACGACCAAGCTGCTGAGTGAGCTGATCGCTGATTTCCTGCGCCCGCCCGTAGTTGCTGCGTTGCACGCGCGGAATCTGGTCCACTTTCCTCAGGTAATCAATGACACTGCCGCGGATCCGATAGTAGGCGAAGGTGTTGAATTGAATATTTTTTTCCGAGTCATAGCTGTCAAGTGCCTGTAAGAGTCCGCTGATACCTGCGCTTTCAAGATCTTCGCGGTGCGTTAGCGGATGGTCGGGACGCTTGATTTTTCCGATGATGCTGCGGACCAGCGGCATGGATTTGCTTATGATGGCATTGCGTAACCCGTCGACGGGCTCTTCGCAGTAAGTGTCCACCAATTCTTGTAACGTTTTGTCACCCATGGCTTATGAAGATTTTTGTGATGAGGCCTCGCCGCTGTTCTTCTCGCTTCCGCCTTTATTGTTGCCGGATGCGGTTGCGGGCGGGGAGGCCTTCGTATGATTGGACTCCTGCATGACGTTCAAAAAGAAAATAGTCAGATAGGCGCCGGCAAAAAGAATGAGGAACACGACCAGGCTGCGATACAGCGCCATGTCGATTTGTGTCCCCGACATGAGCAGCAGGGCAAAAACCAGCAGTGATATGGCGGTAATCAATCGTAGTAACATAAGACGGTAAGCTTAATCGTGACTCATGGTGCGTTGCCTGGGCCGTTGTTTCTCCGGCATGGCACTGATGATGTTGTGTGCGATAAACTCGAATTCCCGCTTTTCCGGCGAGTCGGGGTGAAGGCGCGTGACCGGGGTCTGCTTCTGTACCGACTGGCGAATCAGGTCACTGTCGGGGATAAATCCCAGATAGGCGACCTCCTGCTGCATGAAATAGTGTAAAATGGTGTTGAATCGCTGATGGATGCTGTTTGCAGCGTTCTCATCCCCGGCAAAATTTACAACACTCGCGAAGGGATAGGTCGGGTCAATATTCAAAATGTACTTGCAGAAACGGTAGACATCGGAGATGGCTGTGGGTTCATCCACCAGCAGTACCATGCCGAGCTGAGCACGATCAAGGGCCCAAAGGCTCAACTCGCCGGAGCCCGCCGGGGTATCAATGATGATGATATCGTGATCTTCGGCCATCGCAAGCAGAACCTGGTCAATGGCCTCCATCAGAAGCTCCGGATCCTGATCGTGCACGCCGGGTTCGTCGGAACCGGTGACCAGAGTCAGTCCGTCGCAAACGTGCGGGAGGTCTTCCAGCCCGCATTTGCCCTGAACCCAGTGCATGACGGTAGCATCGGTTGGCTCGTTCAACAGTGTGGCGCAGTTGGACATGCCGATATCGGCATCCAGAAGTGCGACCGTGTAGCCCATGTCAATCAGCGTGCCGGCGATGTTTACGCTCGCCATGCTTTTGCCGACGCCGCCTTTGCCGCTTACCGTCGCGATAATAAAGGGATGATGTGATACTGTGTTGTGTGTCATGTTCTTCAGTTGTCTTGCAAAACTTGTTGAGCAAACCAGGCCGGACTAAAATCCGCCAGACTGCCGGGTACGGATGCTCCCATACTCAGGTATCGGGCACCGCAACCCATATCTTCAAGAAAAGGTATGATGGGGCCCCACTCCGATACCTCATCGAGATGGGTGATGGCCACATAGTCGGGCTGCAGCGGATGGTGCACCTTGCCGGAATTACGGAAGTAGTAGCGGTTCAGCGAAGCGTTCACAACGTAGTGAACCTCCAGCTTGGTGATGGAGGCAAGAACCTGCCTCATTTTCCAGTACTGGCGGAAAGAGCTCTCCTGTTCCACGGGAATGGCCGGCGAATCAAACAGCACATGATCGTATTCTTCCCACTCCTCCTGGAGCCTCCGCACATCCGCGCTGTCGGCAACCGTGTAATGCGTAATTCCGTGATCGGCGCAGAACGGTTCCAGTATGGTGTAATAGGGTTGGCCGGCGTTTTCCGGCGGCTGCAGAGTAACCACGGCGATGCTCTTGCCTGAAAGAAATTCGGGGTGCAGGACCAGCTTCATGATCAAATGGGTCTTGCCGGAACCTGACGGGCCTGTGAAGAGCATGTATTTTTCCGGTTCGCCGGAGGTATCGCTTTTCAGAGCGTTACGGATGATCGATGAGAGCCCGGACATGAACTGCTCCGGCTCATCGTCGGGGTCGATTCCTGTTTCAATGATTTCCCGGAACCATCGGGCGATGACCGTCGGCTTGATGCCGGTCTGTACCAGCTGCTGGAACGCCGGGTGCGACGCGTAATCGAGATTGGATGAGATCAGCGCGGAGTCGAGCAGCGACTCCAGCTTGTCAAAGCGTTTGTGCAGCGCGGAGATCTCACGCTGATGGTTAGCCACAAGCGAGGCCGTGTCCCGGCCAACGGTTTCTGCCACATCATCGGGTTGAAACCGGCTTTTGCGGGTTGCACCGGTATTGCCTGCCACCACGCTGCCTGACGAGCCGTTCATCGTCGCCGGGCTGCCGGAGAATACGTTGTCCGGTAGAAACTCATCGGTACTGTCTTTCTGGAAACGGTCTTTTTTTCGCTCCTCGGCGGTTCCCATCGTGTTTCCCGGATTCGGGAAAACCGGTTTCTTGTCGGATGTACCGTTGCTGGACGTGGCTTCCGTATCGGCACCACTATTTGCCGGGTTATGCCTGCCAAACCCTTTAAGCTTTGAAGCACCTGCGCCGGGCCGGAACCGTGTTTTCTTTTCGGGGCCGGTTGCTCCACCGGAGTTACTGTCGCCGGAAGCATTGCGGTTATCGCTCGCCTTTCGGGGTGCGCGACTATTGTCAATCTCCTCCATCTGCTTGCGGGCCAGTTCGCGCAATGTCTTCAGGTTGTTACTGATTTTCTTTTGAGGCCTTTCCGGGTCCGGCCGGCTTTCGCCATGCGCATCGTTACCGTTAGTGACGCCGGTGGATGGCTCAAACGAAACACCTGCCGGTGCATCCGCGTTACTGTTGCGGTTGGCGGCGGTCATTTTTTCCATTTCGGTGTCGCGATTTGCCGCGGCCGCGATATCGCTGCGCTTGTAGAAAACATTCCTGAAACGGGATTCATCGCCGGCGGGCTTCGCAGAGGCCTTTTGGGATGTTTTCGGATCGGCCTGGGAGTCCACAAGTACGGTGACACCGGCATCGTTCTTTCCATCTCCACTAAAGGACTCCAGAATGACGATATCATCCCCGTACATCTGACGGGCGCTCTTCTTCGCCATTTCAATCGATTTCCCGAAAAATTTCTTTAGAATCATGCCGGATTGGGTTCTTCAAGTTCTTTCTGTTCCAGCCCGATGCGGTCAAAGGTCTTTATCTGCACATCCTGACTGATATCATTGTAAGACAGTACATTGATCTCAGGCAAAATTGGTACCAAAAAATCATAAATCGTCGGCCGCAATACGGGGGAGGTGAGCAGAACGGGTTCCAGGCCTTGCCGGATCATTTTTTCCAGCACCTTTGAGGCGCTCAGGTACAGCTCTTCCACCGTTTTCGGGGTAAACCCGAGGGTGTTGGAATTGAGCATGCCCTGCTGTGCCTGTCCGATCAGGTGCGACTCCAGCTGCGATGCCAGGACGGTCACCTGGATTTCGTTGTCGTTCGATTTGAACTGACCGGTAATGGTTTCCGCCAGTGCGGCCCGTGCGTATTCGGTCAGTACATCGGTGTTCTTGGTCTGGCTGCTGTTGTCGGCAAGGGTTTCGAGGATGGTGGTGAGGTCACGTACCGGCACCCGCTCACGCAGCAGCCGTTTGATCACTTTCTGAACATCGCCGTATTTGAGCACATCGGGTACCATTTCCTCGACCAGCGCCGGAGATTGTTCCTTGAGGTTGTCTACCAGCCGCTTGGTCATCTGGCGATCCACCAGCTTGTGCGCGTTCTTCTTGAGCACTTCCATGAGGTGGGTGGTGATGACGGCTCCGGCTTCGATCACCGACAGGCCATATTTTTCCGCCTGCGACTTGTTTTTTCCGCTTATCCAGATCGCGTCCATTCCGAAGGTGGGGTCTTTGGTCTTGATTCCCTGGATATCCGGCTTGAAATCGGTGGGCAGCAGCGCCAGATGATATCCCGGCAGCAGTTCGCCATCACCCTGGATGATACCCCGCATCTTTATTGTATACTGATTGGCGTCAAGCTGCACGTTGTCGCGAATCCGAATCGGCGGGATGATGATGCCGAGTTCGGTGGCCAGCTGCTTACGGAGCGATGACATCCGCTCCAGCAGGTCGCCGCCCTGCTCGGTTTCGACCATTGGAATCAGGCTGTAGCCGATTTCCAGCTCAAGGGTGTCCAGCAACAGGTAGTCTTCGACGCGGTCTTCTTTGCTGCCGCTCTGCGAACCCGTTTTCTTTGCCGTTTGGGCCTCTTCCTTCTCCTGTTCGTTGCTGTTGTGCTTCTTGTAGGCGATAAACAGAAACAGGCCGCCGAGAAACCAGAAGGGAAGGATGGGCAGGCCGGGCAGGATGCCCAGGAAGAAGACAAACACCGCACCGATGACCACAGTCTTGGGATTTCCCATAAGCTGGGAGGTCATCTCCTCACTGAGGTTGCCTTCAGAGGCGGCACGCGAGACGATGATACCGGCGCCGGTCGACACAAGCAGGGCGGGAATCTGTGAAACCAGTCCGTCGCCGATTGTAAGCAGCGTATAAATTTCGGCGGCTTGTGCCAGCGACATGCCCTGCTGCATGGTGCCGATAATGAGTCCGCCGATAACGTTAATAAATGTGATGAGCAGGGCGGCGACCACATCCCCCCGCACAAACTTGCTGGCACCATCCATGGCACCATAAAAATCGGCTTCATTGGCGATCTCTTCGCGCCGCTTTTTGGCCTCCTGGTCGGTTAACAGTCCGGCCTGCAGGTCGGCGTCGATGGCCATCTGCTTGCCCGGCATGGCGTCGAGGGTAAACCGCGCGGCCACCTCGGCAATACGGGTGGCGCCCTTGGTGATTACCACAAAGTTGATGATGATGAGCACCGAGAAGATGATGATACCGATCACGAAATTGCCGCGCACCATGAACCCGCCGAACGACTGAATTAGTTCGCCGGCGTAGGCGTCGTTGAGGATCAGGCGGGTGGTAGCCACGTTCAGCGACAGCCGGAACAGGGTGAGAATGAGCAGCATTCCCGGGAAAACGGCGAATTCGAGCGGCTTGAGGGTGTAGAAAGCGACGAGCAGGACAACCAGGGAGAGCGACACGCTGATGGCCAGGAAGAAATCCATCATCGCCGCCGGAATCGGAAGGATCATGATCATCAGGATCACGATGATGCTGGACGAGATCAGCACATCGGTCCGGAAGAACATGTTTTTTAACTGACTGCCTGTGATGTTGAGTCCGGCCATGCGAAGGTGTTACGCTGTTTTGTTTTTGAGTTTGTAGACGTAGGCGAGGATTTCGGCGACAGCCCGGTAGAGGTCTGCCGGGATGTACTCATCCTCGTTGGCGGAGGCGAACAGGGCCTGGGCCACCGGTTTGTTTTCTACAATTGGTATGCCATAATGCTTTGCAAGTTCTTTTATGCGGAGGGCCCTTTTGCGCTGGCCCTTGACCTCCACGATCGGCGCCTCGTTGCGCTCGGGGTCATACCGAAGGGCGACGGCATAGTGCGTGGGGTTGGTGACCACGACATCCGAACTGAGTACCGAATGGTCCATCCGCTTGCGGTGGCGCATGGACATGGCGCGCTTCCGGCGCTGAGCCTTGATGTGAGGATCACCGTCCATTTGCTTGTGCTCGTCCTTGACCTCCTGCTTGGTCATGCGAAGATCTTTGTGGTGCTGAAACCGCTGATAGATCGCATCCACAATAGAGAGGAGAAACAGTGCCGCCAGGATACGGCCGACAAACATCAGTATATAGGAACCGGCCTCCGAGAGGGTTTCCCCCATGGGCAGTACGCTGAAGGTCAGAAAATGCTCGACATCGTTGCGCACGGTGAAATAGATGACGATACCGACAATAAAGAGCTTGGCGAACCCTTTCACCAGCTCCACGAACCCCTTCATTGAGAAGATCTTCTTGATGCCGTTGACCGGGTTGAGGTTGCTTCCTTTGGGTTTGATTTTCTTGGTGGAGAACACACCGCCCGTCTGAGCCATGTTCACCAGAAGCGCGGTCACCAGCAGCATGATCAGTATGGGGATGATCATCTCGAAACCAAAATTGAGGGCGGTCTCAAGATGGTCGAGCGCCTGCTCCTCGTTGTCCACCGGCATCGCCGCGTTCATGAAAAAGGTCTCGAACATGCCTTCAATGCGACGGTACATGAACCCGCCGCTGGAGAGCAGCATCAAGATGGCGGCAAACATCAGCAACACGGAAGAAACTTCCTTGCTGATGCTAACATTGCCTTCTTCACGGGCTTTTTCAAGCTTCCGCGCCGATGGTTCCTCGGTTTTTTCCTGGTCACTTTTTTTGTCGGACATGACCGGGATCTTTCAAATACAGTACCAAACCCGGCGGGTTGCGGCTCTGTGATGAGGAAACCGGGTAGGGGTTGCGATGACGGGTGGGCGGAACTTCCGGGCCGTTCCGGAGCGGGAGGCACGGCTTGTTAAACGGGATCCGGGAGGAGATGGCCCTGCAATGCGTGCCGATAAGCGGAGTTCAGGCGCGGTTTTTACCGGCAGGCGGCAGTCGCGGGAAGCGGCCGTGACCGATAGTTTGCAAACGGTATATATAATGTATTATCCGGGCGGACCGGCAGCCCCGGCCGGTGACACGCACGCAGCCCGGCAACGGAAAACATTTCCCGTCGGGACAGCGGCAAAGGAATATTCTGCAGGAGCCGAATCCCGAGGCATCGTACAGAACATGAGGATGTCCCGGCTTCAGGTCGCCTCCAAAAAACACGCCACAGGGCTCTTGAAAGCCTGATATGTCATGGTGGCCATTTTCAAAAGAGCACAATGGCACGCATTTTGAAGTTATCGGCCGTGTAAGTCAGTTTCTTAAACCCGAAGTAAAAAAAATTTCAAGCACGGTACAGTCCCATGATGGATCGACTACAAGCCCATATGCAGGCCATGCAGATGTTTTCGCGAGCCCAGGAGGTGACCGCGAACAACCTGGCCAATATCAATACTCCCGGGTTCAAAAGTGACAAACTGTTTCACAAGCTGCTTACCGAGCAGGTAGACGGCCAAACGGTTACCCGAACAGTGCCCATGCAGCACATCTCTCTTGCCCAGGGCGAGCTCGAACCCACGGGCAACGACTTTGATTTTGCCATCAACGGCCCCGGTTTTTTTATGGTGGATGACGGCGGCGAAGCGCAACTCACCCGAAATGGGCGTTTTCAGCTGGACTCCGACGGATACCTGCGCACGAAGAACGGAGCCAATGTGATGGGAACCGCCGGACATATCCACATACCGGAGTTTTTTCACGGAATGAACAACGGCCAGATGGAGGCGCAACTCGAGGTGGCAAAGGATGGCACAATTCGCATTAATGACGAGGTGTACGACCAGATACGGGTCGTTCGAGTTGAAGACCCGTCTACGCTGGAACGCCGTGGAAATGCCCGCTTTTCGGCGGAAGGGATTACGCTGCTTCCCGGGGACTCGTCCAGTTCGGTGATGCAAGGCCATTTTGAGAAAGGAAATGTGCAAACGCTGCACGAAATGACCGACCTGATGCGCAACATGCAGATGTTCGAGGCACAGCAGCGCGCCATGCGAACCACCGATGAAATGCTTTCGCAGACAACCAACCAACTGGGAAGATTTTAACCTGAAATAACAGAATAAACCTATGTTCAGAGCTCTCAGCACAGGCGCACTCGGGATGAGTGCCCAGCAACGATCGGTCGACAATGTGGCCAACAACCTGGCCAACGTCAATACAACCGGCTATAAACGAACCAGCATCGCGTTCCAGGACATGTTCTACGAGAATGTGGCCTCTTCAAGGCACGGGGCCTCGGGCAGCCGTCCGTCCAACGACGGACCATCCCTGCAGATCGGACACGGTTCCCGGCCGGTAGCTACCATACGGAATTTCATGCAGGGCCCGGTTGAGGAGAGCGGAAGTGCCCTGGATATCGCGATTAACGGCAGCGGCTTTTTCCAGGTGGAGATGCCCGACGGAAGCATTGCCTATACCCGTGACGGAAACTTCAGCCGGGATTCGACCGGACTGATGGTCAACAACTCCGGACTCCCGCTGGCCGATATGATCGAAATCCCCATGGAAGCGGTCGGTATCGACATCTCCCAGAGTGGTGTGGTTACCGCCCAGCTGGCAGGAAGCGGCGGCCAGATTGACCTGGGACAGATCGAGCTTGCCAAGTTTGTCAATCCCTCCGGGCTCAACGCCATGGGCGACAACCTGTTCGGTGAAACGGAGTCGTCCGGCATGCCGTTTTACGGCAACCCAGGATCGGAAGGCTTTGGTTTGTTGCGCCAGGGATACCTGGAGCAGTCGAACGTGGATATTGTGAACGAGATGGTCAAGCTGATCGAAGCACAGCGGGCCTACGAAACAAATTCGAAGGTGGTCCAGACTGCCGAAGACATGATGCAGGTCACCAACAGCATCAAACGCTAACGCTGATGGCACCCCCGGTGGCACCGGCAGCTGAAACCGTCGTGCACGCCGCTCTGATGTAACGAACAGATAATCACAAAATGTGAACTCAACCGGCAGATGAAAGTAATTGCGCTTATATCGGTACTCGTATTTATGGCCGCAGGGCCTGAAGGCATGGTATGGGCTGAAGGTGACGGAAACATGGCAAGCGCGGCTGAAATGAGTGGAACGGCAGGCACGGCCGAAACGGCTGACGCCATGGATCGATCCGTTGACTCGCGCTCTGGAGCGCAAGTGGCCCGAAATTCTGAAAATAGTACCGCCGGGCGTTATCCTGCCAGAGAGAAGATTCTGGAGCTGGCCGGGGCTTCGCTGGAAGCCGCACATGATCCGCAAAATTACCGGTTTGATGTGACGGCCCGCTGGATTCCCGGAAGCCTGGCTCAATTACCGGCAGAGAGTATTATGGCCGTGGTGCCGGACGGAGCCGTGGAGCGCTATACCGGTTTTGAAGTAACCTACGAAACAGACGGGCGGCGTCGCCGGGCCCAGGTGCAGCTTCAGGTCGACATCGAACGGTGGCTTCCGGTGATGAGCGAGCGGGTATCGGCAGGGGATGTGATCGGCAGCGAGAACATGACGATGCGATGGGTGCCGGTGCCGCGCGATCGCGGGCAGTTGGTAGCCGATCCGGCGGCCATTGAAGGGATGACGGTTCGCCGCACCCTCACGCAGGGAGAGCCCGTGCGCCAGGCGGATATTTCTACGGAATATATCGTTGAAACCGGCGAGACGGTCACGCTGATTCTGCAAAGAGACGGTGTCCGGGTGGATATTTCGGCCGTCGCGCGCCAGAACGGCTCCCGGGACGAAAGCATCCGCCTCTACAGTGATGAAACGAGAAGAACGTACCTGGGACGAGTGACAGGCCCGGGGTACGTGCAGTGGGTCCGGACCCTCTGAAATATCCGGAAAAACCATCTACAGTCCTCAGATCCTAACAGATAAATAGAATGAAAAACAGAAACAGTATTTCCGGGCACATCCTGCTCCTGAGTATGGGTCTTTTGCTGGCATCGGCTTTGCCGTCGTCTGCGCAGCATTCGCTGTACCGTGATGTGAAGGCCAATCAGATCGGTGATATCATCACGGTGGTTCTGATGGAGAACATATCCGGCAGCTCCACATCAGACTCACGTCAGACATCCAGCACTTCCGGTCAGGCTTCAGGGTCCACTTCCAGCAACTTCCTCCCGTTTGAACCCTATTTCGGAACCGACGCTTCGGTGGGCTATAACTCCGATGACCGCAACCTGGCCAATCAGCGTCAGCTGCTTCAGGGGCACATGAGTGTGCAAATCACCGAAATCACCGATCGGGGGGACATGATCGTAAGTGGTAACCGGGTCACCGAGATCAACGGGGAGCTGCATGAAATAACACTGAGGGGTACGGTGAGGCCGAACGATGTGGACAGCGCCAACCGGGTGTTGTCGTACCGGGTGGCCAACGCCGAGATCAATTATCAGAAGAAGGAGGGGCTCAAGCAAATGACCCGCAAGCCCGGTTTTATTCGCCGGGTTGCCTTCATCGGTGTAGGAGTTGCCATGAGCGCGGCTATCATTGCCCGGGAACTGAACTGATGAGCGACGGCAACAACAGCAGAGCAGATATAATGCCGGGCGGATTCGGTGCAGGCCCGAATAAACACATTGAAAGGAATCCCATGAATCGCAATTCATATTTATCGGTTTCACAGAACAAGTCGGGTCGGGTGACCCGCAACGGCACCCTTCTGATGGCGGTCGTGATGGTGGCCTTTTCCGTATGGACGCCGGGCGGCCTGCAGGCGCAAACCCGCCTGAGCGATTTGGTTGAAGTCCAGCACGCCAACCGGAAAGAGCTGATCGGCTACGGCCTGGTTACAGGCCTGGATCGTACCGGCGACCGCACCCTCAGCAGCCGGGGCGCGGTTTTCACGGTTCAGTCCATTGCCAACATGCTGGAGAATTTCGGTATTACGGTGGATGCCGACCGGCTCCGCACCCGCAACGTAGCCGCAGTGATGGTTACCGCTTCCATCGGACCCTATCACGCCCCCGGCAGTGAAATTGATGTGACCGTATCCTCCCTGGGCGATGCCAGCAGCCTGCAGGGCGGAGTGCTTCTGCAGACACCGCTTTTCGATCCCGATAATGAGGAGGTCTTTGCCAAGGCCCAGGGTCCGCTGATCGTGGGTGGCATCACCGCGGAGACCCCCGGCGCAAGAATTACAAGAAACCAGACCCTCACCGCGACAGTGCCGGGCGGCGGGATTGTGGAGCGAAACACCAGGTTTTCGCACAACGTTGAGGCGCCGCTCGGACTCGTACTCCGGAATCCCAACCATACCAACGCTCGCCGGATTGCAGAGGAGATCAACTCGGTGTTTGATGAAGACCTGGCCGAAATGCAGCATCCCGGGCTGGTTTATGTGCAGTGGCCCGAAGCGTTTCGCGATCCCGGCAACATGAACCTGTTCACCAGCATTGTGATGGAGCAGGAGATTGCGGTGGATACCCCGGCGCGGGTGGTGATCAATGAGCGAACCGGCACCATTGTGGCCGGAGGCAATGTGATCATCGATGAAGTGATGATCGCCCACGGCAACATCCAGATCCGCACGCAGGTGAGGCCGTTTATTGTACAGCCACCGCCTTTCACCCAGGGTGAGGCCATTGTCGAAGAGATTCACGAGGTGGGGATCAGCGAACAGGCGGCGCAGACGATGCTGCTTGAGCCGGAAACCACCGTCGAACAGCTTTCCGGTTCTCTCAATGCGCTGGGACTCAGTCCGCGGGACATTATCGCCATCTTCCAGGCACTGGATCGGGCGGGGTCGCTGCGGGGCAAGCTGATTGTAATGTAATCCTGAAAGATACCGGCAGAGGCGGGTAGCCCCAGATCGGGCAAACTGCTCTGCAGTGAAAAGAAATCACCATGAACATACAGAGTTTTATTGCGGTAAACAGGCATACACCCGGCGATGAGCGGCGGGATGAGATCCATCGTGAAAAAACCGCAACAGAATTCGAGGAACTGTTTGCCCGCCATCTGGTACAGCAGATGACCAAAGGCGCGTTCGACATGGAAGGGGGCGCATCCGGGGTCGGGCAATCCAGTGCGCTATACCGCGAATTTATAACCGATGCCCTTGCCGGTGAGCTGGCGGCGCAGCGAAAGCTGGGCATGGCCGAGATGGTAGAGAAATATTGGGAGCGGCTGGAAGCGAATCATCCCGCAGGCAAGGGGGAAACGGATGAAACCGGAAACGCCGGCATGCTGAAGCTTGAAGAAGAACAGCGGCCGCTGGAATTCAATACGGGTGTCACTGGCGCCGGAAACCCGGAACCTGCCCGGGAAAAGCAGCAGGAAGAGTCAGGCGACAATTAGCACAGAAGCAGAAGCAATCACGATAATCAGATAAAATATGACACAAGAGCAATCAGGTCGGTTCCCCATTCACACCATGTCGGACCGAGTCCGTGCCCTCGATAAAGTCTGCCGGGAACTGTCGTCGGTGATGACCGAGCAGCTCAAGGCTGTAGTCACCTCCGATGCCGAGAGGGTCATGCAGCTGACGGAGAGAAATGCGGAGGTACAGCTGGATTTTCAGGAGGCCGAGCAGGCTTTCATCAACGAAATGCAGAATCTGGCGTTTCGCCCGGCAAAAGATGAGGGTCCGGTGACATTGGAGCGGCTCAAGCAGATGTACCCCGGATACGGCGGGTTTATTGACGACTGGAAAAAACAGATCACCGCAAACCTGGATAAACTGCAGAAGCAACAGGAGCAGCTTGTTCAGCTTATCGAGTTCGCCCAGCAGCAGAATTCCGATCTGATGCGTTCGGTTTACCATGCGCGGAACGGCAAGAATGTCCACTATCATCACAACGGCCGGACTTCCGATGTGCAGTCGGGCATCGCCGTGAACCAGAAAGGGTGAATTTGGCAACCAGAAACAGCAGGCAGATATGAAAACCATTTTCGAAGTATCAAAAAGCGGATTGTACAGCGCGGAGCGGGCACTGTCGGTTACGGCTAACAACGTGATCAATGCGGATACACCGGGGTACAGCAGGCAGCGGCTGGAGACAGCGCCTGTCGGCCAGCACATGCATGGCTACCATGCAGGGCTGGGGGTCAATGTCGCCGGTATCACGCGGCTGCGCAATGAGCTTGCCGATATCCAGCTCAATGACAAACGCCAGCAGATGGGCTACATGCAGGAAAAGGAGAAGATTCTGGAGCAGCTGGAGTCGTCGCTGGCAACCGATTCCGGCGGTGATCTGGATGTCCAGCTGGGACGGTTGTTCGACACTTTTTCCGAGCTTTCCAACGATCCGCAGGATCTCAGTGTCCGTAACAATCTGGTCGGAGAGGCGCGGCAGCTTACCGAAAAACTGGGTGACCTGAGCCGCAACCTGGACCGTGTAAGCGATATCACCCGCGACTCAATCACCTCCAATATCCGCCAGATCAATGATTTGCTGCAGGATCTCGCCTCGCTGAACAAATCCATCACCACGGCCCAGGCGATGGGGCAGCCCGATCATACGAGCCTGGATTTGCAGGTGAAAAAGCTGGAAGACCTTTCCAACCTTGTGAATATCGATACCAGCGTGGTCGAGAACGGAAGCCTTCAGATACATATTGGCGGAGTGCAGGTACTGCATGAGGATACCTACCGCAAGCTGGTGCCGGACAACGACGATGTTCTGAAAACCTATGGCGTGCATCTGGAAAACGGCACGGAGATCAAACCGTCCGGCGGCGGGCTGGCCGCGGGTATCGAGATGTACGAGTCGGAGGTTCCTGGCATGAAGGGTCGCCTGGACCAGATCGCGGAGACCATGGTCAATGAGGTAAATGCCCTGCACGCTTCGGGATACGGACTTGAAGACAACGTTCATCGGGATTTCTTTGACCCCGCCGGGGTGACGGCCGCGACCATGCGTTTGAACGAGGAAATCGTACATAATCACAAGCATATTGCCGCCTCTTCGGTGGAATTCGAGGCCGGTAACGGTCAGATTGCCGCCGACATGGCCGAGCTGCGCAACCGGCAGCTGATCGAAGGCCGAAAGATGATCGATTATGCCGTGGATACCATCAGCAGTGCGGGCAGCGACCTTTCGCGGCTGCGAAATACGATGGAGACACGCGAGTCGGAAATCCGCATGCTCGAGGTGCAGCAGGAGCGTGAGGCCGGTGTCAACATCGACGAAGAACTCAGTCTGATGATTCAGTATCAAAACGCTTATCAGGGCGCGGCCAGGGTAATGGCCAGTGCCCAGCAAATGATGGACACGTTAATCAGCCTGGTGAGGTAAGTCATGCGTATCACACAGAAAATCATTTTTGATGACTTCATACGGGATATCAAC
Organism: Balneolales bacterium ANBcel1; assembly: GCA_029688905.1. NCBI lineage: Bacteria > Pseudomonadati > Balneolota > Balneolia > Balneolales > Balneolales bacterium ANBcel1. Next base: position 25,349 of record JARULB010000003.1, on the reverse strand, counting down.
AAGAACCGCAGCCAAATGGCCGGGATCCAGTCGGATCTCTCCAGCGGAAAGCGGGTAAGGCTGCCTTCGCAGGACCCCACCTCGTTTCAGCGCAGCCGCATTATCGAGGAGGACATCCGGAAGCAGGAGCAGTACCAGAAGAATATCAGCAGTGGATTGCGCCAGGGACGGCTCGCCCAGGAGGCGCTTGATGAAACCATCGACAACATGATCGACATCAAGCGGATTCTGACGCAGGCTGCCACCGATACCTCCAGTGCGACGGTTCGGGAGAGCATGGCGCAGGAGATTGCCGGTATTCGCGATTCGATGGTGGCGACGCTCAATACGTCATATGGCGACCGCTACCTGTTTGCTGGTACCAATTCCGGCGTCCGGCCATTTCAGTTTGACGAGCTCGAGCCCGGCGGCGTTGCGGACCACAGCAACAGCTCGCCGCTGAAAGTGCAGGCCGGCGATGAGCTGTTCATCGAGTTCAGCGTGACCGGCACCGACCTGCGGGAAAGTGGCGCGGGCGATATGTTTGAAATCATCGACAATATCCACCAGGCACTGCTGGATAACGATACTGCGGCGCTGAACGGCATGATGAGCGATGTCGATCAGATGATTGACCACAGCTCCATCGTCACGTCACGCCTGGGGAACAACATCAACCGCCTGGAATTCATGTTCGAACAGTATGAATCGACCAACATTGTAATGAAATCGGATGTGAGCAATTTGGTGGACACCGATTTTGCCAAGGCGTTTTCCGATATGCAGCGCACCCAGATCTCCTTTGAGGCGGCCATGGCCGTCCATACCCAAATGATCCACAACACCCTGCTCGACTATCTCTGAACAGGGAATATCCGGCACTAATGACATTAAGCTACCATCCTCACAATACAAGATATTATGGAAAAAGAACAAACCGCTTCGGTCTCTGAAAGCACCCTTTTTGGAGAAACAGAAAATATGGCCGACATTACTCCGGTCCTGTTTCTGACGGATGAAACGATGCTGCAGGCAGATGCTGTGAGGCAATGGCTCGCGTGGTTTCCGGCCGTACAGGTAGCGGCGCCGGGCGACCGTCCGGAGTATGTGCCCGACACCGTACGCTGGATGCGTTACGAACCGAAAGAGTACCGGTCGGCGGTGTGGAACCGGATGCTTGCCGAAGTCAGTACTCGTTGGGCTCTTTTTCTGGAGGATGACGAGATTGTGAATCTCTCCGGGTTCGGCGCCCTCGACACCGACAGCCTGAAGAACTGGCCGCCGGTGATGATCCAGTGGCGCGACGGCAATATGCTGCGGCAGTGTTATCAGATACGGCTTGTGGCCGCTTCCAAAGAGCCGTTATTTGACGGAAAGAACCTGCCCGACTGTACCTCCCACATCACCCGAAACGGAATCAACATAACCGGGGAGCCCCTGTACATACACAGGGAGAGCAGGCTGTTTGAGGAGCTGGATCCGGAAGATGAGCTGTCGGTTGCCCGTCCCTCCCCCCAGGTTTACCTGACAATGGGCGCACGGTACTTCGACCAGAGAAAATATGTGCACGCCGCCGCGCAGTACCGAAAAGTGATGCACTCGGGCGATGTACTTCCGTATGACCGTCTGGCTGCCATCAACGGGCTGGCCAGCTGCATGGCCGAACAGTACAAATGGAACCAGGCGCTGGATACGGCGGTCAAGTCGATCCGCCTGGAGCCGAAACAACGCCTTCCCTACCTGATTCTCTACCGGATTCATCAGCTGGGTAAACGGTGGGGAGAGGCGCACGACATTCTGCTTACCTACTACTCCCTGAGGGACGAACTTTCGGCGGCCAATTTTGACAAAGTGCTGCCGGAAGATGAGACTCTGGCTCAACTGGCCGACATGGCGTTTCGTGCCGGGATGCGCAAGGCATCGTACGAACACTACAGCAAATTGTATATGCTGCGGGGCGGGAATGTGGATCAGGGGCTGCTGCACCGGCTGCTCCTGTTCGCCATCGAGCAGGAGGATTTCGAGCAGTCGGAAGGGCTGTTCAAAAAACTGTTTGGCGCTTCATTTGCCGAGAAGATGGACAGCGCGACCGAAGAGCAGGTATTTGATTATCTGACCCTGTTCATGGAGCGGGGCTGGTACGAATTCGCGGGAGCACGGTACCAGAAAATGATGGAACTGGAGCCATCCAACGAAACGTATGTTCGGCGCTGGCTGGTCGCGCTTTCCAAAAGCAAGGACCTTAAAAAAGCCCAGCGGGTAATCGCAGGGATGAAGCTGCGGAAGAAGACCGGATAACGGAAGCCGGGGTCCTGATGGCTAATCGGAGTCCATCTCTTCGGTCCAGCCGCTATTCTTCAGTTTATTGCGGATGGTACGATCGGAAATACCCAGCAGCTGCCCCGCCTTCTTCTGATTGCCGCGCGTTTTCTCCAGCGCCTTTTTGATCATCTGAAGCTCCATCTCCTCAATGGGGATGAGCGGGATGTCGGCCAGAACCTCGCTTTTGATCTCCTCATCGACATTCGAAAAGAGGTGGTCCTCCACATGTTCAATGGAGATTTCGGGTTCTTTTTGGGAGAGGATTACGCCCCGGTGGATTTTATTGTCAAGTTCCCGCACATTGCCTTTCCACTCTTGTTCCATCAGGTAATCGGCCAGTTGTTTCGAAAGCGTCTTTTCCCCCATATCGTATTGTGAGGTATAGCGGTCTATGAAGAACTGGGCCAGCATGGGGATGTCATCGCGCCGCTCGCGCAACGGGGGGATGGTGATGGGAAATACGTTCAGGCGGTAGTAGAGATCTTCGCGGAACTGGTTTTCGGCGATAGCCTCGGTCATCTGACGGTTGGTGGTAGCGATAACCCGGACATCCACCTTCACCGGCTTCTGGCTGCCGACGCGCTGGAACTCTTTTTCCTGCAGAACCCGCAACAGCTTTGCCTGAATGTTGATGTCGATCTCGGTGATCTCATCCAGCAGCAGCGTGCCACCGTCGGCTTCGTCAAAGGCTCCCTTGCGGTCGCTGGTCGCACCGGTAAAAGAGCCCTTCATATGCCCGAACAGGGTGCTTTCCACCAGCTCGGAGGGCAGGTTGGCGCAGTTGATTTTCAGGTAAGGGCCGGATGCGCGATCGCTTTCATGGTGGATCAGGTGTGCGTAGACCTCTTTCCCGGTTCCGCTTTCGCCCTGGATGAGGATGGGAGCGTTGTTCCGGGCAATTTGCGGCAACATGCTGAGCAGCCTCCGGATGTGCGGGTGCTGCCCTACCATTTTGATCTCGGCTTTGCGGCCGCCTCTTCCGCCTCCCGCTTTTTTCTGTCCGCCGGAGGTTGATTTCGAAGACTGGGCTGCGCCAGATTCCGGTTCCCCGGTAGTGGTACCGGTAGAAGGTGCCGGCGTGGACGCTTCCGCCCGTCGCTCTTCCGGAGCGGTTTCAAAAAACCGGTTTACGCGGTACAGAATCTCGCGTGACGTAAACGGCTTGGTCACGTAATCGAAAGCGCCTTTACGGATGGCATTCACAGAGTGGTTGATGCTGCCGAAGCCGGTTATGAGAATCACGCCGGTGTCCGGGTAATTCCGGTTGATGTGATTCATTACCTCATCTCCGGTCATTTCATTCATTTTGACATCGCTGACGACCAGATCGACCCGGTTCTTTTCCAGGTAAGAGAGTGCTTCCACAGGAGAATTGAACGCGACGACATCGTAGTTGTTCATGGATAGATGCTCTTCCATGAAACCCAGCAGAAGCTTGTCGTCATCGACAACTAAAATACGTCCTTGCATTGGCAGAAATGATTGTGAACAGGGTTAATATAACCGAGGGATTATATATTAAAAAAAATTAAAGTCAAAGTAACTACACAAATATAACGGACTTTTATGCGATTTGCGCCACTCTGTTCGCTGAGCAACCACAAAAGGGGGGGGATCATTCCATCCCATATGCGCAGGTGGCAATTTGTTCCGCCTGCCAGAGCAGGTCATAGTTCCGGGGGTCGTTCCATACCATTTGCGAAAGAGGCTTCGGCAAACTCAGTGGGGCAGTTTCGGGGAACGGCATGGCGGTTGTATTCGCCAGGAGTGAAACAGTCGTATTCCAACGGTTTCATCGCATTGAAGAGAGTCAGGGGCCTGGTCGCGGGCCCGTGAATACGTTACGGGAGCAACATATTCATAATGTCGTTTTTACACCGGACACGGTGGTGAAGGGGGGGTGCTGAAAGCAGGCAGCGCCGGGGGGATTCGGGAAAAAGCGGGAGATCAGCTGTCCAGGATTTTCCGTGCGATATTCTCCCAGACATCCGGGCTGTTGAGGGTTTCTCCGATCGGGGTGGATGCCGCTTTTTCAGCAGACTCCGTTTTGGCCTGATCGAATTCGTTCAGCTGTGCCTTCATGGTTTTCACCCGCTCGAAGGCAGCCTGTGCCTGTTTGTCGTACTCGGATCTGGCAAACAACACCTCATTCTTCTTGAAGTTGTAACCATCGAGTGTAACCTTATCGGCGGCATTGCCTTTGGCGTCTGCGGCTGAGGACACACCGGTGGCTTGCGCTTTTTGTCCGGCGGCCTGTGTTCCGTTAAGGTGGGTTGAGAGTTTGTTTATATCCATAGCCTTCTGCTATTATTTACTTGTCTGATAATACGAAATATCGGGTGTTCCCAAAAGGTGGTATCGGTCATCGGCTCTGCGCCGCTTGTAGGCATCACCCATAACTTCTTCCTTGCCGTTCATGAGCTTTTCCAATGCCGGCTGGATGGTTTCATGCAGTTTGCGGTAGACACGAAACTTTTCAACCAGTGTATCCTGCTCTTCCGGAGTGAAAGCCGAGGGCTCCACATTGTCGGTGAGAGGGTCGAGTTCCGCAATCATGCTGCCTCGCTGCTGCATCAGTTCTTCGATCGCATCGATGGAGGAGTGTTCGTCTTCCACCAGCTCCAGCAGTTTGCCGCTGGTGGCGTTCAGTTCATCCAGTATGTTCATTATGGGGCTCATAGGATACTTTTGAATCAGAACATGCCCAGACGCTGCTGGAACATCATTACCTGGTTGAACTGATCTTCACCCTGGGTGATGATCTGCTGAAGTTTGGCAAACTCGGCCCGCTGCCGCTGCTCATACTGCTCGAGGTGTCGGTCCTGTGCGGCGATACGATTATCGAGCCGGCTGAGCTGCTGGTCGATGCCGTCTTCCATGGAGGCGATGATGCCGGTACGGGCTTTTGTAAAGGATTCGGCTTGCTCCAGCATCAGGTTGATGGGAGATTCCTCGCTGGTAAAAAATGCCTGAACTTCTCCGGGGCGCTCCGCAAGAACCTCATCGAGTTTTTCCGAGTCGTCTACCCGCATGGTGCCGTCCTTGTCAAAACTGATCCCCATGTCGGCAAGCCTGCCAACCTGGCCGGGCTCCATGCCATCCATGGACTGGAGTCCGATCTGGCGGAGATTCAGAGTCAGGTTTCTGATACCCCGCATATTCTGCAGAGCACCCCTGCGGTCACCTTCCGCGTCGATAAAGGTCCGGTCGCGGATGGTTTTGTTCATTTCATTAAACGCGGAAACAAAGCTGTTGACGTTGGAGCGTGCTTTCTCCGTGTCGCGCTGCACGGACATCTGTTCGGTTTCGGTGGTGGTACGCAGCAGTTCGAAATTAAGACCGGTAACGGCGTCGTCCACCAGGTTGTCGGCCCGTTCAAACGTCACTCCGTCGATCGTAAACCGTGCATCCAGCTCCATTTGATCGACCAGATGATGCATGGCAAGTACCTGGTCGTCTCCGCTGCCGTTGATGATGGTATCCAGGACGCCGTCGGCATCACTGAACTGAATCCGGTTCTCGTGGCCGGTGTTCAGACTCTGGATGGAAAACTGAACTTCGTCATTGTTTACCTGGAATACGTTCGCCTGGGCGTGATCACCGAAATGCTCGGTAATTTGGGAGGCGAAGGCGTCCAGAATTTCGTGGTTGGTCATATCGACCATATTACCGTCGCCGTCGTCCTTCTGAGTTTCGAGGGTGATGGTCTCGGTCTGGTCGCCAATGGTGAGGGTTACCGATCCGCTGCCGTAGGATGCCAGGTCGGTTCCTTCGGCGGACATAACCTGGGCCAGGGCCACATCCCTTGTTGCCAGGCGTTCCACATCGATATTATAGACCGATGGCCGGTCAATACCACTGGCCGAATTCACCCGTATGGCTTTTTCGTTGGAGGAAGAGGTTTTCAGCGGATGGAAGGCGTTGTTGTCTTTATCCTGCAGTTCCTCCAGTTTGCTGTTGAATTTGGAGATGGAAGAGCTGACGGCTCCCAGGGCATCTTTCCGCTCACGGTGCACACCCTGCTGAGCCTGCAATTTGTACTTGGTCTGGCTTTCAAGTTCGACCAGCTGCTGGACAAATTTTTCGTAAGGATTGGTTGACTGGAAAATATTTCCTACGGAGCTCATAACAGTGAAAACCTTCTATGGTGTAATGAAACCTGATGGCCCTGACTCGTTGTCCCGGTGTCGCACCTGTCGGAGCGGACATGGGGGGACGATCCGGTTTCAGGGCCGGTGTTATACATCAAAAGGTGCCGTTGGCGCTTTGCATGGTGGTTTGGGTGGCGGTTTCTTCCCAGGCTTCCCGCAAGGGTTCCAGGACTTCGCGCACTTCGTCATATTTATGCTGCCGGGCCAGATCCTGACAGTATCGGTACAGGTTGAAAAGCTGATCTGCAGGCTCATGTTCAAAATTCAGTCCCTTGATCAGGGTAGAGAGGATGTCCCTCAGCTTCTGTTGATCCTCCCGGTACGATGCCTGTATCGCCAGATCATATAACTTCACAATGAGTTTGATTGGTGAGGCATTGAGTACCGACTGTCTTTGATATTCAAGTTGTGGATTTCTCATGGGTTGTAAAATCTGGATAACGGTTGGTTACCCGGTTTATCGGATTTTTTGAAAAAAAACTTAACGCCCAGAACGTTAGGATCTTTTAAACAAAACGACACCCGCACGATTCACGGCACGGACAGGATCATCAGAGCAAAACTTGTGCCATAAAGGGTGGCACATTATTTGTAAAGAGAGAGGGGGGGCGGAAGGCCGCGGTATCGAAGGCCGCTGCCCCGGACAATGGTTCATCCGTGGTAGCGGGCAGTTGATTTGCCCGGCGATACCACACAGTTAATTAGGGATGATGGCGGGCCGGATTGCGATCCTGTGTCCCTTTCCCGCTATCAAAAAACGATCCGATGAAATTACAGCTCGAACGCGCAATAGCCCTGTTAAACAGCAAAAAACCGAATACGGACAAGGCCATCCAGGCTCTCAGGCCCTTGTTGAAGAAAAAGAAGAAGTCTCCCTGGCCGGTCTGGCACTACATGGGTGTAGCGCTTATCAGCAAGCGGGAATACGGAAAAGCAGTGCCTTATTTGCAGGAGGCACTGAATCGTGGCTCCGATGAACCGGAAACCTGGCATTTGCTCTCTCTGGCGTATCTGGAACTGGGCAACCTGGACGAGGCGGTCCGTTGCGGCCGCGAGGCGCTGAAGCGGCGGCCGGATTTCTTCAAGGCGTGGCTTAATCTGGGATCGGTTTACCAGGCTCAGGCCCGGCTGGATGAGGCGCTCAGGTGCTTTCAGCGAGCCAATCAGCTGGATCCGCGCAGTGCGGGGGTGGCTTTCAGAATCGCGTCGATCTACCGTGATCAGGGCGATATAACCAAGGCGCTGGAGCTGTACGATATTGCGGCCAGGATTGACGAGGAGTATTTCGAGGCGATCAGCGAGAAGGCGCGGCTGCTTCAGAAACTGCAGCGGTTTGACGAAGCGCGGGAGGTTCTCAAGGGACTAATCGGGAAAAAGTCGGGCGACCTGGATGCGCGCATCACCCTGGCCGAAATCGACCGGGTGGAAGGTGCCTATGCGGAAGCAATTTCCCGCTATGAGGAGATTTTGTCCGAGTACCCGACCTTTGCGGCAGTACGGGTAAACTATGCGCTGGCTTTGCAGGAGATCGGCCGCTTCAACGAATCCGAGCGGAATTACCTCCGGGCGCTTGCAGATCAGCCGGAGTCGGTAGAGTCGTTTTCCAACTACCTGATGGGGCTGCACTACAACCCCGAGCGGAGCCGGCAAGAAATTTTTGAGCAGCATTTGCGATGGGATGAGCAGTTTTCACCGAAAGTGCGTCCGGCCAGACCGGTGCCGTCTGATCAAAACCCCGACAGAAAGTTGCGGATCGGCTTTTTGTCGGGTGGTTTTTGGCGGCACCCGGTCGGCTGGATGATTACCTCGGCCCTGGAGAACCTGCCGAAGGAGCAGTTTGAAATCTATTGCTATACAACCAACAACCTGTCTGATGCCATCACCCGGAGAATCCACGCGGTGACGGACAGCTGGAAGTCGGTGTTGGGGTATCGGGATGAGGTGATCGCCGACATGATCCGCGACGACGGAATCGACATACTGGTGGAGCTCTCCGGTCATTCGGCAGATAACCGCCTGAGGACAGTGGCCCTTGAGCCGGCACCGGTCATCGTGAAATGGGTGGGCGGATTGTTCAATACCACCGGACTGCGGGCCATGGACTATCTGATCACCGACCACCATGAGACACCGGAAGGGGTAGAGGAACTTTATACCGAGAAGCTGGTGCGCATGCCGGACGACTACATCTGCTTTTTGCCACCGGAATATGCCCCTGAAGTCAATGAACTGCCGTCCGCGGGGGATGGTGCCGTAACGTTCGGCTGCTTTAACAATCCGACGAAAGTAAATTCGGTGCTGCTGGAGCAATGGGCGGAAATCATGAAGCGTGTTCCGGGCAGCCGGCTGCTGCTCAAGAGCAAGCAGTACGATACGGAAATTTTCACGCGGCGGATTGTCGGGCAGATGGAATCGCTCGGGATCGAGAAGGATCGCCTGCTGTTTGAGGGTCAGTCGCCGCATGACGAGCTGCTGGGGAAATACCATGAGGTGGACATCGCGCTGGATCCCTGGCCGTATTCGGGTGGATTGAGTACCTGCGAGGCTCTGTGGATGGGTGTGCCGGTGGTGACGCTGCCGGGACCGACTTTTGCGGGCCGCCATTCGGCGACACATCTGGTTAATGCGGGCTTGCCGGAGATGGTTACGGGCAGTTGGGAGGACTATGTGGAGAAGGCGGTGGCGCTGGCTTCGGATAAGGAGGCCCTTGCGGAGCTGAGGGCGGGACTGCGGGAGCGTGTGCGGTTGTCGGCGCTGTGTGATGGTGGGCGGTTTGGTGCGCACCTGACGGCGGCGTTTCGCGAGATGTGGAAGCAGCGTGTGGCAGGATGGGAGTCCGGTCGCGATGACTGGCGGGATCACATCACGATAGAGGCGCTGGAAGAAGCGGCAGTGACGGAGACGGCGAAAGTGGCGAAGACGGCGAAAGTGGCGAAGAGTGCCGACGCACTGTCAAACGGGCACGAGACCCATCCACAGAAAAAAAATGGAAGCGTGGCGGAAGCGGACGCGAGCCATGGGCTTGAAAACAGGAACGGTCACGATCGCATTGATGAACATGAAGGCGAAGGTGTTGGGCCGGATAGCGGTGTAAACGGCTTTGTGAAGGAATCCGCGAAGGAGGTCTGGAAAATTGAGACGAAAGACGAGGTGACCATTTGCACGCCGGCGGATCTGAATATGCTGACCCCGTATGTGCTGTTGGAGCAGGAGCAGTGGTATGAGCCGGAGCTCCAGTTTGTGCGGGAGTACCTCAAGCCGGGCATGAATGTGGTGGATGTGGGCGCCGGGTTCGGGGTGTACGCGTTGCCGATGGCGAAGAAAGTGGGTCCGGATGGGAAGGTGTATGCGTTTGAGCCGGGGGTAATGGCGCGCAGGCATTTGGAGATGAGCAAGCTGGAGAATGGGTTGGATCAGGTCGAGGTGATCGGCCGGGCGGTTTCGGAAACATCGGGCAAAGCTGTTTTGCAAACGGGCAAGACTCCGGAGGAGAGCACGATTGTCGCTGATGGGCAGGGTGACGAGGTGAGTCTTGTGACACTGGATGCCTGGTGGGAGTTTGAGGGGCGTCCGGAGGTGGATGTGATCAAACTGGATATCAATGGATTGGAAGCAGGAGTTCTGGCCGGGGCGGAAAGTTTACTACGGAGTGCCTCGCCTGTGATTATCCTCGCATTGAACGGCGATGCTCCGAGTCGTTATAAGGTTTTAGAGTCATTGCAGAATTCGGGATATGCGATTTATGAGTATCTGAATCATTTGAAACTGATGATTCCACACGATCTTAAGGCGCCGGCGAATGGTTATCTGCAAAATTTGGTGGCATTGACGCAAAACAAGGTGGAAGTATTGCAGGCGGAAGGGTGGATTCATGATGAGCAGGTCAAGCCGAATACTCCGGATGAGGGTTTGTGGAAAGAACATTTCAGCCGTTATCCGTGGACCTCGCCATTGATGGAAAAGTGGAAGGAGAATTCGTTACGAACGGGAAATAAAGAGTATTATCGGGCAATTGGCTATATCTGTGCGGCCGAGACAGTTGGGGTTTCAGGGTCGGAACGTGCAGCGCTTTTGCTTGATGCTGCCGGAATATTAATCGAGCGTTACAACAAGGGGTATACGGGTGCGGAACTTTCCCTTACTCTTGCCAGGGTCTTAAACATTCTTGGAAGGAGGCAGCAAGCGGTCGAGGTCATGAAGAAGCTGATGCAGACCAGTAAGATGGGCGAGAATATCACGGTAGACCTCCCATTACTGTTTCCTGTGCATGATGTTTCCGCTGATAGGGGCAGTGACGACCATTTGACCTGGCTGAGAATCAAGCTGATTGACTCTTGGCTGCAGCTCAAGATGGTTTCAGGTTATCACATTGGGCAACAGGATAAAAAGATACTTGATGTTCTGGGAGATGATAAATCCAACCATGAGAACACTGCCAGAAATTATGCCCTGTTGAGCAGAAAAGGGGACTTGAATGGAGAGGCCGATGCGTCCGGAAGTTTTTCAGCCGACTTCACATCACGGAGAAATGACTGGTTTTGGAGCATGAATAAAAAAGTATCAGGGGCTGGTCAGGTAAGAAAGGAATCCAAAGTCTTGGATGTCGTTGAAATAAGTGCGAAGGATACCCGCCGAACCAATGGTTTGGCGGGTAACCGCCTAACTCATTTGCATTTTGTAGTTCCGGGCGTTCAGGGAGGAGCTCATGGGCTCCATCTGAAAAGAGCAAAACAGCTTGCGAACGAGGTGAAATCAAGGGGTATAAATACCGATGTAGTATCGGCTTCAGATTCAAATTTCTTTGAAAAAGTAGTTGTACAGTCCAACACTCCCGGTCACGCTTTCTTTGCAGGGGTAATGGGCTATGACTTGTGGGTGCATGCCGATATGAATGTAAACGGTAATGTGTTTGATCTTTTGAATTCCAGGGTTTTTGGGTTTATCGGTGACCATCCCTACACCCGGTTCATGTGGAATCGTTTGAGCCGCAGTGCAAAGAAAACGGTGTTTTTCACTTCCTGCCGGTCGATTGCAGACGAGTATCAGGCGCTATATCCTGGGAAGGCCCAAACGGAGGTGTTGAATAATCCGCCTCCCATGAGCCCTGTTATACCAGAAAAAGATCTTAAACCGATTTCAGAACGGGAAGTTGATATTCTTGTGCCGTGGGGGATCCACAAGTTTCTGACTCAAAAAGTGAGTTTGAAAGCTCAGTTGCAAGAGCTTGGTCAGGATGCAAAGAAAGTGGGTATTGAGACCTACCGAAGATCAAAGAATGATTACTCCTCGTCGGTGTTTACTCATTTCTGTGAGTCGATGAGGGTGTCGGGATACACAAGCTACGAGTTTTCGACTCCGTCAACAGAGGATGATTTCCGGTGGATGAGTGTTTTGAGTCTGGTGGATTGGTATGTGAGGATGGAAAGAAGGTTTGAAATGCTTGGAGAACTATCAGATGTCGAATCTGCAAGGAAGATAGTAGTAACGGCCCATCCGGATGCTGCGGATATGATTCCAACCCTGAAAAAAGCAGGAAATATCCGCTGGATTGGAGAGGTCTCGATGCAAAAGCTGGATGAATTGTATCGCAGCACAAAGGTTGTGCTCAACTGTGACCCCGGGTTTCCTGACAAGGTACACGAAAGAGTGCGTAACGCTCTGGTCTCCGGGAGCTGTGTTCTTTCCGATCACAATTCCGAACTGGAAAAAGTCTTTGGGAATGGCAGTGGGATACTAATGACCGGGCAGAGGAGCGGTGAGCTTAAAGAGCTGTTGAGTCTGGACGACAAAAAATTACAAAGTATCGCAAGCCAGGGGCGTGAAGTGGTTCTTGAGAAGTTCACGCTTGAGAACTATGCCGGTCAGCTTGTGGAAAAAATAAATCGTCATATTCGGGGATAAAATAGCTATGACTGATTTCCTGAGAGATAATGATATAGATTATCCAGCTTCATTGGCCGGAGGAAGTTCCGATTTGAAGGAGGAGCTCGGGACAGATCACAATTTGCCAGTCGAAACAAGCCGACTAGCTGCCATGCAGCCATATTTTTTTCCTTATCTGGGTTATTTTCAGTTGGCAAATGCAGTCGATCAATTTGTTTTTCTCGATGATGTAAGCTTTATCAAGAGGGGATGGATCAACAGAAATAGAATTCTGGTCAATGGAGAGGGGAAATACCTCACTATTCCCTGTTTTAACCCATCACAAAACAGATTGATAAATGAAATTGAACATCGTTTGGATGGAAAAGGTAAAAGAAAGCTGCTGTTAACCATCCGTCATGCCTATGGCAAAGCCCCCTTTTTTACTGAAGTGATGACTTTAATTGAGCAAGTACTTGATACAGATTCACCGTACATCCAGAATCTGGCCGAGAGAAGTGTAGAGGTGTGTGCCCGGTATCTGGGCATTGAGTGCCGGTTTTACAGAAATTCCGTTACGAACGGCAATAGCCAACTGAAAGCACAAGAACGGATTATTGATATCTGCTGTAAAGCTGGGGCGCAAGTTTACATAAACCCTGCCGGAGGTAAAAAGCTTTATAATAAAAGTGATTTTAGAGACCAAGGCATTGATCTAAGGTTTATCAAACCTAAGCCGGTTGAATATAATCAGTTTGGAGATAAGCATATCCCGTGGTTATCCATTATTGATGTCCTGATGTTTAATGGTAGAAGAAATTCCGCGGACTTACTAGAGGCTTATCACCTGGAGCAGGCATAATGAAAGCAATCATACTGTGTTCCACCAATGGAAGCGTATTATCGAAGACACTTGAGCAGAGTCTGTATCTTCGGAAGAAAATATCTGCGATAGTCACAGACAGGCCATGTGGTGCCGAGGATATTGCGCGTTTTTACGGGATTGATCTTGTTCCATTGTACAGCAAAACCGGTGAAGCGTTTTCAGATGCGATCTGCAAGGCTTTTTCACTGACCAGAGAGGATCTGATTATTTCTTTTTATACCAGGCTCCTGAAGGGAAGGTTACTTCAGCAAATGAAGGGCAGGATTCTCAACTTTCATCCATCAATATTACCGGCTTTTCCGGGTCTTGGTGGTTTCGAAGATACACTGAAGAGTGGAGCCAGGTTTATGGGAGCTACTGTTCATTTGGTTGATGAAGGAATGGATACCGGACTTCCGGTTATTCAATCAGCGCGCCCCATTGATCCGAATCTCCCGGTGAGTGTGAACCGTCACAAAATCTTTTTGGATCAGTGTCGAATGTTGCTTCAGGTTGTCAGGTGGTTTGATGCCGGACGTGTAAGGTGTCAGGAGGATGGAGTTTATATAGATGGTGCAACATTTGAGTGTGGTACTTATTCACCAAGTATTGATGACGTTGAGGCTCAAAGAATGACCATTCCGCATCCTGTATCTCCTGGTACATCTAAAAATGAAATCTCTGGAGAAAAGTACAATGAAGTCACAAGCCATTACTGATCTGAGAAACCGAGGTGGACATCCCCTCTCACTTCTTTACAGCGAGATTTACTCTGCAGCTGTACTGACTGGTCGTCTTCAACACGGGAGGTCACAACCCGGATTTAGTCTGAAAGGTGCGTCACCGTTTTATCTTTCCGCACTGGCTGGTTTCAGGCACGGTTTGGAAAAGCCTGATGTATTTGATGTGATCCGGGATGTACTTAGGGTCTATTATGAAAAGGTGGTTCCGGAACATGCAGCTGAATGGTTGGGGATGCAGGTAGCTGAAAGTCATGTTTTCCGCCAAAATCCACCTTGGGCAGCTGTATTTCCATGGCGTGCACGCTCGATTGAGTCATACAGGCAAGCTTATGAAAAGGCAGCTATAGAAGAGAATCGCTCAGTAGGCATTATGGACAGAGACATTCAAGACGGGTGGTTGTTTTGTGGGCCCGTATCTGAGGCCAAAATGGATGTTGAAGCCAGGCGTATTGGCAATGTGCTAAAAAGTATCAAAGATCAAAGCTACTGCCGGTCGGATGAAAGTGACGGTGATGCCAGAGCGACAGCTCTGGTTAAAAGTAATGGTGAGTGGCGCTGGTTACTGACAGCTGGAAATCATCGGGCAGCCGCGGCCTCAGCGTTGGGATATGATAGCATTCCCATAAGAGTAAACCTGGTTATTGACAGAGAGCATGTAGATTTTTGGCCCCATGTGCGTAATGGGAATTATACCAGAGAACAGGCCCTGGAATTTTTTGACAGAGTTTTTGAGGCTGAATCACCACCGATTACAAAGAGTTGGAATCAATTTGTACTACGGGAGCTTGCAGCGGTAGCTGTGTGTGACTGACACTCTTTTCCTTCTACAAACTTGCCGCCTTCATCAAAACCTTCGAAAACCTGAAATATAGAGAGTGCGCCTTCTTCTGCAATAGCAGTCGGCACATCTTTTTTTGATCCTGAAGATTTAGCCCGTTAAACATGGGCAGGCAGAGAATTCGCTTTGAAACGGACTGGCTGACGGGCGTATCCTGCTTTTTCAGGTAAGGCAACTCTGAAAGCGAAGGATGGAAATAGCGTCTTGGGTAAAACCCGTTTGCTTCCAGACGTTTTATCATTTCCAGAAGGGTCTCCTCATTTTCAAATAGTATCGGAAAGTAGGAGTAGTTTATTTTTGTGCCGGATTCAGGCTCTTGCAACTGAATATCGAGATCCATCAGCAGTTTTACGTACGTCAGGTACTGATGCTCCCGCTCTGAGAGCAACTGATCAGCGTATTTCAGATTGCAAAGACCCATAGCGGCGTGAAACTCGGAGTTTTTCCCGTTTATCCCAGGGTTTGCATGTTCAGCATTGGTGTTGTACCCAAAATTGCGAAGTGATGCGACTCTTTCTGCCAGCTTTTCATTTTGGCATACAATACCCCCTCCCTCAATGGAGTGAAATACTTTGGTTGCATGAAAACTTATGGTACTGATGTCCCCGTAATTCAGGACAGATTGCCCCTTGTATTTTGTGCCGAAACAGTGGGCGGCATCATATATCACTTTCAGGTCATGCTTCTCCGCGATCCTGGATATGGCATCGATATCACAGGGATTACCAAAAACATGGGTGGCAAGTATTGCCGAGGTATCTGCAGTTATCGACTCTTCAATTTGTGAAGGATCAATGTTCAGTGTTTTCGGGTCGATATCTGTGAAAACCGGCTTACATCCTTCCCAGAGAATACTGTTTGTTGTAGCAACAAAAGAAAATGGTGTGGTTATGATCTCTCCTTTCAAATCAAGAGCTCTTATGGCCAACTGAAGTGCCGTTGTTCCGCTGCTGACGTAGATTAGGCTATTAAAACCAAGGTACGATGCCATCTTCTGCTCAAACTTTTTGACGAGCGGACCATTGTTGGTCAGCCAGGTACGTTCCCATATCTCGTCGAGATAGGCCTGGTACTCTTCTTTTGGCGGTAAAAACGGCTTGGTTACAGGTATCATAACATTTTGCTTTATTGCAACATTGTTATTGTTATCAGCAAAAAGTGTACCTGCTTAAATCCCGAAGTTCTATTATTGGGCTAAAAAGACCTGTCCGGAGGATATAACTAAACAGTTCAGCGCAGACCGGCATTGATTTGATCTCAATTATCCCTTATATATTACCTCATAGTTATTAATCAGCGCATCCGCCCATGGGTCAGGACCCTTACAAACTTGCTACTCAATCATCTCCTGTGGGTTACACATGGCAAAAGATCTGTTATGGGGATGACGGGGCTCCGGCCGATCTCTCGGTTCTTGAAGCGAATCCCGCTTTTGAAGAACTGACCGGCTTGAAAGCTTCTGAAATCACTGACCGGAGCGCCTTCGAGGTTTTTACGAAAATCCTGGATGAAGAAACAGACTGGTTCGCTTTATTTGGAAGAGCTGCAGCAGATCGAAAGCCGCAGGTTTCGGAGGTGTACAGCCGGCCGCTCGGCAAGTGGTTCCGGATCGCGTTAAGCGCTCCTGTTGAAGGCCATCTATCCGCATTTTGGATGAATATTACCGATAGCAAGCGTGTTGAGGAAGAACAGACTCTGCTGCTTGACAACATCAGCACACAAATATGGTATCTGGTCGACCAGGAACATTACGGGAAGGTTAACCAGGCACATGCCGACTTCCTGGGCCTGACCAAGGAACAGGTTGAAGGTAAAAGCCTGTACGAACTGCTCAGCAGGGATGAAGCGGATCAGTGCCTGATCGCCAACAAACTGGTTTTTGAATCGAGGAAGCCGGTTGTCACCGAGGAGTGGGCGGCGAACAGCCGTGGAGAAAAACGCCTGTTGCGCATCAGCAAAAAGCCAAAGCTGGATGCGCTGGGGAGTGTCGTGTTTGTCGTCTGCTCCGCCGAGGATGTGACCGAACAGCAGCGGGCGATGGAAGCCGTCACGGAAAGTGAGCAGAAGTTTCAGAGTATTTTCAGACATACCCCGCTTGGACTGTTTCATTTTGACAGCAATGCCGTTATTACGGATTTCAATGAAAAATTTGTTGAGATTATCGGGTCGTCACAAGAGGCGTTGACCGGGCTTGATATGCAGAGATTACCTGACCGGAAACTCGTAACGGCGATACAGGGCGCGTTACATGGCGAACGGACCTCCTATGTAGGCGAATACGCCTCAACCACCGCAGATAAGGTGACTCCCGTGCGGGCCTTTTTCGCACCCGTATACTCCTATCATCAAACCGTTTCGGGCGGTATCGGAATAGTGGAGGATGTGACCGAACGGAAAATGGCGGAATACGCTCTGAGGGAAAGCGAAACCAAGTACCGGTCACTGTTCGAAGACTCTCCCATATCCCTCTGGGAACAGGATTTTTCCAAAGTAAAAAAACGTCTGGACAAGATTACGCGCAGACCCGTTTCCGACTTGCGCGCTTATTTTCTGAGCAGGCCAAAACTGGTGCGGGAACTGGCGGCTGAAGTTATCGTGCTGAACGTCAACCAGGCGACCGTCCGGCAGTACAACGCAAACTCGAAAGAGGAGTTTTTGGAAGGGATACACAAAGTTTTTACGGATGAATCCTATACAGCGTTTATCGAGGCACTGGTACTGATCGCACGAAAGGGGAAAGAGCTCACCCTGACCAAAAAGCATAGAACACTGGATGGCCGCTTGTTGGATGTGCACCTTTACTGGGCGGTTGCGCCGGGTTTCGAGGATGACTATTCCCGTGTTATAACCAGTGCGATCGATATCACCGAGCAAAAGCAGGCCGAACAGATCATCCGAAAAAACCTTCACGAAAAAAACGTACTGCTATCTGAAATCCACCACCGGGTGAAGAACAATCTGGCGGTCATCTCCAGTCTGCTTACCCTGCAGGCCGACTTCAACCGGCCCGGGTCAATGCAAGCCTTTCTTGAAAACACCCGGAACCGGATCCATTCGATGGCGCTGGTTCATGAACTGGTTTATGAAACCAGCAATTTCGCGGAGATTCGTTTTGATCATCTGCTGCATCGGCTGGTTGCCAGCCTGAAAAAGATATATCACAATGAGCGCAGGAATATTTCCGTAACGGTCACGTCCGAGGATGCCATGCTCGACCTGAACCTGTCGGTGCCCTGTACGCTTCTGGCTAACGAGCTGCTGTCCAATGCTTTTCTACATGCGTTCGAAGGGCGTGATGCCGGTGCCATCGAGGTGGAGCTTCACAAGAATAAAAAGGAATACCGGTTGGTGGTCAGTGATGACGGCAAAGGCGTGTCGAATCCAGTGATGCTGGAAAATCCGTCTTCTTTTGGATACACCATCATCCACGGCCTGGTGAAGCAACTCGGCGGTTCCATCCATGTGGACGCATCCGGCAGCGGACTCCGGGTCGAAGTTCGTTTTAGTGACGGAAGCAGAGGCCGTGCTGCACGTGCCCGGAAATGACACTTGAGCGTCGCCGGCTCTTCCTCTGCCTGTTTGACCCGGATTCCGGTTTCGTCGCCTGAGGGTGCATAATTCCTCTGCCGCCTCCGGGGCGGAGGCCTGAAGGAATCTGAGTGCTAAAGCTTGCGGTGCTGCAGGGAAGGCAGCTTTTTTCTGGTCTCGCGAATCAGGTTCAGGTCAATGGCCGCCATGATAACGCCTGTGTCGGTGCCGGCATCCGCCAGGATATTACCCCACGGGTCGATGATCATGGAATGGCCATGGGTCGTGCGGGATTCTCCATGCAGCCCGGTCTGCGCAGGAGCCGCCACATAGGCCGTGTTCTCAATCGCCCGGGCTCTTAACAGCACCTCCCAGTGGGCCTCTCCGGTTGGCCGCGTGAACGCCGATGGGACACATAATACGTCGGCATGTTGACCGGCAAGCTCCCGGTATAGCTCGGGAAACCGGACATCATAGCAGATGGACAGGCCGAAGCGCGCTCCACCGTATGGCGACGATTTCCTTTCACCAAGGCTGGTATGGCAGACCACCGGAGCAATCCGTCCGGCTTCAACCAGCTCCGACTCCCGGTAGCTCTCTTCCACCGACAACGAAATGTCGAAAAGGTGAATTTTGTCGTATTGGGCCAGCAGGGCGCCATCCGGCCCGAACATCACCGAGCGGTTGTACACTTTTCCGGAATCGGCCCGTGCCGGAAATCCACCCGCCATCACATATATCCGGTGGCGCGCCGCCCATTGCGGCACTTCCTGCATAACCCGGCGCTCAATCGATTCCGCCTGCCGGTGTTTCTCCGTATCGTCTCCCAGAAAAGCGAAATTCTCGGGTAAAAGCACACAACGGGCCTTTTTTTCGACGGCTTCTTCAACCATCCGTTCGGCCCGGGCCAGGTTCATGCCGGCATCCGGCTGACTGTTCATCTGGAGTGCGGCGATAAGGAAGGAATCCATAAAAAACGAATGTAAACGGGTTAAGGGTCTGTGTGCGTGTGCCGATAATAACGAATATAACCGCAGGTTTTCAGCCGGTATCGAAGCCATTGTGAGAGCAGCGGCTTCCATGATTTATGTACGCCGGTTAAGTATTATTGCGAAACAGAAAAATGGCGGGAATCCGGATGGGATGCAATGTTTCGGGTATCGAAATCCCATGACTGTTTCGGTTTTTTAATGCGAAACATCCCGAATAACAGTTCAATTCAAAAAGGATAACAGAATGTCACAAGCTGCCAGGTACCGTCCACAACCGGTCGATCACGAACGGGAATTTCGAATTGATGAACTGTTTTTCTCACTTACCGACTCGAAAGGGAAGATCACCTTTGCCAATGAGGTGTTCACCAGGCTGAGCGGATGGAAAGAGAATGAGTTGGTAGGGAGTCCGCATAATATAATCCGCCATCCTGACATGCCGAGGGCGGTTTTCTACCTGATGTGGGAATACCTCAAAGCCGGGAAATCGTTTGTGGGGTATGTGAAAAACATGGCAAAAGATGGGGCCTATTATTGGGTCATCGCCCTGGTGTTTCCCTGTTCGGGCGGGTACTTTTCAATACGGCTGAAACCGGGCAGCAAGAACTTTGCATACATCCGCAAGCTGTATCTTCGCATGCTATCCGAGGAGAGGGAATACGCGGAACAAAAAGATGACAAACGGGGGATGATGTCGGCCGTCGATCTCTTCTCAAGGCAACTGAAACAGGACGGTTTTGAAAATTACGAAACTTTCATGTGGAAGGCGCTGGAGGATGAAATGCGCTTTCGCGAAGAAGGGCTGAAACGGCAGAACTTCAGCAGAAAAAACCGTGAGGATGCCGTTCCCGAAAAAATCCTGCTCTTTGAATCTCATTTGACCGGGTTGTTTGAGCAGCTCAAGTCATTGAAAGAATTGCATGGCAAACTGACAGAGCATTCTCAATACATCCTGAAACTTTCGAGAACCATCCGGCTGCTCTCCCTGAACGCACAGGTGGGCTCGTCCCGGATGGATGGCGACGGAGCTTCCCTTTCGGCGGTAGCCGGACAGATGGGCGAACAGTCGATGGGTGGTGAGCGCATGCTTGCTGATATGCAGAAACATATCACCTCGCTCAGCAAGTTGCTGGACAAGATGAATTTTGATATCATCACCGCCAAACTACAGGTGGAAATGTCGACCGTCTTCATGAATGAAGTGCACTCAAACGGTGAGGACAGCTACCGGTCGGACATCCCCGTTTCCGGGGTGTTGAAGAATCTTCAGAAAGCGTTTGCTCCCAGACTGCTGCTTGTTGCGGATGAAGTCGGCCGCATCCCCTCTTCACTACGGGACCTGAGAACGCGGGTTTACGAGATTGAACGTTTTCTGTATGTGCTGCGCTTTATCCATAGTGCAGGAAAAATCGAGGTGGCGCGATTGCAGGACGCCACATCGTTTGCCAACACTTTTGCCGAACTGATTCGGGAGGTAAACACGGCCGATGACAAACTGAAAGAACTGACCGGCTATGTAGAGAGAAATCAACAGATGAACAATACGTTTCTGGAGAGCGAACGAGTGCTGTCGGCAGCCAAGGAATTTACAGATCGGTATGCAAAAGAATCGGACAGTGAAACCGATCAACAGGAAACGGACCGCAAGGGTGCAGTACCGGTAAAATCCGATGATTCGGGTTACCGTGAAGAGGGGCACGAAGGCAATGAAACCCCGCCGGCAGATCAGGAAGAGCTGGTCGCCCTGGAAGAGGACCCGGATGATTTTTAAAGGTGTCGGACTGCCTAACTGTTCATGCTGAAATTATCCTCTCCGGGCCCTGAAGTACCGGCCGGTTACTTGCAGGATGCACTTCCCCGGAATTGGTGATATCTTCGGGTATTCACAGATGCCTTAAGGGCACGACTTTAATAGGTCTTCTATGCCGAAGTGGTGTGTTCATAAGGCCTGTGTCGTCGCCAGGATCCCGAAAGAGTTACCCCCTTGATGAGAATACGCCCCGATTTGAAAGAGCGGTGGAAGCACATCCGCAATGATCCCCGCACCAGGACCGCATTGCGGTGGTTGCAGCGTGTGATCGCTCTCGGGATCATCGGACTTATCGCCTATCAGCTAATCGATATCGGGTGGCGGGAAGTACTGCAATCGCTCCCCAGAAACCCCCTGTTCTATCTGCTGTTTCTGTGCATCTATCTGACCCTTCCGGTTGCCGAAATGTTTATCTACCGCCAGGTGTGGCCCCTGCCCAAGCGGAAAAGTTTCCTTGCGTTCCTCACCAAAAAAGTCTACAACCATGAGGTGATGGGCTACTCCGGCGAGTTTTATCTGTTTTTGTGGGGACGCAAACGGCTCGACGCGAGCGACCGCCAGATTTTCCGGAATATTCGGGACAATTCCATCCTTTCGTCGGTGACATCGAATATGCTGACCGTCTTTTTGCTCGCAGGCCTGCTTTATACCGGCAGGATCGAAATGTCACAAATCCTGGGGGATGCCGGCCCGATGCATATTATCGCCGGCACGCTGCTGCTGGTACTGGCGGCACTTGTGCTCTACCGGTTTCGCCGGTATCTGTTCGCGCTGCCTCGCCGCAAGGCGGGGATCGTATTCTCGATCTATGTGACACGCTTTATTCTCCACCACGGACTCCTGATGCTGATGTGGGCCGTCGCGATTCCCGGAACCCCATGGTCGTTCTGGTTTACTTTTCTGGCGCTTTTCGTTGTGGTGAACCGTATTCCGTTCCTGCCCAGCAAAGACCTGGTCTTCATGTGGGCAGGGATTGAATTCGCTCGAATGGGTGATGTGACCCTTGCCTCGATTGCGGCCATGCTCCTGGTCTTCAGCGCGTTGAACAAACTGGTAAACCTGGTATTATTCGCGGCGTTGTCGTGGTTCGGCGATGATCCGGAGCGGGAGCAGGCCCTGAAGGAGCAGACCGCTGCGTAATCCGGCACGGTTTACGGGAAACCTGCCTCTCCAAAAGGGTAAGATTGGCTATTTAGGATATACGGCCGAAGCGAACGATCGCAGCGGAGCATGATTGCTTATGCAACCGGCGATGGACGATACCGGCGGTCCGTCAGTGTTCCCGGTAGATCCGGCTGTCTGTCATTCTTCCCGTTTTCGAAATCGGCTGGCCGATCCATACGTGGCGGCGCGCCACAGCCACTCGAAAGGTCCCATGTAAAAATGCTGCATCCACCAGCGGGCGGCCACCAGCTGCAATGCATAAACGCCCAGCGCCATGAGCAGCATGCCCGGTACCGGAACGCTGCCGTACAGGCCGAGGCCATATCCGTAAAATATGGTGGTCAAAATCAGGGTCTGGGTAAGGTAAACGGTGAGTGACATGCGGCCCGCAGCTGTGATGTAATTCCAGAAAGCGGCATCTTTCCATCGGTAATAGCCGAGAATCAACAGGGATGCGTACGCTGCGATCAGCAGAGGCGAGCCGATGATGGCAAAAATCATGTAGCCGGCAGAGCTCCAATCGGGAAGCATGAGGTCGGTCTGTTGAAACAGCCAGTATTTGGCAATCGCACATGCGATGCCGAGAAGCAGCAGCCAGGGGAGGCGTTTGCGGATTTTAGGGAGCTTTTGTTCCAGATTGGAGAACCATCCGTTACGTCCGGCAAGCATTCCGGCCAGAAACAGGCCCATCAGGTAAAAAATGCCCATGCCGCTGAAGATAAAACCCTGATAGGCAAAACCCAGCTCCTGAAGTCTGATTGGGATCATGGCAATCCAGTTGGATGAGCTGTAGATCTGGTTCGCCGAAAGAGCCATCTGCTCCATTTGTTGCCGGGTCTCATCGAAATCGGCCAGAATCGCATCCCTTGCTTCGGGGATGCTGAGCCCAATCTGCAATAACAGCACCAGCAGGAGCATCAGCAGGATTTGGAAAACGGGGAAGAGAATCATCCACACTTTGACTGTCTTTGTGCTCCGGTTGAGGAACAGCATGAGGAACAGACCCAGCACCGCGTATGGCAGCAGGATATCTCCTGCCCAGAACAGAACGGCGTGGGCAGCACCGATGATGGCCAGGATGAATATGCGTCGGAGGAACAGCGGTCCGGCTTTATATCCTTTGTCACGAGCGCGAGAGGCAAAAATCCAGAATCCGAGTCCGAACAGGAAGGAAAAAAGGGTGATAAACTTCCCCTCGAAAAAGATGGTGATCAGGGTTCGGCCCGCAATACTGGCGGGGTCGGAAAATGGGTGGAGGTCTGTGAGCACCTTGTAAAAGGGGAGTCCCATAAATTGCACATTAACCATAACAATACCGAACAGGGCGAAACCGCGCAGAATGTCGAGCTCGACAATACGGTCAGTGGCGGTGGTGGGGGCAAGCTTGCTCATGGTCAGGAACCGGATCAGGATGTGCGGGAGAAGAAAAACGGATGGTAATGCCACAAAATCGTCAAAATCTACCCAAAAGAATTTTCAAATAAAAGAATGGCCGGCAGTATTTTGGAGGAGGCTGTCCCAAAAAAAAGCCGAATGTCGTCAAGACACCCGGCTTGTGGGGGCTGCCGGCAGGAGCTAGCGGCCGGCAGTTGTGTGTTGTAATAGGATGGATGGGTTATCGGAGAAAACCGAGCACGGACTGCGGACCCATATTTGCCTGTGCAAGGGCGGCGATAGCTGTTTGTTGCAGAATTTGTAGTCGGATCGATTCGCTTTGCGCCCTGGCAAAGTCGGTATCCATGATTCGACTCACCGCCGACCGGTTGGCACTGATGCCGCGCGACAGGGTGACCTCCCGGATACTCAGGGACGATTGTGTGATGCCCACCTGGTTGACGCGCCGTGCCATGCTGTCGATGGCTCCGTCAATAACGGAGAGAAACGAACGAAAATCCGCTGAGGTTGCCCCGGTGGCTCCGTTGCCGAAGACCAGGGACCCCTGCTGACCGGGAGCGCCGCCCGTGGACACCGAAATGTTGCCCGACGTGATGCTGGAGGTATTAAACAGCTGATTGACGTTGACCGCGCTGATGTTGGTTGTGATGGTATCGGAAGCCCGTTCACCTACCTGGAAGGTCAATGTGAGTGATCCCGAAAACGCACTGGCACCGGTAAGTCCCGCCTGTCCGTTGAGCAGGTCGAAATCCTGAAATACCGTCTGGTTGGCGATGTCATTGATATCCTGGCCCAGAGCGGCAATCTGTTTGCCGAGATAGTCCCGTTCGGTGCTGCCCAGGGTATCGTTCGAGGCCTGGGTTGCCAGGGCTTTCATTTCGATCAGGTTGTCCATGATCGTGTCGAAACTGGATTCGGCAATGTCCAGCACAGACTTTGCATCGCCGACGTTCTGCAGGGCCTGGCCAAGTCCCGCGACACGACTGTTCAATTTGGTGGCGATGGAGTAGCCGGCGGCGTTGTCTTCCGCCCGGTTAATGCGCATGCCGGTTGACAGCTGGAGCTGATTGATCGCCAGACTGCGGTTGATGCGGTTCAGCGAAAGCTGGGCGATCAACGACTGAATATTGGTATTCACCCGGTTAAGGTCACCAAAGCTTGACATATGGATTTCCTCTGTGGATAATGGTCAGGCAGCGCCTGCTGCCGGATTTACCACTAAAATCATGTGTAAGGGACCGGGCGAAAGCGCAACCGATGCTGGTAAAGGGAACTACCCATCTCCATTATCGGCTGCCGGTAAAATTTTTTAAGCTGAGCGGGTGGTTTTTTTAATCATCAAATAAAATCGTTTTTCGGAGGAAGTTTCCGGAGTCGTGGCAGGTCCGGCCAACCGACGAATCAATTGATACTCAGATACTCCCTGGTGTGATGAGCATCGGATGGGTGTGCCGAATTTCGGCACATTCCTGTATTGCGTTGCCTGTTACCGCACTTTGTGTGTCCGGCTACATACGGCCTCGGCTACCGTTGTGTGATGGCGGGATGTCAAAAAAAAAGCCGGATGTCGCAGTGACACCCGGCTTTTGAAGGCCGCCGGCAGGAGGTAATCGTGCCAGCAGGAAAGAGTTGCTGCCTGGATCCGTCGGATTATCCGAGGAACCCGAGCACGGACTGCGGACCCATATTGGCTTGTGCCA